>NZ_DXUU01000027.1 GCF_019417665.1 Ruminococcus sp.
AGTGAAGGAAAATTTAGCTGTGTATATTGAAGCAGCCAAGCGACGCGGAGATCCTCTGGATCATGTGCTGCTGTACGGACCGCCGGGACTGGGCAAAACGACCCTTTCATCCATTATTGCCCATGAAATGGGCGTGAATTTGCGTGTGACCACAGGACCGGCAATTGAAAAAGCAGGTGACCTTGCAGCGATCCTGACGAATTTGCAGCCGAATGACGTGCTGTTCATTGACGAGATCCACCGTCTGAACCGGCAGGTAGAAGAAATTCTCTATCCGGCACTGGAGGATCACGCCATTGATATCATTATGGGAAAAGGCCCCTCTGCCCGTTCTTTGCGTGTGGATCTGAATCCCTTCACGCTGGTGGGGGCAACTACGAGAGCTGGACAGCTGTCCAGTCCGCTTCGTGATCGGTTTGGCGTCATTTTGCGGCTGGAACTGTATACCACAGAACAGTTGACGGATATTGTACGCCGCAGTGCCATGATCCTGAAAATCCCCTGTACCATTGATGGTGCAGCGGAAATTGCCAGCCGTGCCAGGGGGACACCTCGTATTGCAAACCGGTTGTTGAAACGTGTCCGGGATTTTGCCGATGTTATCGGTAACGGAGAGATCACAGAGGAGATTGCTCATATGGCACTCGATCGTCTGGAAATCGACGAACTGGGACTGGACAGCAACGACCGTCGGATGCTAGAAATGATTATCAAGGGCTACGGCGGCGGTCCGGTAGGTCTGGAAACGCTTGCTTCGGCGCTGGGAGAGGAGACGGTGACGTTGGAAGATGTCTGCGAGCCGTATCTCATGCAGCTGGGCTTTTTGGCGAGAACGCCAAGAGGACGCTGTGCCACTGCATTGGCGTATCAGCATTTGGGCTATCGCCAGCCGGATGTGAACGGCGGTATGGAGGGGCAGATGTCTCTGTCGGATTGAAACGTCTTTTTGAGAAAGATGAAAATAAACAATATTATTTTATGATGAAAGGAAACTATGACTTATGGGTAGATTATTTGGAACAGACGGCGCAAGAGGCGTTGCGATCACAGAACTGACATGTGAATTGGCGATGCAGATCGGTCGTGCCGCAGCACTTGTCCTGACAAAGGAAACAAAACACCGTGCGAAAATTTTCATTGGTAAGGATACACGAATCTCTTCTGATGTGCTGGAGGCTGCGCTTTGCGCCGGTATTTGTTCTGTTGGTGCGGAAACAGTAAAATTGGGTGTCGTTCCCACACCGGCAGTGGCATATCTTGTTCGGACGAAGGGCGCCGATGCTGGTGTTATGATCTCGGCATCTCACAACAGCGTGGAATTCAACGGCATTAAGCTGTTTGCGTCCACGGGCTATAAGCTGCCGGATGCCATCGAAGAGGAGATCGAGGCGCTGATCCTTGACCATCCGGAACAGATCGTTTTGCAGTCTCATACCAATGTGGGTGCGATCTCTACATATGAAAATGCCAAGGAGGATTATATTTCCTACCTGGTAAGCTGTATCCATACAGACTGTACAGGAATTCGTGTGGTACTGGACTGCGCCAACGGCAGCTCTTCCACCACAGCAGAAGCCCTGTTCACTCGTCTGGGTGCATCGGTGCATATGCTCAGCGCAGAGCCGGACGGTACCAATATCAATAAGAACTGCGGCTCTACCCATATGGAACAGCTCATGGAATATGTCAAGACTCATGACTGCAATCTGGGGCTTGCTTTCGATGGAGATGCAGACCGCTGTCTGGCAGTGGATGAAAATGGCGTGCTCATTGACGGTGACAAAATCATTGCTATCTGCGCTCAGGCAATGCAGCAGGAGGGGAATCTGAAGGGCAATACTGCTGTTGTTACAGTCATGACCAACCTGGGCTTTTTCCACTTTGCTAAAGCGAATCATATCAATACCATGGCAACTAAGGTGGGCGATCGGTATGTGCTGGAGCAGATGCTTGCTGGAGGTTATAATATCGGCGGCGAGCAAAGTGGTCATATTATTTTCCTGGATGAAGCGACTACTGGAGATGGGGAACTGTCTGGTATCAAGCTCATGGAGATCCTGAAAAAGTCTGGCAAGAAGATGAGCGAACTGGCAGGACTGATGGAGACATTCCCACAGGTGTTGTATAACGTGACCATCCCGGCAGAGAAAAAGGGACACTGGCAGGAAGATGCACAGATCGCTGCACAGATCGAAAAGTATACAGAAGAACTGGGAGACAACGGCAGAATTCTTGTCCGGGAAAGCGGTACGGAACCGCTGGTGCGTGTTATGGTCGAGGGCAAGGATGCTCAGCAGATTGAGACAGCGGCACAGGCGATTACGGAGCAGGTTAAGATTTTTGCAGGGGAGTAAACAAATGGCATCAAATATGCGGGTAGTAATGATCCATGGACAGAATCACAAAGGCTCTACTTATCATCTGGGAAAAATGCTGGCGGAACAGCTTGATGCAACTGTGACAGAATTTTTTCTTCCCAGAGATTTTGGAGAATTTTGCGTGGGATGTACGAACTGCTTTGGAAAATCTGAGACACTCTGTCCTCATTATGCGAAGCTGAAACCAATTACGCAGGCGATGGATGCAGCAGATGTTTTGATTCTGACCAGTCCGGTTTATGTATATCATACTACAGGTGCAATGAAAGCATGGCTTGACCATTATGGCTATCGCTGGATGGTGCACCGTCCGGAAAGCGCCATGTTTTCGAAACAGGCTGTTTGTATTGCAACAGCAGCAGGCGCTGGTATGAGATCGACGCTCAAGGATATGGCAGACAGCATGTTCTTTTGGGGTATCCCAAAGGTTTATAAGTACGGTACTGCGGTGCGTGCCACTGCGTGGGAACAGATACCGGAAAAACGGCAAAAAAAGTATCAGAAACATATGGCTGCTTTGGCAAAGCGTATTCGCAGACGGTGCGGATCTGTTAAGCCTGGTATGAAAACCAAAGGGTTCTTTTTCATCATGCGATTGATGCAAAGAAACGGATGGTGTGAGCCGGATGTGGCTTATTGGAAGAAAATGGGCTGGACTGGAAAAGCACGCCCGTGGAAAATGAAGAAATAAGATAGGAGCAATCCAAATTGAGAGCAGCAAATCAATGGAAACAATATCGGATTTTGGACACATCCGAGCTGGAAAAACTAGAAATGTGGAACGGTGTCACCTTGGTGCGTCCAGATCCTCAGATTATCTGGAAAACCCCGAAAGCCCATCCAGCGTGGAGAAAGGCAGACGGTCACTATAGCCGTTCCTCTTCCGGCGGCGGCAGCTGGGCATTTGCCAGAAAACTGCCTACCTCCTGGGAAATGCAGTATGAACCGCTGAACCTGACTTTTAAGATCCAGCCTACCGGCTTCAAGCATACAGGACTGTTCCCGGAGCAGGCGGTGAACTGGGATTGGATGGCAGAGCAGATACGAAATGCAGGGAGGCCCATTTCTGTGCTGAATCTGTTCGCCTATACAGGCGGTGCAACGCTGGCTTGTGCAGCGGCAGGAGCATCGGTGTGTCATGTGGACGCATCCAAAGGCATGGTGCAGTGGGCAAGAGAAAATGCTGCATTGTCGGGACTGACCGAAAAGCCTGTGCGCTGGATCGTGGACGACTGCGAAAAATTCGTGGCACGGGAGATCCGCCGGGGCAGAAAGTATGATGTGGTCATTATGGATCCTCCCAGCTATGGCAGGGGACCGGGCGGCGAGGTCTGGAAGCTGGAGGAAAATATCTACGACCTGGTGCAGCTGTGCGCCGGCGTACTGTCCGATGATCCTTTGTTCTTCCTGCTGAACAGCTATACCACCGGGCTTTCTCCGGCGGTTATGGGATATCTGTTGGGCAGTGTGCTGAGGCCTAAGTTCGGCGGCAGTGTGACGGCGGATGAGATCGGATTGCCTGTGGAACAGAGCGGTATGGTACTGCCCTGCGGTTCTACGGCGATATGGCAGAAGTGAGAATTCCATGAACCGGAAACAATGGATCGCCGTTCTGATCGGCTTTCTCTCTTTACTGGCTGACGGCTTCGCAGCAGCGGTGAACTATCTGGACTACCGGCTGGTTTATGGTAACACTTTTGGCACAGTCGGTTCTGTTGTCCTGTTCTGGGCACCCTATTTATTGTTCGGGGCAGCTGTCGTTGTACTGACGGTCGTTCTGGTGATTTTGATGAAATCGAAGTGATTTGGAAGGAGGAACTCCCATGGAAATCCGTATTGCGGCAGAGCATCTGTCGTTCCACTACACCGACGAGGACGGCAAAACCGCTTCGTCGGAGATCCTGAAAGATCTTTCCCTGACGCTGGAGGCAGGCGCTTTTGTGGCAGTCCTGGGGCATAATGGCTGCGGCAAATCCACTCTGGCAAAGCATATGAACGCTATCCTTGTGCCTACACAGGGACATATGTATGTATCCGGCATGGATACCAGCGACGAGGAAAAGCTTTATGACATCCGTCAGCGTGTGGGAATGGTCTTTCAGAATCCGGACAATCAGATCGTAGCGACTATTGTGGAGGAGGACGTGGCATTTGGCCCGGAAAATCTTGGTCTGCCGCCAGAGGAGATACGCCGGCGAGTCGATGATGCCCTGAAAGCTGTGGGCATGTACGAGTATCGTATGCATGCACCCAACCAGCTGTCCGGCGGTCAGAAGCAGCGTGTTGCCATTGCCGGTATTATCGCCATGCGCCCGTCTTGTATCGTGCTGGACGAACCCACCGCAATGCTGGATCCTAAGGGACGGCGTGAGGTCATGAAGACTATCCGTATGCTGAATCGTACCTATGGCATTACTATTGTGCTGATTACCCACTATATGGAAGAAGCGGCACAGGCAGACCGTGTCATTGTCATGGATGATGGGAAGATCCTGCTGGATGATGTTCCGGCGGAAGTTTTCTCTCATGTGGAACAGATGAAGCAGGTGGGTCTGGATGTGCCGCAGGTAACAGAACTGGTATATGAACTGCGGCAGTGCGGACTGGAACTGGATTCGCGCATTATTACAGAAGAAGATTGTGTACAGGCTTTGTTGGAACAGCTTGCGTGAAATGAGGTGAGCATTTGGCTACATTACAAACCGAAGGATTAACGTATCGCTATGGGATTGGGACGCCGTTTGAAAAGACGGCGGTGGATCATGTAGATCTGGAAATTCCGTCCGGATCATTTGTCGGGGTGATCGGGCATACCGGATCGGGGAAATCTACTCTGATTCAACATCTGAACGGCTTGTTGAAGCCCACAGAGGGCAGCGTAAAGCTGGATGGTGTGGACATCTGGTCGGACAAGTCTGGAATGCGCCAGGTGCGCTTTCGGATAGGATTGGTATTTCAGTATCCAGAATATCAGATCTTCGAGGAAACAGTGGCAAGGGACATTGCCTTTGGCCCCCGCAATATGGGTCTGACAGAGGATGAGGTGCAGGAACGTGTCAGGGAAACGGCTGCCATCGTAGGATTGTCGGAAGAACTCCTGGAGCAGTCGCCCTTTTTGCTGTCCGGCGGTCAGAAACGCCGTGTGGCAATTGCCGGCGTTATGGCAATGCGTCCGGAGGTGCTGATCCTGGACGAGCCGACTGCTGGTCTTGATCCCCATGGAAGAGAGGAAATCCTTCGGGAAATCCATGCATATCGGGAGAAAACCGGCAGCACTATTCTGTTGGTTTCCCATAGTATGGAGGATGTGGCACGTCATGCAGAACGGATTCTGGTGATGAATGCCGGAAAGGTGTTCTGTTATGACACGGTGCAGAATGTATTCCGCCGTGCACAGGAATTACAGTCCATTGGACTGGCAGTTCCCCAGATCACACGTGTCTGCGCTGCACTCCGGGCACAGGGGTTGCCCATTGATGATGATATTTTTACCGTAGAACAGGCAAAGGAACAACTCCTGGCACTGTATCGGAAAAAGGAGGCGAAAGGCGGATGCTGAAGGATATTACCATCGGACAATATTTCCCTGGGGATAGCGTTGTACACCGTATGGATCCCCGTTTTAAGATCGTCATGACGCTGCTGTTTATCGCTATGCTCTTTATGGGACAGCATTTATATTCCTTGATCTTCGGCATCGTCTTTTGCCTGCTGGCACTGGCGCTGTCCCGGATTCCGGTGCGCCTCATCTGGAAAAGCGTCAAACCTCTGCTGGTGATCCTGATGATCACGGCAGTGCTGGATCTGTTTTTCATTGATGGCGGCAAGGTTTATTTCAAATGGCTTTTTTTGAAGATCACAGAGGATGGCGTCAGAACGGCGATCCTTATGGTCGTGCGCATTGTGATACTGCTCATCGGTTCATCTCTGCTGACCTATACCACATCGCCCATTACACTGACAGATGCTATTGAGCGGCTGCTTTCTCCCTTGAAAAAGATTCATGTGCCAGTACATGCCTTTGCCATGATGATGACCATTGCATTGCGGTTTATCCCCACTTTGCTGGAGGAAACGGATAAGATCATGACTGCGCAGAAAGCCCGGGGCGCAAGCTTTAGCGAGGGAAATCTGATACAGCGTGCAAAAGCTCTGGTGCCTGTTCTAGTGCCGCTGTTCGTGTCTGCATTCCGCCGGGCAGAGGAACTTGCCACTGCTATGGAGTGCCGGTGCTACCGGGGAGAGACCGGGAGAACCAAAATGCGTCAGCTGCACGCTGCCGGACGAGACTATGCAGCTATAACTGTGACCATTCTGCTGTTTGCCGCTGCAGTTGCAGTGAAAATCATCTGGTGAGGAGAACTGATCTCATGACAATATTGCATTCCAAGACGTTGAATCGTACAGAACATACTGCCCGGAAAAGAGAATCGAGATGTTATCTGTTGTTGTCTTTTTTTATTCCCATGATTTTTCTGGGCTGCGGCTTTGTATTGCAGGATGTCCATCCTTTTGGCGACCGGCAGATTCTGGTGACAGATTTCTGGCATCAGTACTATCCGTTTCTGTGTTTGCTCCATGAAAAACTGCAAAGCGGCGGTTCACTTCTCTATACATGGGATACGGGACTGGGAACGAATTTTCTATCCATGATGGCATATTATGCCGCAAGTCCGTTGAATTTGCTGACTGCCCTTGTGCCGGAGTCTGTGCTGCGTGAGGCAGTTACGGTTGAACTGCTTTTGAAGATAGGCTTTGCGGGATTGTTTTTTGCCCTGTTTCTGAAAGGAACATTCCGGCGCAATGACTTCTCTCTCTGCTTGTTTTCTGTGATGTATGCTTTGTGCAGCTATATTCTTGGCTATTACTGGAATATTATCTGGTTGGACACTGTGGCATTGCTGCCCCTGGTAGCGCTAGGGCTGGTCTGTCTGGTGCGGGATGGGAAATACCGGCTCTATGTCATTGCGCTGGGGTTGGCTTTGTTCTCCAATTATTATATCGGTATGTTCATTTGTATATTTGCCGTCATTGCTTATCTTTGCCTTTGCGTATTCTATTTGAGACCACGCCAGCTGCCGGGCAGGACTCTTGTTATGGCAGGCTGTTCTCTGCTGGGCGGCGCTTTGGCAGCGGTAGTGCTTGTGCCGGCTTATTATGGCTTACAGCTGACCTACAGCGTCAACAATGCATTTCCTACCATGGTGCAATTTTATGAAAACTGGCAGACGCTGTTAGCAAATCTGATCAGTTATCATGCACCTACTTCCAAGGAAGGCTTGCCGAACCTGGCGTGCGGTGTCTTGAGTCTTGTGTTAATGGGACCTTTTCTTCGTTCCGGAAAAATACGCATCCGGGAAAAAATTGCAGCTATTTTGGTGCTGGCATTCCTGCTGGTGAGCTGCAATTGTAATGTACTTAATTATATCTGGCATGGGTTCCATTTCCCGAATATGCTGCCCTATCGGTTTTCGTTTCTGTTCTCCTTTGTGTTGCTGACACTGGCATATCGGAGCTTCCAGCTGGTATTGGAGGAAAAGCTGAAGATCTGGGATATTCTGGCGATGCTGGTCATGGCGTTCCTCGTATTCCTGGTATCCTATCACATTCAGGAAAACCGTGCGGTCTACTGGTCTCTTGTCACCGCACTGCTCTATGCCGTGATCATTCTCCTTTATTTCCGCCAGTTTTTCAACAAGCAGCTGTTTTGCATTGCTATGTCCATTGTGTTGGCATTCGAGTTATTCCAGAATGTAAGGATGGGCACAGAGGAAGTATCTACTTCTGATTATGCCAGCTATCCCACGGCGGAGGCATCGGTGGATGCACTTCTGGAGCAAATCGACGCACAGGATGAAACATTGTTTTACCGTACAGAAATGTCCACCTGGTATACGCTGAACGATCCGGCTCTGTATGGCTATCATGGATTGTCTCAGTTTTCTTCCATGGCAAATGAAAGTGTCACCAAGTGGATGCGTGCTCTGGGGCTGCCTGCCTCAGAAGCCGGGAACCGGTATTATTACGGCGGCTCTACGCCGGTGACCAATATGTTTACGGGCATCCGCTATCTGATTTGCCGCAGCGGCTCTATTCTGGACAACAGAGAATGGAAAACGATTGCCAAAGAAGAGGGGTGCACTGCATATGAGAATATATACGACCTGCCTGTTGGGTTCTGGACAGAGCGAGATCTGGTATCCTATGAATGCCAACCCGACGGTAACCCGTTTGAGAATCAGAACACGCTGTTTCGGCTTGCGACCGGCATTGAAAAGCCTTTGTTTACTGCAGTTGAAGTACGGGACGTGAATTATACCGGGGCGAATGCCCTGAAAAACGGCTATGGAAATTACACGTATCAGGCGGAGACCAGTGCGGCGGATCGTAGTTTGCAATACAATTATCAGACCCAGCGTGAAGCGGATCTTTATGGCTATATGACAGTTACCGGTGGGACAAACGTGATGGTTTCCCGAGACGGTGCTTTTTTGTCATCTTATAGCATTTCCAAGCAGCCTTATATCTTCTCTATGGGTTCCTATGAAGGCAATGAAACGGCAAGCCTCACTGTCACACTCCCGGAGGATGCAACATCGGGGATCGTGACGGTTTATGTATACCAGTTGGATCGGAATGTTCTGGAAGAAGGCTATGAGAAGCTCTCTGCCGGAACAATTACACTGACGGAATTTTCGGATACCAGACTGACAGGTACTATGACATCTCAGACAGACGGATTGTGCTATTTTTCCATTCCTTTTGAATCAGGCTGGACTGCAAAAGTGGACGGTGTTACAACGGACATTACACCAGTGGGTGATGCTATGGTGGCTGTACCGGTCTCTGTTGGGGAACATACCATTACGCTGACATACAAGCCGGAGGGATTTGTTGTTGGTACGTTATGTTCTGGCGGAGCAATTTTGATCCTGATGCTGTTGTATGTGTTGGAACGCAAACGAAAGAGACCGCTGTTGCAGCCGATTCCAGAAAAATCGGAACCGGAAGAACTGCCGACAGAAACGGAGGAAACGGTATCATGAGAAATCTGAAAGTGACTATGGCATTTCGTGGTACACGATATCACGGCTTTCAGCGTCAGCCCAATGCGTTAACAGTACAGGAAGTAGTGGAAGAAGCTCTTTCCAAGCTGCTCAACGAGCCGGTGGCCATTCAGGGGTGTTCCCGGACAGATACAGGAGTACATGCAAAGGAATTTTGTTTTTCCATGCAGACGGAAAAGCCTATTCCGCCACGGAATTTCATCCGTGGATCCTGTGGATATCTGCCGGAGGATATTTCCATTTTGTCTGTGGAGGATATGCCGCCGGAGTTTCACGCCCGGTTTAGCTGTCAGGCAAAGCAGTATATGTACCGGATCCACAATAGTGAGAGTAAAAATCCTTTTACCACAGATCTGGAACTGCACTATCGTCGAAAGTTGGATGTGGAACTGATGCGGGAAGCGGCACAACATTTTGTGGGAACACATGACTTTGCTGCACTCTGTACAAATTGCACAGAAAAACAGACCACAATTCGTACAATCTACGACATTACCATAGAAAAAGAAGGGGACACCGTGATTTTACTTGTCAAAGGAAACGGATTTCTGTATAATATGGTTAGGATCCTCGTGGGGACGCTGCTGAGCGTCAATGAAGGCAGGATTCCTGTGTCCGAATTGGAGGCATTGCTGGAATCTCGTGATCGGACACGTGCCGGCATTACAGCGCAGGCACATGGACTTTCGCTGTATCGGGTGTTTTATTGAGACAGCAATATTATTATTGGTATACATAATACATTTATGAAACTGATACAGAACAAATACAGAACAAAAAATCTGACCTATGGGCAGGAAAGGAGACAACCAAAAGCATGAGCTATGATTCTGACGATATGATCGAAAAGCGAAAACGGCGCGGCAGATTGCGGGGACTGCGGAATTTTGTGATTTTTTTGTTGATTGCAGCTTTTTGCGGCTATTTGTACATCCAGCGTGATGCCTGGATTCCGAAACTGGAGGGAATTGGAAACCGTTATGAAACCGTAACACAGAATGACGGCACGCTGGCTGAGGGGAATTTTCCGCTGACCATTTCCGGTAATACAGGATATCAGGCGGAATTGGTGGATGATACCCTATTTTTGCTCCATGACGCTTATCTGGATTTGTATTCTCTTCATGGAGACTCCAGAGATATTCGGCAGCACGCCTATCAAAATGCAATGATGTGCTCTACCGGAAAATATGCGCTGTTGTTTGAAAGCGGTGGAACTTCTTTCCGGCTGGATTCCAAGCATAAAAATATCTATAGTAAGTCCGTGGACGAGGAGATTATTTCCGGAACAGTCAGTAAAAATGGAACAGTTGCCCTGGTCACTGAATCCAGTTCTTATGCCTGTGCCATCAGCGTGTATGATAATACAGGGAAACGGATCTATCAGCGAAACTGCATTGAACATGTCGTTGATGTGACATTTCACGAGGACAGCGAGGGCTGCTGCTATACTTCCATCAATGTCGAAAATGGTGTGATGCAAAGTACCGTGACAAGCATTCTGTTCCGGCAGAAAGATACCCAGTGGACTTCGCTGCCTTTGGATACTCTTGTGGTGGAGTCGGGCTTTTCGTCGGATGGAATGCTGTGTGTGGTTGGAAATACAGCCTGTGCATATTATAGCAGTACCGGCGAGATGCTGGGCACGTACAATTACAACGGTACTTTGGTTAGTGCTGATCTGGAAAATGGCAGAGCAGCACTGATCATTCAGGACGATCAGAAACGAGATACCTCTCTGGTTCTCCTGGATCAGTCTACCACAGATGTGTCTGTTACGAAACTGGATGACACAGCAGAAATGGTGCGTGTATTCGATGGCGATGCGATCGTGATGAGTCCTGGAAATATTACTTCCTATGATTTTTCGGGAACAGCTCTGGCGACTGTGGCGCTGGAAGGCTCCTATACCTCTTTCGCAAAACAAGATGGCTACTTGTTCCTGATGGGATATGATCAGATCGACCGTGTGGACTTTAAGGAGTAATTTGTGGAAGTTTGGATGAATCAAACCTGGTGGCTCTATGATCTGACTGTGTTGGCGATCCTCATTCTCTGCATTTGGAGTGGATGGCAGCGTGGTTTGCTTCGTTCCATTGCCGGATTGTTGGGTTATGGTGCGGCTGCACTTTTCGCAGGGATCCTGGCGCAGCCGGCGGCGGAATATGTCTATGACCATTGGCTGGCAGAACCGTGCGCTTCTGTATTGGAACAGAAGTTAGAAGAGTATCATCTGGCTGATTCTGTGCAGCAGATGCTTTCTACTTACGGTGTGCAGTTAGACGATGCCGTATTACAGCAGATCGCATCCCAGCCGGATCAGGCGGCAGATGCACTTTATGGTGCTGTTTCTCAGAAAACTGGTGTTCCCACAGATTGGCTGAAACAGGGACTTTCCCAATCCATCGACAGCGCTGCACAGCAGATGTATACGGGATTGCCGGAATGGATGACAGATGCGCTGCTGCCGTCAAATGATACGGTTCAGCTGCAAAACCGGGCGATCCAGTCTGTGGCGCTGGTGCTTTCCAGCAATACTGGAGAAGCGGCCAAAAAACTGACAGAGCTTTATCTTCGTCCGGTAATGATTCCTATGATTAAAGTTTTTACTTTTTCCGTTCTATTTCTCTTGATTTCTGCTTTGTTACAGGTTATAATAAAATGTATATCCTCTCTGTGTCATACGAAAACGGGACGGCTCGGGGATCAAACGATGGGTGCGGCTGTTGGAGGCGTGCAGACTGTTGTGCTTTTGGTGATGATGGGGAAACTGACAGGATGGATCGTAGAGCATGGTGCAGGTCAGCTTGCATTTTTCAATGAAGCAGCGATTGGAAAATCAATATTGTTTCAGTCGATATATCATATTGTGACAAAATAAAATATAGGACGATATTTGCATAATTATTGTTGTACAGATGTGCGGCAAAGGTGATAATTGGTAATTATGCGGCGCTGCCATAGGGTGTCCTACAGAAAAGCTAATAGAAGAAAGGTGATAAAAACATGATGTTGTGTACTCGATGCAAAAAGAGACCGGCGGTTGTAATGATCACGGCAATGCGTGGCGACCAGAAGAAAAATGAAGGTCTGTGTCTGGTCTGTGCCAAGGAAATGAACATTCCGCAAGTCGATGAATATATGAAGCATATGGGAATCTCCGATGAAGAACTAGAGCAAATCTCCAATCAGATGATGGATCTGGTAGATGGGGACAGCTTTGAAATGGGCGGTTCTGGCGTGATCCCGCAGTTTTTGGAGAATATGCAGAATCTAATGAAAGACAGCGGAAAAATCCTGCAAAACATGGAGAATGCCAATTCGCCGGCACCGGTGGAGGAAGAGGGCTCAGCTTCTGGGGAACAGCAGGAAACCTCTCGCCGGGAACGTCGTTCTAAGAGGAAAAAGGAACTGAAATTCCTGGGGAACTACTGCACGAACCTGAGCCAGCGTGCCGCTGAGGGAAAGCTGGATGCAGTGATTGGCAGAGATAAAGAGATCTCCCGTGTCATTCAAATTCTTTCCCGTCGGACAAAGAATAATCCTTGCTTGATCGGTGAACCAGGTGTCGGAAAGACGGCAATTGCAGAGGGGATTGCCCAGCACATCCACGCTGGAACAGTGCCCATGCACCTGAAAGATAAGCAGGTGTATTTATTGGATCTGACATCTCTCGTTGCTGGAACCCAGTTCCGGGGACAATTCGAAAGCCGTGTCAAGGGTTTGATCGCAGAGGTAAAACAAGAGGGAAATATCATCCTCTTTATTGACGAGGTGCACAATCTGGTTGGCGCTGGTAATTCCGAAGGCTCCATGAACGCAGCGAATATTCTGAAACCCGCATTGTCACGAGGAGAGATCCAGGTCATTGGCGCAACGACCTTTGAGGAATACCGGAAATATATTGAAAAAGATTCTGCTCTGGAGCGTCGTTTCCAGCCGGTAACGGTAAATGAACCTACGGTGGATGAAACGGTAGAGGTACTCAGCGGTATTGCCAAATATTATGAGGAATATCACCGGGTACACATTTCACCAACGATGATTCGTTTGTGTGCGGTTTTGGCGGAACGCTATATTACAGACCGTTTTCTCCCGGACAAAGCGATTGACTTGCTGGACGAAAGCTGCGCTTGCACCAGTCTGCGTTCTCCGGAGATCGAGAACTATGATGTGCTGCTGAAGAAAAAGCAGGCGCTGGAAGAGAAGGAAAAGTCCATTGAAGATGAAACGGAGATTGATTATGAAGCACTTGCTCAAGTAAAGGGCGAGTTGATCCGTCTGAAATCCAGTCTGGAGACTGCAGAAGCGGAACTGGAACATGTAAAGGTCACAAGTGATGATCTGGCAAAGGTCATTGAGTTGTGGACAGGAATCCCGGCACATAAAATTGCAGAAACTGAGTTCACGAAGCTGGCAAATCTGGAGGAAAGTCTGAAAACTCGTGTGGTTGGACAGGATGAAGCTGTGGATTTGTTGGCAAAGGCAATCAAGCGTACCCGTGTACAGCTGAGTCCCCGCCGCCGCCCGGCATCCTTTATCTTTGTTGGTCCCACTGGTGTGGGTAAGACAGAGCTGGTAAAGGTGCTGTCGGAGGAACTGTTCGATTCCAATGAGCCGCTGATCCGTCTGGATATGACAGAATTTATGGAGAAGCACTCCGTGGCACGGATGATCGGTTCTCCTCCCGGCTATGTTGGCTACGACGAAGCCGGTCAGCTGACGGAAAAGGTGCGCCGCCGTCCTTATTCGGTAATTCTGTTCGATGAGATTGAAAAAGCACATCCGGATGTCATGAATATTCTCATGCAGATTCTGGACGAGGGAAAAATTGACGATGCGCAGGGAAGAACGGTCAGCTTCGAAAATACTGTTATCTGCATGACTTCCAATGCTGGTTCTACGGATAAGAGCATTGGTGTAGGCTTCAACCGGACGGAGACAGAAGTGTCTAAGGAAAAGGCAATGAAGGGTCTCCGGGAATTCCTGCGGCCGGAATTTATCAGCCGTATTGACGAGGTTGTGGTATTCCAGAATCTGACCAAGGAGGATTTCCAGAAGATCGCAGCACTGATGCTGGATGAGATGAAAGAACCTCTTGCAGAGAAAGATATTACGGTGCAGTATGACGATGCAGCATTGGCTGCCATTGCAGAGGAGGCATTTGGGAAACCGTATGGTGCTCGTGATATCCGCCGTGTGATCCGCCAAAAGGTGGAGGATCAGGTGGCATCTCTGATTATTGCGCACAATACAGAGATTCAGAAGCTACTGATCTCCGCCCAGGACGGTAAGATTACAGTGACATATCAGTAAACAAGGAAAAGAGGGCATTGCAGTAAAACGCAGTGCTCTTTTTGCATTAGAAAGGCGAAAAAATGCTGATCAAAAAGGTTACAGAGAAGAAAAAACAGTATCTTTCTTTGCTGCTTTTGGCAGACGAACAGGAGAGTATGATCGACCGTTATCTCGAACGAGGTGATATGTATATTCTGGTGGAACATGGCGTACAAGCAGAATGCGTGATTACGCAAGAATCGGATGGCGTTTATGAGATAAAGAACATTGCCGTTGTACCAGAGTCCCAGGGAAAGGGTTATGGCAGAGCTTTGATCGCCCACGTGCTCCGGGTATATCTCGATTGCAGAACCATGATTGTGGGAACAGGAGACAGTCTGCGGACCATTCCCTTTTATGAAGCCTGCGGTTTCCGGGAGTATCAGCGTGTAAAAAATTTTTTCACCGATAATTATGATCATCCTACTTTTGAATGTGGCAAACAACTGGTGGATATGGTCTATCTGAAACGAGAAACCGGGGATAGCTGCGGAACAATTTGAAAATATATGATAATTCCACATATTCTGCATATCCTAATCAAAAATGAAAGGTGAGATGCAGAAGATGCAGTCTATCTGGCATAGAAATTGTGAAATGCCCCGGTTTTCAGCTTTGCAGGGAGATATCAAAGCAGACGTTCTGGTGATCGGCGGCGGAATAGCCGGACTTCTTACGGCATATCTGCTGGGGAAGAAAGGGGTTTCGGTGGTGCTTGTGGAAGGGGACACCCTATGCAGTGGCACTACG
Organism: Ruminococcus sp.; assembly: GCF_019417665.1. Lineage (GTDB taxonomy): Bacteria > Bacillota > Clostridia > Oscillospirales > Ruminococcaceae > Ruminococcus_C. The sequence continues at coordinate 15,533 of NZ_DXUU01000027.1, forward strand.
CAGAATACTACGGCGAAAATCACCGTGCAGCATGGTTTGCTCTATCATAATCTGCTGAAACTAGGCGGAGTGGATCTGGCGCAGAAATATTATGAGGTTCAACGTGCAGCACTGCAAAAATATGCGGCGCTGTGCAAGGATATCCAGTGCGATTTCCAGCGGAAAGACAACTATGTGTATTCTGTAGAGAATCCGGAGATACTGGAGGCAGAATTGGAAGCATTGCAGCGTGCCAAGATTCCGGCGGAATTTGCAGAAAACTTGCCGCTGCCGTTTTCCACTGTAGGTGCAGTGAAATTTTCCGACCAGGCGCAGTTTCATCCCTTGCAATTCTTATCGCAGATTGCTAAGGATTGCAGCGTCTATGAGCACACATTTGTCTACGATATTCGGGACAATCAGGTCTGGACGGAACACGGCGTCATTACCGCAGATCGGATCGTAGTGACGACACATTTTCCCTTCTGGAATGGTCGTGGCAGATATTTTCTGAAGCTGTACCAGCACCGTTCCTATGTGCTGGCACTGGCGAATGCGCCGGAGCTGAACGGCATGTATCTGGACGAGAAGCAAACAGGGTTTTCCTTTCGGAATTACGGCGATATGTTGCTTTTGGGAGGCGGTTCTCACCGTACTGGAAAGAAAGGCGGCGGATGGGCTGAACTCCAGATGAAAGCAAAATTGTATTATCCCAATGCAGAAGAGGTCTGCCGTTGGGCGGCTCAGGATTGTATGAGCCTGGACGATTTGCCCTATATCGGGAGCTACTACGGACGTACTTCCCAGTTGTACGTGGCGACAGGATTTGGGAAATGGGGCATGACCGGAGCAATGACAGCGGCAATGGTGCTGACGGACATGCTCACAGGTGTACCCGATGAAGTGGCGGACATTTTTTACCCATCCAGAAGTATCATGCAGCCGCAACTGTACCGGAATCTTCTGGAGACCGCCTCAAACTTCCTCCGACTGACGCCCAGGCGGTGTACGCATCTGGGATGTGCACTTCATTGGAATTCGGCAGAGCATTCCTGGGACTGTGCCTGTCATGGCTCCCGTTTTTCGAAGGATGGGCGTGTGCTGGAAAATCCGGCAAAGCGCAACCGGCGATCATAAGTTACAGCATAAGAAAAGCTGTTGCAGGTACGGTGAAATCCTGGTTCACAGGTCGATGTGGGCATCGACACCTACAAAACGTCACGCAATTCGTGGTAATTTGTAGAGCACGATGTCCATATCGCACCGTTTTCCTGTTGGATTTTTACTGCCTGCAACAGCTCTTTACATAAAAAAAGAAAACAGCTCTCACAATTGTGGAAGCTGTTTTTACTGGTTGGGGTGGAAGGATTTGAACCCTCGGAATGATGGAGTCAGAGTCCACTGCCTTACCGCTTGGCTACACCCCAGTTTATTTTTTTCTGTCTGCTTTGTTTTACCTCAGCTGACTTATATAGTATACCACTTTCCATAGAAAATGTCAACTGTTTTTCTTCAAAAGATATAAAACTAAGTTTCACATCGTTTTACTAAATAAAATAAACTGATATGGTGCTAAAATAATCGATATAGTATTATGAGATGTAAAAAGAAAACTGCACATGTAATGGACTACATGCGCAGTCTGGAGAAATATTGAGAAAAAGCTTATTTTTTCTTTTTCTTCTCGACCTTTTTGATGGTTTCGATCATCTTCTGGAGTTCCATTGCTTTCCCAAGGTCGCCTTCCACTTTCAGCTTTCCTGTGGTATAAGCAAAAACGGAATTCATGGAACCGTCTGCGATTTTCAGAAAGTCCTCGGCAGTAGCAATCAGTTTGACATCACGGTCGTAATACTCGTAGGGTTCTACATAGAGCTTGCCGTCCAGCAATTCAATATAGAATGCACCTTCGCCCTCGCCGACAATATTCACCTGTATAGCAAGATGATCAGTCAGCTTGCTGACATCGGCTTTCATAAATTCAGCCTTTGCCGCACTAAAAATTTCTTCATACGTCATATGATTTCCTCCTAAGGTTTATTGGAAAATCGCACCTTGCTGCGACTGTTCCCGTTTGATTTTCTTAGATGTGGTTTTATCGAATTCCACATCCCGGATTCGCAGGCAATGGATCTGCTTTGCGGGCGAAACGGTCTTGTTGATCTCCAGCACCTGCTTCTGGAACAGTCGCTTTATTTCGTCCATGTTGTGTGCCTCACAGAATTCGGTGTTGGGGAAGATCTCCGCAGTGATTATGCCGTTTTCTGCATAGACCAATACCTCAGAGAGCCAGTCCAGTCCAGCGAATTTGTTTTCCAGTTCTTCCGGGGAGACATTTTCGCCGTTGCTCAGAATGATCAGATTTTTCTTTCTGCCAGTGAGGAACAGATGACGTTTGTCATCCACATAGCCCAGATCGCCTGTTTTCAGCCATCCGTCCTCTGTCAGTGCTTCAGCGGTAGCCTCTGGATCATGATAGTAACCCATCATAACCGAAGGACTCTTTGCCCAGATCTCACCGTCCATGATCTTGATCTCACATCCGTTTACGATAGTGCCGATGTCTCCCACACTCATATCCTCCAGATTGGCTGTGGAAATGCGCGGAGAGCACTCAGTCATGCCATAGCCCTGTGCAATCGGAATTCCCAACGCACGATAGCTCTCTACCAACTTGGGATTGAGATAAGCACCGCCGCTGTAGATACCACGGAGTCTTCCGCCGAATACGGCATTTGCAATTGCCTGGATGGGAATCTCCGGCTTTGCTGCTGCGGCAGCCTGGATCTTCTTATAAATGGTCTCAGCGATCATGGGTACCAGCAGGATCAGCGTTGGCTGAAACCGTTTGAGGTTCTGCGCAATGTGCATCATGGAATCGTTGACGCAGACTGTGGTGCCATACCGCAGAGAAAGGAGAATATCACAGGTGAAGCAGTATACATGGTGAATGGGGAGCACGGTCAGCAGAACATCTTCCGATGTGCTCTCGTTGTCCTGACACATGGTATTGTCGATGAGGTTGCTGTGGGACAGCATAACGCCCTTGCTCTTTCCGGTAGTGCCGGAAGTGTAGAGAATGGCTGCGCAGGATGTTGGGTCAAGGGGCATCCATTCCATAGGTTCGTTTTCTGCCAAAACCTGTGTTAGAGAGAGAACATCGGGAATCTCTTGAAGAGAGACATAGGTGTGTATGGCAGGGCAGTTTTCTCGAACGGCAGGGAGCATGGGTGCATATCGTGCATCGAAGAAGAAGACCTCTGCATCTGAACGCTGTAAATGATCACACAGATCATCAACGCCCAGCTGGGCATCCAGGGGAACGATGACATTGCCGCTGCCTACGGTGCCAAAATAGGCGGTCAGATAGGCAGCGCTGGTCAGACCGATCACTGCGGCGTGCAGCTTTTTGCCGTTGGCGCTTTTCTGGAGAAAGCTGCCTAGTTTCCGGCAGTTTTCATAGAGCTGCACGTATGTTGTTTCTGTATTTTCTTTGCCTGCCCTTTCAATGAGAAATGTCTTTTCTCCATAGCAGGCAGCGGACTGTACGATCAGATCCTGTAAGGTTTTTACCAATGTTTTATCCATTGTAATTCTCCTTTATTTCTGCTGGAGCGACTCCAGATATGCAATTGCTTCTCCTACGGTGTGCAGCTTTAGCACATCCTCTTCCTCAATGGCCACGTCCATCTGTTCTTCCAATTCTCCCAGAAAGCTCATAAAGTCATAGGAATTGAAGTGCAGGTCTTCGATAAAACGTGCCTCCGGTGTGATCTCCTCCGGTTCCACGTCCACGTATTCCAGAATAGTCGTTTTCAGTTCTTCCAGCATGATAACATCCTCCTCAGATCATGTCCAGTATTTCGCCGATCGTTCTGCTGCTGTTCTCGATTCCCCGGAACAGTACACGACAGAGATAATAGTAGAGATATTCCATCTCATAATCGGTGACAGCGTCTTTTTTGTATTCGAAATTGAAGTCCAGTCCATTGTCTTCCACTCGGTGCATTACGGTTAAGTAAAGGGGTTGTGCGGCAACACCGTTGGTATACCAGAAGCTTTTGTACGGGATATCCGGGATCTTGTCCGCATCCTGCCGCAGGGTCAGGGGCTGGTAGGTCAGGGCAAGGCTCTCATAGCTTGCGCCGGGCTGGAAGTTCCAGTGGCTTCTGCGTCGTGCAGTATACTCTATCGGGTCGAAATTTGCATGACGGAACAGACGGTTCTGCGCTTCCTGCATCATGTGCAGTCCTTCCAGGAAGGTCATATTCGGTTCCATAATAGTGCGTAGGGGGAAAAAGTGAATTCGTGTACCGCCGGAACGTTTTTCCAGCAGTGTACCCCGGCGAGCCACACAGCTCTTGATGGAAACATCCTTTTCGTTGTTGTTGAATTTGGAAAGAACCGTCCGCAGACCCATGAGCAACAGGCATACCATAGGAACATGGTTTTCCTCACAGAACCGCATGAGCCGGTCAGAGGGATGCTTTTCCAGATGATAGACAGAAATAGAAGCCTCCGGGCTGGTAGATGTGATGATTGCACTGCGCTGGTTGGGATTTTTATTCTCACGGCGCTGAGTGATGAGACGCCCCATGCCGTTGAAGTCCGTGTACATGGGTTCACTTTTCATGATATCCTCCATCCAGTATTTTTCGTCCTTCTGCCGGGCTGGTGAATTGGCTTCATAGGCGAGATCCCGTTCCAACGCCTTGATATAGGACTGCATTGGTTTCGGCATATCCGTGCCGTAACGTTTTGCACAGTACAGTTCCAGTACATCCCGGTATGGAACTGGAGTCCATGGTCATATGGTCAGCCTTGAAGTAGATGCCGTTATAACCGTTGGGCAGCTTGATCAAGACGATCTGATTCATGGGAGAGTGAAAACGTTTGAACGGAACTGCTGTCCACTTCCGCATTTCATTGTGTGCATCTTTTTCATTCCATCTGGAGAAGTCCCGAAGTTCAATGTCACGATCCTCAAAGGGTACTAGATACTGATAAACCGTGCCATCCTGATCCTGCAAAAAACGGAGCCGCATGGATTCAAACCGCTGGTATGCCTCATAAATGGCCTCTTTTAGAATATCAAAATCCACTTCCTGCTGGATGTACAATCCAGTACCAATATTCAGCAATTGGTGATAAGGACAATAGAGAATGGAATAGTTGTGAATGCGCTGTGCTGCCGTCAGTGGGTAGCACTGCAAGTTAACACCATTCACCTGAAATTCTTTCATGCTGTTTCCTTCTTTCCGCTGTCGCTGGGAATCCACTTCTCAATGAATCGGGATTCCGCTTCTTCATATTGAGGTTGATTTTCATAATAACTTGCACCGTGACCAGCATGTTCTACAAGAAGCAGTTCCTTCGGTGTACTGCATAGTTCATAGTTTTTCTGGCTCATCCAGGTGGGGACGAAATTGTCTTCTTTACCGTGGATAAACAGCGTGGGGCATCTGGAGTCTCGCACGGCGGTAAGTGTGGAATAATCCTGGAAGCCGTAGCCTGCCTTTTTGCGGCACATGGCATCATTGATGTTCATGACCGGGAAAGGCGGCAGATGATAGTCACGCTTTAAAATATGTGAGAATACATCGTAGGGCGAGGTGAATGCGCAGTCTGCAACAACGCCTTTGACCGATTTCGGCAGATCCGGTGCACCGGCAGCCATGAGCACAGTAGTAGCGCCCATGGAGGTGCCGTGCAGGAGAATTCGTTTGTCTTCGCCGAACCGTTCCATCACATAGTCAATCCATGCACGGCAATCATAGCGGTCGAGAATGCCAAAGCCGATGTATTTCCCCTCGCTCTCACCGTGGGCACGATGATCCGGGATCAGACAGTCGAAACCCTGCTGGTGAAAGAAATACGAATGGGCTGCGAAATCGCTTAGCCCACAGCTGGTGTAGCCGTGGCAGCCGATGACGATGCGGTCAGAGGGCTGCTTTGCCGGCAGGTAATAAGCATGAAGATGGATCCCGTCTCTGGCAGTAATGGTGATAGGTTCCAGGTTTTGCTGCATCAGCCATTCCTTTTTCGGATGGATGATCTTTTTGTATTCTTCCCACTTCTGCATGTCAGCCATTTCACTGATGTCGACTTTGATCGAATCCTGCCGTGGAATGACACGCCGGAATAATGTGGTGGCACCGCCGAATGCTGCTGCTGCCCCTGCCAGGACAGCGCCGCCGGCAATTGCGCCGAGAAGTGCTGCTGTTCCCATTTTATTTCTCCTTATTCATTTTTCGACCGTTGGTCGAAATGGATTGTTTTCATTTTAACACGTTTTCGACCGTCGGTCAAGTATTTTCCAGCGGATTTTCTTGTCAAATTCGAAATTTTGTGATATAATGAGAAAAATCCAAGAGAAAGCAAGTGGTTTCCTATGAAAAGTGATAAGAAAGAACGAATACTGAACGCCACCGAACAGTTGATGTGCGTTATGCCGGATCGGGATATTTCGGTCAATCTCATTGCCAAAAAAGCCGGCATTGGAAAGGGAAGCGTTTACTATTATTTTGAAAGCAAGGAAGAGATTCTTTACGCCGTCATTGAACGGTGCTATAAAAAGGCAATTCATGAATACTTCGGCGGCATTCAGTCCGAAGCGTCAGCTCTGGAAAAGATCAAGGTGCTGTTCCAGAGTATGATCAAGAATGAATTTCACGACAATCAGAAAAATCTTATCCGCACCTTGCATCTGCACGAGAGTATGCTGCTCCACAACCAGATGAAACTGGTTGCAATACAGGAACTTTCTCCGATTCTGGAGGGCTTGCTGAGACAGGGAGAGAAGGAGGGTATGATTCACAGTGAAACGCCAAAGGAAAGCGCGGAAATGATCGTGGCGGTGATTACCTTTTTTCTGGACAATACGGTATTTCCAGACGATCCCAGCATGGGGATAAAGCTGAAGATTTTTTCCAATGTGCTGGATACCTGTCTCCATGCAGTTCCTGGAAGCTTTGATTTTTTGTGGGAACCGAGAAAGTGAAACTGAATCAGAATAGTATTGAATAATTTGACAAACGAATACAGGCATGCTATAATAAAAGTAGTATTGTATAATTAAATAAGTGGTATCAATTCCGGGAATTCTTCTCAGTTAATGGGGTGTCCCGGATTTCTTGCCTTGACATTTTGAAAGACGGAAGGGATTTTATATGGGTACGAAAACGAAGCATTACGAGATCGACATGTGCAGTGGTCCGGTTCTCAAAAAGATGCTTCTTTTTGCGCTGCCGCTGATGGCGTCGAGTATTCTCCAGCTGCTGTTCAATGCGGCGGATGTTGTCGTGGTGGGAAAATTTGCCGGGGACAATTCGCTTGCTGCTGTGGGGTCTAACACAGCCCTCATCAATCTTTTGACGAATTTATTTGTTGGGCTGTCCATCGGTGCCAATGTAGTTGCAGCGCGATCTTATGGGGCAAAATCATGGGATGAGCTGGGAAAGACGGTGCATACATCCATGCTTCTCAGTATGATCAGCGGCCTTCTCCTCACGATAATTGGCATCATTGGGGCGAAGCAAATGCTGATCTGGATGCAGACACCGCCGGAAGTTTTGTCCCTTGCCGTAATGTATCTGCGCATTTATTTTCTCGGTATGATGTCCACCATGGTGTATAACTTCGGCAGTGCACTGCTTCGTGCAGTAGGGGACACAAAGCGGCCGCTCTATTTTCTTCTCTTTGCCGGTGTCATCAATGTCGTGTTGAATCTGTTGTTTGTGATCGTATTCCGAATGGATGTCATGGGCGTTGCTTTGGCGACAGTAATTTCCGAAACGGTTTCGGCCATACTGATCCTGCGTTGTCTGATGAAAGAAGAAGGCGGCATTCACCTGGACTGGAGGGCATTGCGGATCGACCGGATGAAAATGTTTCAGATCCTGCGGATCGGACTGCCAGCAGGCTTTCAGGGTGTGGTCTTTGCCTTGTCCAACGTGGTCATCCAGTCCTCGGTGAATCTCTTCGGAAATATCGTAGTTGCCGGCAATTCTGCCGCTGCCAATATCGAAGGTTTTGTCTATATGGCGATGAATGCGTTTTATCAGGCAACGCTGTCTTTTGTCAGTCAAAATTATGGTGCCGGAGAAGAAAAGCGAATCAATCGTATTGTGCTGACAGGGCAGCTCTGCGTTATTACAGTGGGGATTCTGTTGGGCAATGGGGTAGTGCTGTTGGGAAAACCTCTGCTGCATATTTATTCTGACAGTCCGGAAGTCATTGCCGCCGGTATGGTGCGTCTGAAATATATCAGTCGTGTATATGCCCTCTGCGGCATCATGGATGTTATGGTAGGTGCACTGCGCGGCATCGGCTATTCTGTCATGCCTATGGTGGTTTCAATCGTGGGCGTGTGCGGACTGCGTCTGGTGTGGCTGGCAACGGTATTCCAGATGCCGGCGTATCACCGGATCGAAACGGTGTATATTTCTTATGCTGTTACGTGGATCTTGACTATTGTGATCTATGTGATCGCTTTCCTGTGGATTCGATCCTGCCAGAGCCGCAGAACCAAACGCTCCGGTGCCTGTGGCTCATTGAAATAATATTATATTATTAGCCGGCATGCAACATTTGTGTGTCGGCTATTTCTATGATACAGTTCACTTCTATATCAGAATAATTCCACAAAATATAGCTTGTTTTACAATAAATATCTCTTGACGCTGAGATACCGGTGTGATATAATTGGTAGTACCAATTTGAATGGAGGAATTGTTGTGAAGTGGATCAAGCAATTCGGTATCATTTTAGGCGTTTCGTTTTTGGGGGAGATTTTGGAGAGATGTATTCCGCTGCCCATTCCGGCGAGCATTTATGGCATTGTTCTCCTGTTTTTCTGTCTGAAACTCCATGTGATCCCATATGCGTCTGTGCGGGAAACGGGAACATTTTTGATCGAGATTATGCCGCTGATGTTTATTCCGTCAGCAGTGGGACTGCTGGAATCTTGGGATATCATTCGTCCGGCATGGTTGGAATACATTGCTGTGATAGTTTTGTCTACCTTTATTGTCATGATCATCTCTGGCAGGGTCACTCAGTTTGTTATCTGCCGCAGGAAAGGGGAAAAAGCGGAACATGCATGATTTCTTAGAAAATTCCATCTTTTTTGGCACTGTGATCAGCGTGGTATCCTATGGGATAGGTGTATTGTTGAAAAAGAAGTGCAAGCTTGCTATCTTGAATCCGCTGCTGATCTCCATCACCATCACCATTACATTTCTGGCGTGCGCCGATATCAGCTATGATAAGTACTATGAGGGTGCAAAATATCTCAACTATTTGTTGACGCCTGCAACAGTTTGCCTGGCGATACCGCTGTATGAGCAGCTGGAACTGTTAAAGCATAATTGGAAGGCCATTTTAATTGGCATACTTTCCGGTGTCCTGTCCAGTCTGGGGATGATTCTGGGAATGGCGATGCTGTTTCAGTTTGATCATCGGGAATACGTCACTTTCCTGCCGAAGTCCATTACAACAGCGATCGGTATGGGTGTTTCAGAAAAACTCGGCGGCTATGTTTCCATTAGCGTTGCAGCAATCATTATTACGGGTGTGCTGGGAAATATTTTTGCGGAATGGATCTTCCGGCTGTTTCGTATCCGGGAACCCATTGCCAGGGGTGTTGCATTGGGCACAGCATCCCATGCTATCGGTACTGCAAAAGCCATGGAACTGGGAGAAGCAGAGGGTGCTATGAGCAGTCTTTCTATCGTGGTTGCTGGATTGATCACAGTTGTCGGTGCAACGATTTTTTCACACATTATGTAAGGTGGTAATGCATGAAAGAAAAATCCAGAGAATACCAGAAGGTGATCACGTATTTATCCGATATGATTGCAGCCGGGGAATTGACAATGGGCTCCAGGCTGCCCACGGAGCGAAAAATCGCAGAGATCCTATCCATTGGGCGCAATTCCACCAGAGAAGCCCTGCGGATGCTGGAAAATACAGGAGTTATTGAGAGCCGCAGGGGATCGGGCAATTATCTGGTGGGGAATCTGTCCAGGGCGATTTTCGATGTAGTGGATATGATGCTGCTTTTGCGGCAGACAGATCAAGAGGAGATATGCTCGTTCCGGCGCAATATGGAAAAGGCTGTCTGTCGAACAATCGTGGAAAATCATACTTTTTTCAACTGGCGGATACATGCGCTGGAGTTGCTGAACGCTTCGGCACAGTCGGATTCCTTTTCAGAGCAGGTGGAGTTGGATCGGCAGTTCCATTATTTGCTGATTCATGCTACGGAAAATAACTTTTGGATTACTATGATGGAACCTATTGCAGATGTGTACCGTCGTTGGATCGATGCTGCATTGCTGTCGGCAGATGAACAAGTGACAGTGCAGCTCCATCAGGCGCATGTGGATATGTTTCAGGCGTTGGAGAATAGCGATATTGTCCTTTGTGAAAAAGCAATTGAAAGACATTATAATCTGGTGGATGGGGAAATGCGGAAAGAAAATACCTGATTTGACATCGTTCACATACCTGGATAACATCATTTTTAGAGGTATTCTCAATACATTTTGTGAAATTTCCCATAAAATTTCTTGACAGCGTGAAATTCTATGGTATAATAAAGGTAGTATGTTATTTTGGAGGTATTATGGTATGAACTTTTGGAAAAAAATCACCGCTTGTATACTGGCAGGCGCAATGACGGCTTCTTTTGCCGGATGCGGCTCCGGTTCCGGTGACGAGTCCTCAAAGACGGAGGAATCCGGCAAAGAGGAGAGCAGAGCTGTTCAGTACGATGGTGACTTTACCATTGGCGTTGACGATGTGGCAGAGGCAATGGGTGCTGGCTGGAACTTGGGCAATCAGTTGGAGGCAAATGCCGGCGGAAAAGTCAACGAAACTGCATGGGGCAATCCGGAGGTGACGCAGGAACTGATCACTGCTGTTGCAGATGCTGGATTTACCACAGTTCGTGTGCCGGTTTCCTATCTGGATCGCATTGATGACGCCAACGGCTATCAGGTGGATTCCGCATGGCTGGATCGTGTAGAAGAAGTGGTGCAGTACTGCTATAATGAAGGGCTGTACGTGATCATCAATATGCACGGCGATGGATATAACACCATCGATGGTGGCTGGTTCCTGGTAAACGGTGAGGATCAGAATTATATCTGTGAAAAGTATGAAGCGGTCTGGAAACAGATTGCAGAACGCTTCAAGGATTATGACGAGCATCTGGTTTTCGAGTCCATGAACGAGGAATTCGATAACAGCTATAACGGTGATCCCGACCGGGATTACTACGCAAATCTGAACAAGTACAACCAGATCTTTGTGGACACCGTTCGTGCTTCCGGTTCGAAGAATACACACCGTTGGCTGCTGATGCCAGGTTGGAATACTAACATTGAATATACCGTTGGGGATTATGGCTTTGAAATGCCTACCGATGAAAACTGCTCTGCCGGTGAAAGCCGTATGATGGTTTCTGTTCATTATTACGATCCGTGGGATTACTGCGGTACTGAAGATCTGAAAACCATTCTGTGGGGTGACTACGGTTTGAATTTGATCGAAGTCAATGGCTTCCCGAAGATGAATTATCCGAAGTGGGGCGATCAGGATTATCTGGACGATCTGTTCCAACAGCTGCATGACAAGTTTGTTGCAAATGATATTCCTGTTATCATCGGTGAATACGGTTGTATCGACAAGTCCACAGCCTATGCTGATTTCAGCGGTCAGATTCAGGGCAATCGTGCATATTTCAACGGTTATGTTGCTGGAAAGGCTGCTTCTCTGGGTATGATCCCGGTATACTGGGACAACGGTTTCAATGGCGTATATGGTTTTGGTCTGTTTGACCGCAACACCTATGAGCAGACCCAGCCGGAGATCATTTCTACTATTATTGAAGCAGTGGAAAATAAGGATCCGAAGGCTGGCATGGATACAACCGTGGAAACTAAGGTGGAGACAACCTCCGAAGCACATGCATATATAGGCGTGCAGACTGAGATCTTTACTTTCCGCAATGCGTGCAGCGACGGAAGTTATGGTGCAGAGACTGAGTATTTCAATACCCTCATCAAATGGGGTGAGAATGACGAGATCATTGACACTGGCGCTACTTTCACAGATGCAACCATTACTGAAGATGGTACATATACTGTTTCTGTGGATGGTTATGATTTCTCTTCTGACAGCAGTAAGCTGAATATGCTGTTTGTCAGCACCGATTTCCCGTATTATAATACCATGGATGTGACAGATGTGGTTCTGAAATGCGATGACAAGGAGATCGCTATTGACAATCCGCTTGTGATTGCCGATGAGCAGGGCAATCTGTACATTGAATTGGTAAACATCTATAACACTGATCTTGCGGCACTGGATTACACAATGCCTACCGATAGCTTTAGCGTAACCTTTACTATCAGCGGCATGGACAAGGTATTGGCTTCGTAAACGGATCTCACTTTTCTGATTCTTCAAAACCTCTCAGAGCACTTCTTCTGAGAGGTTTTTTGTATAGTTTTGTAATTAAAGCATACCTGAGAATAAAATATAGTGTCGGATTTTGTCGAACAACATGTAAAGAAATTGATAATTTTCACAAAAACAATTGCAAAATATTTTTGTTGGATGTATAATATAACCAGGACAGATACAGTGTCTCTGTCATTCAAAATCATTAAAAACAAAGATTATGGAGGTGAACAATGACATATATTGCACATAAAAAAGAAGGCAGCGATGAAATTCAGACGGTGTCCGACCATTGTGAAGGCGTGGCTGAACTTTCGTCAGAATTTGGGAAGCGTATGGGCATGTTTGCAATGGGAAAGCTTGCAGGATTACTGCATGATGCTGGAAAATATGCACCTTCTTTTCAGAAGTATATTTCAGGAGAAGGGAAATATAGGCGAGGTGAAATTGATCATTCCTTTTGCGGCGCAAAATATCTCTGTGAATTTGCTGACCGGAAAGGAGAAAATTATTATGTGTCGAGACTTATCGCAAGAGTGATCGTGTCCCACCATGGGATCCATGATTGTATAAAAGATGACGGAGATGATTCGCTACAGGAACGTATCAGCAAAGAGGAGGAATATGGTCTTGTATCAGATCAGCTGCGTGCGGTATATCCCGAAAAGATTTTGACCATGTATCTGGAAGATGCCCATAAGGAATATTGCAGTATCCGGGAATCAATCAAAGCAATCAGCCCCAATCGGGAGCAGTTTGCTTTTTATCGGGGAATGCTGGAACGAACACTCCAATCGATTCTGATCGATGCAGACCGGACAAACACGGCTGATTTCTGTAATGATTATCCGGAACAGATGCCTAGACAGACAGAAAATGTCTGGAAAAACGCCTTAGACACGCTTATGAAACGGTTAGACGAATTTGACAATACCTCTGAGATCTCCCGGATCAGAAGCAGCATTTCAGAGAGGTGCAGTGAATTTTCTGAAACAAAAACAGGAATCTGCCAGCTTATTGTACCTACGGGCGGCGGAAAGACCTTATCGTCCTTACGATTTGCCTTGCTGGATTGTCTGAACCATGGAAAAGAGAGGATTTTTTACGTTGCACCGTTTATGTCCATACTGGAACAAAACAGCAGTACCTTCCGGGAAATCATAGGCGAGGACAATTTTTTGGAACATCACTCCAATGTTATACATGGTAAAGAACAGGAGAATGAACTGCAAAAGTATGAGCTTCTCACGGAACGATGGGATGTACCTATGATCGCCACAACTATGGTGCAGTTTATGAATACATTGTTCTCGAACAAGATGGCTTTAGTTCGCCGAATGCATTGTTTGGCAAATTCCGTAATTGTCATTGACGAGGTACAGTCGATCCCTGTACGCTGTATTTCTATGTTTACTGCGGCGATGAATTATTTATCTAAAATCTGTGGGTGCACCATTGTATTGTGCACTGCCACACAGCCGGATTTTTGCTGGAATGATTCCAGTTTTCAATTGCTGCTTGATGAAAATCCCAGTATGACAGGGGATTATTCCGACGATTTTGCCGCACTGAAACGCACTGAGATCCTTCCCGTATTCCAGGACTGCAAATATTCCAACTGCGAAATCGCCAATTTTTGTTACGAAAAGTATTTGGAAGAACGATCGGTGCTTCTGATCGTCAATACGAAATCCGTTGCCCGTGAAGTGTATCAGCTTCTGGAAGAACGAAATAAGACTTTTCCATCGGAAGAACAGGCGCATTTGATCCATTTGAGTACAAACATGTGTCCAAAACACCGACAGGATAAAATCGTGGAAATGAAAAATCTTCTGAAAAACGGGGAACGGATCATCTGCGTTTCTACACAGCTTATTGAAGCAGGCGTGGATATTTCGTTCCGCTGTGTTATCCGTTCTCTTGCTGGACTGGATCGTGTGGCACAGGCAGCCGGACGCTGCAACAGAAATGGAGAATCTGCGGCACTCGGCAAGGTCTATGTGATCAATGCACAGGAGGAAAAAACAACATATATGCCGGAGATTGCTTCCGGAAAATCCATTGCAGAACGATTCTTTCGGGATCCGTCTGAAACTGAATATTTGTCGCCCCAGACCATTCGTTCTTATTTCCGGCTTTTTTACGAAGAAAATCGCAGTATGGTGGATTTCCCAGTGGATGCCTATCAAAGTAAGCACACGCTTGTAGAATTGCTTTCTCTGAATTCGTCTGTTTGGGGAAAACGGAAAATGAAGCCTCTCAGGTATAGTGCACAGGCGTTTAAAACAGCCGGGCAGTTGTTTGAGATGATCGATGAGAACTCTGTCAGTGTTATTGCTCCTTACGATGAGGAGGCTAAAGAACTGATTCTGGCGTTGCAGCAAAAAGACACGGTAGACAAAGAGCAGTTGCGGCAATTGCAGAAGTATACCATAGGTATTCCCCACTATCTATATCAGAAGTTGCTGGAAAATGGTTGTCTGTATGTGACTAGTCATGATATTGTGATACTAAATGGGGAAAATTATAATGCGGATTTTGGGATGGATGCGGAAATAGGCAAGTTGGAATTCCTGGGGTGCTGACATATTTCCCCGGAAATCATTTTAAAAAGAAGGGAGTAATGGAATTGAAGGAGCACAGAAATACGGTGGTATTTTCCGTCTATGGAAAATATGCGCTTTTTTCCGATGTGATCACCCGTCCCGGCAAAGAAAAGACAACTTACATGATACCAACTTATGAAGCGCTGAAAGGGATCATGCACAGTATCTATTTCAAGCCGACTCTGATATGGTATATTGACCGGGTGCGGATCATGAATCAGATCCAGACAGTCCGAAAAGGAATGCGGCCTTTGGTGTATGCGAATATGAAAAAACCGGATCTGGCGTATTATACTTATTTGGCAGATGTGCATTATCAAGTGCAGGCGCATTTCGAATGGAATTTGAATCGCCCGGAATTGCAAAATGACAGAAATGAAAATAAGCATCACAACATTGCAAAACGGATGATCGAACGAGGCGGACGGAGAGATATTTTTCTCGGAACCCGTGAGTGCCAAGGGTATGTAGAACCATGTGTATTCGGTGAAGGCGAAGGCTTTTATGACAACAGCGGTACTGTGCCATATAATCTGATGTATCATGGTATTACATATGCGGACGAAGCGGAAAACGAAGAGGACAAGGGTTTCATGACAGTACGCTTCTGGAATCCGGTCATGCAGGACGGAATTATCGACTTTCTTCCGCCGAAGGATTGTACAATCAAGAGACAGATCAAGCCCATGGCAATAAAAGCATTCGGGAAAGAACATCAGAATTTCAGCGGTCTGGACGAATTTTCAGAGGTGGTAGAGAATGAGCTGGACAAGTGAATTATACAAGATTTATATGCACCATAAGGATGACCAGGATTTTCTGCCTCTGTATCACATCCAGGTACAAGCTGCAATTGAAGTTACCCTTGATGAAAATAGTCAATTTGTTACCGCAGAGCTGGTGGAAAAAAAGCAGGCTGTAACGCTTGCACCGGTTACAGAGGATTCTGCTACAAGAAGCAATAGCCCGTCTCCCATGCCGTTTACGGAAAAGTTGAGCTATATTGCCGGGGACTATTGTCAATATGTAAATGATAAAAAAGCAGAACAGAAATTTGAACTGTACCGGGAGCAGATGGAACGTTGGATGGGGAGCGATTTCTGCCATCCTGCTGTGCGTATCGTATATCAATATGTGATACAGAAAAGTCTGATACATGATTTGGTACAGCGTCAGATTTTCCAGACGGATGACAAAACCGGGAAGCTGAAAGTGGAGGATGTCTTTGTCAGATTTCGTATCAACTATACGGACAAAAGTAAAACGGCAAAAACCTGGGAAGATAAGGAGTTACAAGATTGCTTTATTGCGTTCAATCGACAGGCAGGGGGCAAAAGGGAACTGTGTTACGCTTCTGGTGAGATTGTTCCCATTACTTATAAGCATCCGGCAAAGATCCTGAATGCCGGGGATAAGGCAAAGCTTATCTCTGCCAATGACGATACCGGCTTTGCCTATCGGGGACGGTTTTCTTCCAAGGAAGAGGCGTTTTCTGTGGGATATGAATATTCCAATCAGATTCACAATGCGCTGAGCTGGCTGGTACAGAACCGATGCGTACGATTTGGTTCTCTTTATTTGATCATATGGGAATCAGAGGATCAGCCTCTTCCGGATATCCGCAAGCCGGCGATTGATATTGAGGATGAATATGACGGGGATGATGCAGATGCATCAGCGTCTCAGGGTGCATATTCCAATTTTAAGAGCAATCTATGTCAAATGATTGAGGGCTATCGGCAGAAATTTGACTATGATGCCAAGGTCATGCTCATGGGACTAGATGAAACAACGCCCGGAAAGGGGCGTATCTCCATGTCTCTCTATACGGAGATCGCAGGCTCCAGGTATTTGGAGAATATACAGTATTGGCATGAAACCACCGTAGCAGAGCGGTGGTATTCCACAAAGAAAAAATCTGTTTTTAATACCTTCTCTCTGTTTGAAATTATCAATGCAGCATTTGGGCATGAGGAAGGAGAAAAACTTGCGTGCAAGCCGGAAGTTTTGAATAATATCATTCTCAGGCTTGTTCCCTGCGTGACGGAACGCAGAAAAATTCCGTCTGATATTGTACATCAACTGTGTGCAAAGGCATCCCGTCCGTTGTCCTATAATAAAAAGTATAACCACAGACTGGTGCTGGAAGTTGCATGCGGTATGATACGAAAAAGAAATATTGAAAATCACGAAGGAGTGGTAGCAGTGTCTTATGATCCCAATGAGACAGATCGCAGTTATCTGTATGGATGTTTGCTGGCTCTGGCAAACAAAACGGAGGCTGGAACGTATAATGATGAAGAGGATCGAAAAAAACGCAGTACCAATGCACAGCGGTACTGGGAGGTCTTTTCCAAAAGACCTTGCCAGACATGGAAAATCATTGAAGAACGGCTTCAGCCCTATCTGAACAAGCCGGGCAGTAATAAGGTGTTTTATGAGAAGTGCCTCAATGAGATTATGGATAAAATGACCATGGAAATGTTCTCAGATGACAGTGCTTTATCTCCGGCGTATCTGCTGGGGTATCATCATTATACATCCTATTTATACAACAACAAGAAAAATAATACTGAGGAGGAAGCATAATGGCAGCTTTGGAACATAAAATTGATTTTGCATTGATCGTGACCGCAAAGAACGCAAATCCCAATGGAGATCCCTTGAGTGGAAACCGTCCCCGTGAGACCTATGACGGATATGGAGAGATCTCCGATGTCTGTATCAAGCGGAAAATCAGAAACCGCTTTCAGGATATGGGAGAAAACATCTTTGTCCAGTCTGCGGACAGGGCGACAGATGGATTCACCAGTCTCCAGGGTCGTGCAGAGGGCTGTGCAGCATTAAAAGCTATCGTGAACGGAAAAAAGACAGATTCGGTAAAATATGCAGAAGCTGCATGTCAGGAGTGGATCGATGTCAGAACCTTTGGGCAGGTGTTTGCATTCAGTAATATTTCAGTCGGTGTCCGTGGCCCTGTCAGCATCCAACCGGCAATCAGTGCATCACCTGTTGATATTGTCAGCATGCAGATCACCAAGAGTGTTAACGGTGAGGATAAGAAAGAACGTTCTTCCGATACTATGGGCATGAAGCATTCCGTAGATTTTGGTATGTATGTGATCTATGGCAGCGTGAACTGTCAGCTTGCAGAAAAAACAGGTTTTTCCGCAGAAGATGCAGCTTTGCTGAAAGAAGCACTCAAGACTCTTTTCGAAAATGACTGTTCCTCTGCACGTCCGGAAGGCAGCATGGAAGTTTGCCGCTTGTACTGGTGGGAGCACGACTGCAAGACACCGAAATATTCCTCTGCAAAAGTACATCGCCAGCTGAAAGTGAACTTGAAAGCAGATGTGCAGCGTCCTGCAAGCTTCTGGGATTATGAGATCTCACTGGATGTTCTTGACGGGTTGAATGCAGAAGTCATTGATCTGATATGAGCTATTCAGAAGAGGAATACCTGATGCTTTCTGGAATCCAGCATTTTATGTTTTGTCGCCGGCAATGGGCGTTGATTCACATCGAACAGCAGTGGGATGAGAATTATCGCACAATTGATGGGAAGATCATGCATAACAAAGTGCATGACAACAGTTTCCGGGAAACGAGAAAAGGCGTTGTTACCGTAAGAGCACTGCCGGTCAGTTCGGCTGCGCTTGGTATCAGCGGAGAATGTGATGCGGTGGAATTCCATAAATCAGAAGCCGGCGTATGGATTCCCAGATTAGAGGGAAAATATACGGCTGTTCCGGTGGAATATAAGCGTGGGAAACCGAAAGAGGATCTGTCAGATACCATGCAATTGCTGCTGCAGGCACTATGTCTGGAGGAAATGCTTTCTGCTTCTGTTCCTTTTGGTTATCTGTATTACGGTGAGACAAGGCACCGGGTCAAAATTGAATTTACAGATGCACTCCGGAAGACCGCACAGGAAATGACAGAGGAAATGCATGACCTTTTCCGCCGGCAGCATACACCGAAAGCAAAACGGACAAAAGCGTGTAATGCATGTTCGTTGAAGCATATCTGTCTACCTGCACTCCCGAAGAAGAAAACGGTACAATCGTATCTCCGAACAATGTTGGACAGTGAGGGCTGATATGAAAAAACTGCTGAATACATTGTATATTTTCACCCCTGGTAAATGGCTTTCCTTGGCTGGAGAGACAGTTGTGATCAAAGAGGGCGGCACTGTGCTGAAATCCGTTCCGTTGCATAATCTGGAAAGCATCCTGATTTGCGGCGGAGGTGCAACACCGGAACTGATGGGAAAGTGTGCATCAGACGGAATCGCAATGACATATCTGAGCCGGAATGGAAAATTTCTTGCAAGAGTGCAAGGTGCGGTCAATGGCAATGTCCTGCTTCGCAGACAGCAGTACAGAATTGCAGATGATGCACAGGAGAGCTTGAAAATTGCCAGGAATATGATCCTTGGGAAACTATTCAACAGCCGGTGGACGCTGGAACGCACGATCCGTGATCATGGATTGCGGATTCAGACTGAACGGTTTCGGGAAAAATCGGACTATCTAAAAAACAACATCAAGAAGCTTTCAGAGATACAATCTCTTGATTCCTTACGTGGTCTGGAGGGAGAATCTGCTGTTTCCTATTTTTCTGTATTTGATGATATGATTTTACAGCAGAAAGAAGAATTTTATTTTAAAAACCGGAATAAAAGACCGCCGCAAGATAATGTCAACGCAATGCTGTCTTTTGCGTATAGCTTAATGACTTCCATGTGTTCTTCTGCGCTGGAATCTGTGGGATTGGATCCGTATGTGGGATTTCTGCATACAGACAGACCGGGAAGAGCTTCTCTTGCATTAGATCTTGTAGAAGAGTTTCGTTCCTCCTTTTGCGATCGCTTTGTTTTGTCATTGATCAATAAAAAGGTGATTGGTGATTCTGATTTTATGCAGGAAGAGGATGGTGCTGTTTTATTAACGGACACAGGAAGAATGAAGTTCATTCAGTCCTGGCAGAATCGCAAGCAGGATACATTGACGCATCCATTTCTTGAGGAAAAGATTCAGTGGGGAATGGTGCCTTATGTCCAGGCTCTGCTGCTTGCCAGATATATCCGAGGTGACCTGGATGAATATCCGCCATTTCTGTGGAAGTGAAGCATTATGTTGATATTAGTAACTTATGATGTGAGCACAGAAGATAATGCCGGAAAAAAGCGCTTGCGTCGGGTTGCAAAAGAGTGTGTGAACTACGGAACAAGAGTCCAAAATTCTGTTTTTGAGTGCGTCGTCGATGGCGCAAAGTTACGTTTGTTGAAGGAGAAACTGATCAATGTGATCGATCCGGAAAAAGATAGCCTGCGGTTCTATTATCTTGGGAATAACTACAAAACAAAAGTGGAGCACTATGGTGTAAAAATGGGTATTGATCTGGAAGAACCGCTGATCTTTTAGTGCGAATGCGAAGTGAACAGAAAATCACTGTTGGATTCGCACTACATTTCTTGGTGCTTTTTCACTTGTTTTTCTTATCAAAGTATACGAAAGTATTTGCTTTGTTGCAAAGCATACAGAAGTTTGTTCTGTTTGTTCACATATTTTGTCTGTTTTGCAGTCGCCCCTTACGTAGGGGCGTGGATTGAAATCTGCCGGATGCAGGGTTACTGTGCATCACCTGGGGTCGCCCCTTACGTAGGGGCGTGGATTGAAATCGGGAATAGAAGCGCTTATGTGGAGTTGATATCAGGGTCGCCCCTTACGTAGGGGCGTGGATTGAAATCCGAAATATTACGCTTGACAGTGATACGATACCTGTCGCCCCTTACGTAGGGGCGTGGATTGAAATAAAGTAATCTTTAATGCGTTTGTTAGAAATTACTGTCGCCCCTTACGTAGGGGCGTGGATTGAAATTGCGGAATATGCTGATGCAATACAAGAATTCCGGGTCGCCCCTTACGTAGGGGCGTGGATTGAAATGTCCGGTCATTACCAGTTCACCGCCTCATCAACAGGTCGCCCCTTACGTAGGGGCGTGGATTGAAATCCAGAAACGGAACAACCAAAAGCAGAGTGTTATGAGTCGCCCCTTACGTAGGGGCGTGGATTGAAATTTGCACGTAACCGCAGAGATATCATCGACGGTTCTGGTCGCCCCTTACGTAGGGGCGTGGATTGAAATGAATAGGCCCCTGTCCACGATTGCCGGGCACTCTGGTCGCCCCTTACGTAGGGGCGTGGATTGAAATTGGTACTGATTCCAACGCCTGCCGTTTCCGCACCAGTCGCCCCTTACGTAGGGGCGTGGATTGAAATGAGAGGAGTGAACGGAAAGAATGATTGATATTGAAGTCGCCCCTTACGTAGGGGCGTGGATTGAAATTTCAGCACAGCTGATGCAAGTTTTATATACCCATCGTCGCCCCTTACGTAGGGGCGTGGATTGAAATACAACGCTTTGAGCCGTTGTTTACACAATAATCGTCGCCCCTTACGTAGGGGCGTGGATTGAAATTGTGCAAGCTTGCAGCAATCAGTATAATGCACTGTTGTCGCCCCTTACGTAGGGGCGTGGATTGAAATCTGGTATTGAATGCCAGTAGCACCATAACCAACAGGTCGCCCCTTACGTAGGGGCGTGGATTGAAATCCGCATGGAAAACCCCCTTTACTGGTTGTATCCGGTCGCCCCTTACGTAGGGGCGTGGATTGAAATTCGTTGGGGTACAACGCATAAAGGCATTGACATTGTCGCCCCTTACGTAGGGGCGTGGATTGAAATTACCGGTGCATTAAAGACTGGCTGGCGGACAGTAGCAATGTCATTAACTTAACACTAGCCAAGCGAGGCGAAATCTGCTAAAATAAAGAAGGGTGAAGAAAATGAAAGCAGAAACAAGGTTCATACGGCAAATACAAAAGATGGCAAGTGATGTGGAATTTCAAAGCAAGCACGTCAGAGATGCCGAAAAAGATTTCAAGCGGACAAGAAAACTTACGTTTTCAGATGTTATCATGTACACAATCGGGAATACAAGAAGTCCGCTTGAACTGGAGGCACAGCGTTTTTCAAAGTATCTCACAGCGGATGAAATCAGCGGTGCAGCTCTGTGTAAAGCCCGGCAGAAAATCAAGTATACCGCATTTGAGGAACTGTTTGAGCAAACAGCGGCATCTGCTCCCAAAGATAAGCGGTTTCACGGATATCATCTGTATGCAGTGGACGGGATGAAGGGAGAGTTGCCTAAAACTCCGGAATTATCCGCAAAATACTGCGAAACTGAAAAGTGTAAAACGCCGGTATTTCACGCAGTATCAACTTTTGATATTCTGAATGAGATGTTCATACGTTCTAAATTTCATTTTGGAATTGCCGATGAAAGAGAACTCGCCGGCAAGATGATTGATGCTGTGGCACAAGATGTATACTACAAAGATGAGCCGCAAATATGGATATTTGACAGAGGA
>NZ_DXUU01000028.1 GCF_019417665.1 Ruminococcus sp.
TGTACCCTGAGCTTTGATGCGTATGATTTTTAGTTCATATATCATCGTGTCGGTATACTAGTATACCGTCTAAGAACAACAGATAGTGCTATGCTGATTGAAGATCTCCTTGATTTATTCTATGGATTTGCCATTTGTACTTCAAAAATTCAAGAAGGAGCAGAATGGACTTTCTCTCTGTGGGAAAAAATGCTACAAGACAAAGCGTTGTATGAATCTTATCTGTCTGAAAAAGATGATTACACAGCAATATACGCCAAGGAAATTTGTGCATTGCTGCAAACTCCTCCGATATGACACAATGATAAAACAGAAAGGAATTTACACGAATGTTTACACTCTTAAAAACCGAAGGACATGCCCGAAGAGGCATCTTTGAAACCGTACACGGCACCATTCAAACGCCGTTCTTTATGAACGTAGGTACCTCGGCAGCAATCAAAGGCGGCATTTCCTCCATTGACCTGATAGATTTGAAGTGCCAGGTGGAACTTTGTAATACCTATCATCTACATCTGCGTCCGGGTGATAAGATCATACATCAAATGGGTGGCTTGCACAAGTTTATGAACTGGCATCGCCCTATTTTGACAGACAGCGGCGGATTTCAGGTGTTTTCTCTGGCGAAGCTGCGGCGTATCAAGGAAGAGGGCGTTTATTTCCAGTCCCACATTGACGGCAGACGTATCTTCATGGGTCCGGAAGAGAGTATGCAGATTCAGTCCAATCTTGGCTCTACTATTGCCATGGCATTTGATGAGTGCGTGGAAAATCCGGCACCATTGGACTATGTGAAAAACTCCTGCGCACGAACTACACGCTGGCTGATACGCTGTCAGAACGAGATGAAACGCCTGAATGCAATGGAGGGTACCATCAATCCTCAGCAGATGCTGTTCGGCATCAATCAGGGCGGTACCTTTGACGAGATCCGTGTCTCCCATATGCAGGAAATTGCGCAGTTGGATCTGGACGGCTACGCCATTGGCGGTCTTGCGGTGGGAGAACCTACGGAGGTCATGTACCATATCATTGAGCAGGTCGAACCGCTCATGCCGGTGCACAAGCCGCGTTATCTCATGGGCGTGGGCACACCATCCAATCTCATTGAGGGTGTGTATCGTGGTATCGACATGTTCGATTGCGTTATGCCCAGCCGCAATGCACGTCACGGTACGATTTTCACATGGGACGGCATTCTGCATATTACCAATGCAGCTTATGAGACGGACTCTCAACCCCTTGACCCGAAGTGTGATTGTCCCGTTTGCCGGAACCATTCCCGTGCCTATGTGCGTCATCTGTTCAAGGCAAATGAACAGCTCGGGGGACGCCTTGCAGTGGCACATAACCTTTACTTCTATAATACGCTCATGGAAAAAATTCGTGATGCACTGGATGCCGGGAAATTTACACAGTTCCGCAAGGACTACAGCGAACGGCTGGCGCAGCGAATCTGATTTTAACCAGATGGGAGAAACATTCAGGAAATATGCAGCAAAAAGCGGATGCCGCAAAAACAGCATCCGCAATATATCTTATGAACAAGTGAAAATATGACGTGAAATTATTCGTAGATCGGCTCCAGGACAGCATACTTGCCGTCAGAACGCTTGTAGACCACGTTTACCTCGCCGGTATTGGCATTGGTGAACATGAAGAACGCATGTCCCAACAGATCCATCTGGAGAATCGCTTCATCCAGATCCATGGCGTGCATCACAAACTTCTTGTGACGAACGACTTCGTGTTCTGCTTCGGCAACGGGCTCTTCCAGCATGTCCACAAAAGCAGCTTCTTTCAGCTTCTTTTCCACACGTGTCTTGTTCTTGCGGATCTGGCGAATGATCTTATCTACGGAAGCATCCAGTGCGTCTTCCTTATCAACAGCAGATTGCTCTGCACGATAAATCATGTTGTTA
Source organism: Ruminococcus sp. (assembly GCF_019417665.1). GTDB lineage: Bacteria > Bacillota > Clostridia > Oscillospirales > Ruminococcaceae > Ruminococcus_C. The sequence goes on from NZ_DXUU01000028.1 coordinate 1,923, forward strand.
TAAGTAACAGTCAGTTCGATCACCATCAGGTTCTTGTGATTTGCCATGGTGATCTTAGCTTCTGCCTCTTCACCGAAAAACTTGTCAAGTTTGGAATTCAGACGGTTTTCCGCATATTCTGTGAAATTCTGTGGGATCTGCATTTTTTTTGCTGTAATTGTGATTTTCATGATAATTCCTCCTTCTACAGCGTTTTCCATGAGACATTGCATTGCCGGATAGAAAAGCTGTTCGTTTCTCCTATTATAACATACTTCTATTTTTTTGGCAAGCACATTCTGATTTTTTGTATAATTCCAACAAAAAACGAACTGCATTTTAGTGATATTGTCTTGGCTCCACATGTATTCTTTGGCGATTTCTACAAAATGCAGAAAAGCATCTTGCATATTTCACAAAAATCGATTATGATACATATGGACGTATTCTCACCGGGGAGGTGTATTTGCTATGTTTGAAAAAATCATGGCTTCTTTGCAGGAAATTCCTGCATATTCGATTCTGATCAGCGCAGTGGTCGTTGTCTTTATTGCTTTCAGCATTCTCACCATGTTCGGAAAGGCAAGGGAAGAAAAAGAGGTCGAACAGCTTCGCTGGAACAAAGTGAGTGCCCATATGGCACTGTATGATACTGCAAGAAGAGTTGTTATCCCTCTGGAGGCAGACGAAATTCTGGTGGGACGGCACGGTGCTGCCGATATTCGGTTTTCTGATATGAGCGTTTCACGATATCATGCGGTGCTCTACGTATCCAATGGTATCTGGAGCGTGATGGATCTGGATTCCAAATCCGGTACATTTGTCAATGGGCGGAAGATACGCTCACAGGTGAAGCTGAAAGACATGGACGAGATTCGTTTCGGCAACAAAACTGTTATTATCCGACAGCGAAGGGGGAAACAGCAGCATGTATAAAAATGGCATATCTTATGCAAAATGTACCGCAATGGTGTTGCTGACGCATGTGATCATGCTTCTGGCGATTCTACTGCGGGGAAAATATGATACTCCCCAGGACATTCTGCCTCTGGCAGCGGCAGTTATCGGGCTGGATATTGTGTACAGCGCAGTGCTGCGTTTGTGTTACCGGCAAATGACATATACCTTGGACTTTGTGCTGTTGCTGCTGATCAATATCAGCGTTATTTTTCAATCCTGTTTCGGCGGCGTGGGGTTTGCGTTCAAGCATTACGTGACCTGTATTATCGCCCTTGTTTTCTGTCAGCTGGGATTTCTGCTGACCCGGAACCATGTATGGATTCAATCGAAAAAAATCGTTTTGTACGTCATTCTGGGTGCATTGATCCTGAGTATCCTGCTTCTGACAGGAAGCCGCAGTATGTGGATCAACCTGGGACCCATCAGTATTCAGCCGTCAGAATTTATGAAACCGGTCTTTGTCCTGATCTGTGCCACATCCATCCGGGAACAGCACGAAAAGAAGAAGATACTGTTCTTCTATGTTTCCAAAGAGATGATGATCCTGACAGGTGCATTTATCATTATCGTTGGCTTGCAGTGGTGGTGCCGTGACCTGGGTTCTCTGCCGACTTTTGCAGCAGCATATGGCTGTGCGCTAGTTTGCCGGCTTTGTTATCCGAAGGCAAGGTTTTCGAAAAAAACAGTTATCGGCTTGAGTGCCGTCGGCGTTGTTCTAGTTCTGCTTGCACTAAAATTTGCACCAGGATATGTGCAGGATCGTCTTTCGGTGGATATCTGGAACCAAATGGAGGGTAACGGATATCAACAATGTAAAGCGCTGATTGCCATCGCAGAAGGTGGTCTATTCGGTAAAGGACCCGGCTGCGGTTCTTTGTACAAGGTCTTTGCATCTGACACAGATATTGTCTTTTCGACTATCTGTGAAGAATGGGGATTTTTGGTGGCGCTGCTGGCAATTCTCATTATTATGAGCATGCTGTTATTGCCCATGATCAACAAGCCTAGAAGTTATTTCCATACCACAATGATCCTGGGTGTTGTTGCCGTAATGATCGTTCAGATGGGCTTGAATATCTTTGGTTCTTGTAATCTGATCCCGTTTACCGGCGTTACCATTCCCTTTATTTCACAGGGAGGCAGTTCCATGATCACAAGCGGTTTCCTTGCTGGTATGTTAAAAGCAGGACAATCACCGGTATTCCGTAAACCAGAACCAAAGAAAAAGAAACCTGCAAAGAGAAAGGCGGCTATCGCATGAAAAGTATCCAAAGCATCCGGCGAGGCGAGCGCCTGACCATTCTGATCCTTGTTGCGTTTTTCATTGGAATGGGTATCCTGGTTTTTAAAGTCGTTCGGGAATCCTCGTTTTATATGTCGCATTCAGATGATGTCACATTGGGAAAAGTGTATGACAGAAACGATCAGATATTATTTGATCCGGATGCCAGCATGGAAATCTATGAGGCGGATTATTTTATAGACGTGGGTAATGTCATCGGCGATGACAGTGGTCAGATGACTAATACGCTGGTTTCGGAGAATCTGGAAAGCTTGCAGAATTATAGTCTGATTTTCGGTGCAACACAGCATGGACAGACGGCGATTTATTCCACACTGGATCATGAAGCCAATCGGGCGGTTTACAATGCATTCGGAAATAAGAATGGTACTGCCATCGCCTATAATTATCAGACGGGGGAAATCCTGATCTGTGTCAGCAAACCCAGTGTAAATATCCTGGACAATTATGCAAACATTGCGGAGTTGCCCGAAGGGAGTTTGATCTGCAAGGCATTCTATGAAACCACTCCCGGTTCTACACAAAAGATCGCAACAACAGCTGCTGCATTGGAAGCATTCGGCTATGATGGGCTAATGTCAAGATCCTACAATTGCAGTGGGATCTATACTACAAAGTATAACCAGCAGATTAAGTGTCATGATCTCAGCGGGCATGGAACGCAAAATATTGTACAGGCATTTGAAAACAGCTGTAATCCTTTTTTTGCACAGTTGGTACAGGATATGCCCCTGGATCGTATTATTACTACCTATTCACGGATGGGAATTGCAGTCAATGAGAAAAAGCCAAAAAAAATTGAATTTGATGGTATTTCTTCTTTCAGTGCATCTACCAAATTGACAGATACCAGTGATTTTGACACCATGTGGAGCTGTATGGGACAGAGTGAAGCCTTGGCAAGCCCATGTCAGATGATGCTCTGGGAAAGTGCCATTGCCAATGACACAGGAACTGTGACCAATCCGCATCTGATCGACCATACAACAGGCGTTACCGGCAGCACAACATATTCAGCCGAGACCAGCTATGGTGACGCGATTTTTTCTGCCGAGATTGCCAGTCAAATCAAGCAAATTATGCGGCAGAACGGTCAGGAAAAATATGCTTCCATCGGATATCCGGTGGGGGTAAAAAGCGGTACGGCACAGGTAAATAACGGTGCTTCGGAAAATTCACTTCTCGTTGGATTTAACGATGATCCAAATTTTCCGATCGCATTTTGCGTGGTTATTGAAGATCGGGTTTCCGGAGAACTTTCTACTTCGGAACTAGTTTCCACGATGCTGCAAGCACTGGATAAATCATAAAAATACAAAAAGTCTCACTGCACATTGTTTTGTGTAGTGAGACTTTTTTGTTACAGATATATAAATAGATCAAAGCAGATTGATCTGCTTGAACATATCCTGCATTTTACGGTCAGTTGCCGCAATGGTTTCGGCACACTCTTTCAATTCATCTGTCAGAGTCGCTGCAACCTTTGGATCTCCGGTAGATTTGTAGTGCAGCTGATGCTCCAGACTTGCCCAGAAATCCATAGCAATGGTGCGGATCTGGATCTCAACAGGTGCTGTCTGCCTGCCGTTAGACATATAGACCGGTACATCCAGAATCATATGAAAACTGCGGTAGCCATTGGGTTTTGGATTTTTGATATAATCCTTGATCTTGCGAAGCTGAAAGGCACTGTGCTTTGTGAGCAGATCTGCAATGGCATAGATATCGTCAATATAACAGCAGATAACACGCACACCGGCAATGTCGGTCAGATTGTTCCGAGCACTTTCCGGCGTAATCAGCATTCCTTTCCGCTGGAGTTTTCCCACAATACTCTGGGGCGTTTTGATGCGGCTTTCAATGTTATGGATGGGATTCCTCTGAAATCGCATACTGAACTCATTGTCAAAAATATTCAACTGCGCCTTGACAAGCTCAATGGCAGAATCGTAGAGGTGTTCTAGTTCCAGAAAGGAATAAAACACGTCCTGGATCTGGTCTTCTTTTTGTGTTGGAACAACATCCCGGATCGCATCCAGGTAAAATTCTTTATCATCCATAGTATATCACCTTCCCTGAGAAGAAAACGCACACAAATCGGCTCACTTGTGTGCGTTAAAAAGTAGATACGTTTTTTTACGGGAGCAGACGGTTGATATCACGTGGGAACATGCTTGCCTGACGAACATTGGACAGTCCCAGAAGCTTCATGACAAGTCGTTCCAGACCAATGCCCAGACCACCATGAGGCGGCAGACCATACTTATGGGCTTCCAGATAATACTTGAAGTCCTCCGGATCCAAACCTTGTGCGTGCATTTTGTCCAGTTGTTCCTGATAATCATGGATACGCTGACCGCCGCTTGTGATCTCCAGACCACGGAACAGCAGGTCAAACTTGTATGCCAGACGAGGATCTTCTCTTGAATTCATAGCATAAAACGGCGGTTTTGAGGACGGGAAGTGGGTGACGAAAATAAAGTCACTGCCAAAGGTCTCCTTGGCATATTCGCAGATAGCGACTTCATCTTCCGGCTCCAGATCCAACTTATTCTTTGAACCCTTATTACCCAGGATCTCCTTTGCTTCCAGCAGGGTAACACTGGGAATTTCATGAATGACCGGAATATCTGCTTCCAACAGTTCCAGCTCATAGACATAATTCGCACGGAGATAATCCATAACATAGCGCAGCATGGCAGTCTCCATTGCCATAACGTCATACATGCTGTCAATATAGCCCATTTCGAAGTCCAGACCAATATACTCGTTGATATGACGAGAAGTGGCGTGCTTTTCCGCACGGTACACCGGAGCAATCTCAAAGACACGGTCGAAGAATGCCACAGCAGTCTGCTTATAGAACTGAGGGGACTGGTTCAGGAATGCGGGCTTATCGAAATATTCCAAATGGAAGATATTTGCGCCGCCTTCGGCACCTTGTGCAACGATCTTCGGGCTGTGGATCTCAGTAAATCCTTCTTTGAGCATAAACTCCCGGAAACCGTTCGCAACACCTTCCTGAATCTTGAAGATGGCACGTTCGTACACATTGCGCAGTGCAACAGAACGATTATCCAGGTTGATGTCCAGTGCACAACCCAGCTTCTTGTTAGAAACCTTTAGCGGATACTCCGTATTGGAATTTGCGATGACCTGTAATTCAGACAGCTGTACTTCAACACCGCCTACTGCCTTTTCGTTCTTTGTAACAGTACCGCGGATCCAGACGAAGTTGCCTTCTCGCAGACCATCCATGGAATCCTTGCACTGTTCCGGTGTATACAACGACTGGATCAGATATCGTCCGGTACGCAGAATAACAAAGGCAAAACCGCTCATCTGGCGGATCTTATGCACACAGGCACGGATCGTGATCTCTTCGCCTACGTGATCCGCTGCATCGGCAAAATTAAATTCATGAAGCAGATGGTCAGTATTGATTTGGAGAATGCCGTCTTTTCGTTTCGGCTGATACTTTGCTTCGTTTGAAAAAGGCGTGCAGGTATTTTCAGCTGCTGCTTTTGTTTCAGTATCCTGTTTCTGCGTATCTTCTGTTTCTGCTCCTGGTACAGCTTCTGTCAACTTTTTCTCCAGCAGTTCCTTGATCACGCCGGGTGTGCATACACCACGCAGTGCTTTTGTGCACTGACCCATGAGGAATCCAAATACCTTCTTTTCGCCGCTCTGATACTGTGTCACTGCGGCTGCATTTTCAGAAAGGATGGATGCGATCATCTCTTCAGCCTTAGCCGTATCGTTCACAATGAGCATACCAGACTGTTGCGCAATGGTTTTTGCATCCTTTCCGGTTTCAATCATCTGACGGAGAATCTTTTTTGCATCGTTTTTGGATACCTTTTCAGTATCTGCCATCTGCACCAATTCTGCAAATTCCTGCGCAGTGAAGGGGAGTGCTTCCATGGAAACTTCACCCAAGTTTACACGGCGCAGCAGCTCCACAATAATGAAGTTTGCGATGCTCTTGGGCTGATTGTATGCCGCTACAGCTTCATCGTAGAAATCAGAAACACGCTTCTGATTGATCAGGATCTGCGCATCTGTTTTGGACAAGCCGTACTGTTCCGTATAGCGCTTCATACGCTTGTGCGGCAGTTCCGGCAGCATTGCTTTGATGGAATCCAGCATTTCATCGGTGAAGTTCACCTGGAGAATATCCGGCTCTGGAAAATAGCGGTAGTCGTGGGCATTTTCTTTGCTTCTCATAGAAGAAGTCTCGCCCTTGTTTTCGTTGAAACGGCGTGTTTCCTGTACTACCTGCTTGCCTGCATCCAGCAGTCTGGACTGGCGCTTGATCTCATAGTTGATGGCACGAGTGATGGATTTCAGGGAGTTCATATTTTTGATCTCTGCGCGGGTTCCCAGCTTTGTATCGCCCGGACGCATAATGGATACGTTGACATCACAACGCAGAGAGCCTTCTTCCATTTTACAGTCACTGACGCCGGCATATTGCAGTAGGAGAATGACCTTTTCAATAAATGCCTTTGCCTCCTCAGCAGAGGAAATATCCGGTTCAGTTACAATCTCTACCAGTGGAATGCCGCAGCGGTTGTAGTCTGCCAAGGATACTGCGTTAAAATCATCGTGTACAAGCTTTCCGGCATCTTCTTCCAGATGGATATGGTTGATGCGGATATCTTTTTTGCCGGCAGAGGTCTCGATCTCTACTTTTCCCTCCAGACAGAGAGGACGGTAAAGCTGAGAGATCTGATATGCCTTGGGCAGATCGGGGTAGAAGTAGTTCTTTCGGTCAAATACGGAGAATTTATTGATATCGCAGCCCAGTGCGAAGCCTGCCTTTACAGCATACTCTACAGCGGTCTGGTTAATGACCGGGAGTGTGCCCGGCATACCAGTGCAGACCGGACAGCAGCGGGAATTCTGACTTCCGCCGAATTCAGCACTGCATGTGCAGAACACCTTGGATTTTGTCAGAAGCTCGGCATGGATCTCCAGACCGATTACAGGAATATAGGATGACATAATAAAACACAGACCTCCTTAAAGTACTGGTGCAGCCGGTGTGAATTGCTGCTCAAAGGCATCAGCCACCTGCAGAATCGTCGATTCGTCAAACTGCTTTCCCACGATGGACATGCCGATGGGCATACCGGACGCATTGTAACCGCAGGGTGTGGAAATTGCCGGTAGGGAAGCGATATTGACAGTAACAGTGCAGATATCTGCCTGATACATTTTTGCCGGATCCGAAATATTTTCATCCACGCCATAGGCTACAGTCGGAGAAGTCGGTGTCAGGATTACATCGCAGCTTTCAAAGATATGGGCATATTCAGCGGTGATACGCTGCTTCAATGCCATTGCCTTGCCATAATATGCATCATAGTAACCGCTGGAAAGGGCGTAATTTCCAAGTAGGATCCGGCGCTTTACTTCATCACCGAAGCCTTCGCTTCTGGAGTTGCAGATCAGCTCCTGGAAGGTATCTCCAATCTCACTGCGGTGACCATACTTAATGCCGTCATAGCGAGAGAGATTGGACGAAGCCTCTGCCGATGCGATCAGATAATAAGCGGCAACGGCATATTTCAGACTGGGCATGCTGCACTCTATCAGCTGAGCACCCATAGCCTCGTACGTCTTTGCGGCATTCAGAACGGCGTCACGTACTTCTGCATCAATGCCTTCTGCGTAGAATTCCTTGGGCAGTGCGATCTTCAACCCCTTAATATCTTTTCCCAATTTTGCTGTGAAGTCCTCTTTGCTGCGCTTAGAAACAGTACCGTCATGGGGATCATAGCCTGCGATGGCGTTCAGCAGCCATGCACAGTCTTTTACATTCTTTGCAATAGGCCCGATCTGGTCCAGAGAGGAAGCGAAGGCTACCAGTCCATAACGGGAAACCCTGCCGTAAGTCGGCTTTAAACCGGTAACGCCACAGAATGCGGCCGGCTGACGGATGGAGCCGCCGGTGTCGGAACCCAGTGCAGCTGCTGCCAGAGAAGCAGATACACAAGCGGCAGAACCGCCGGATGAGCCACCCGGTACGCACTCTGTATTAAACGGATTGCGTGTTTTCGCAAATGCTGATGTCTGTGTAGAACCACCCATGGCGAATTCGTCCATACTGGTTTTTCCCAGCATGACCGCATCCTGTGCCATCAGCTTTTCCATAACTGTGGCATTGTAAGGCGGCACGAAGTCCTCCAGCATCTTGGAAGCACAGGTTGTCCGGATGCCGTTGGTACAGATGTTGTCTTTGATGGCAATAGGAATGCCGCAGAGCATTCCGGCTTCACCGGCATCGATCTTCTTTTGAGCAGCCGCAGCATCTGCCATGGCACGTTCAGATGTTACTGTGATATAACTTTGAATCGTATCATCGTACTTCGCAATGCGATCCAGATAACCCTGCGTCAGTTCCGGTGCGGAAATTTCCTTGCTGTCCAGCATTTTGCGCAGGCGTTCTATTGTCAATTGCGTAAAATCCATAGTTTTTCTGTCCGCCGTTTTCGGCGAACACCTCCTTTATTTCGATTTTGCAGATCATTCTACGACCTTCGGTACGACGAAGTAATTCTCATCGTTGACCGCATTCTGCAGAATTTTTTCCGTGGGGAAACTGTCAGCCTTGACATCCTCTCTCAGATCGTTCAGGTAGATATCCTTATTATCTGCCAGCGCATCATATCCTACATCGATTTCCTTTACGGTATCCATGGTCTCAATGATGCTTGTCATTTCTGCTGCCATTTTTTCCATTTCTTCCGGTGTAAAGCTGAGCTTTCCCAGTTCTGCCAGATAGGCAATCATCTGTAAATCCAATGCAAACCCTCATTTCTTTTGGTTTTGAAAAACGCCGCAGGATGCAATCATGTTCGCAGAACTGCGGCATCTTACGATCTGTTTTATTATATCACAATCCATCTGATATTGCAAGGATTTTCTTTGACAGAAGCATAAAATTCCCGAATTTGAAAAAAAATTCTGGATACAGCTTGATTTTTTCTTGTATTTTCAGTATAATAGAAAATGACAATGCATTGGGCAACACCGCACAGAGGGCGTCTGACGGCTTTGTAAGGTATTGCCATAGATTGGGAGGTTTCATATGCTGACTTTTTCAAAAATGCACGGCATTGGTAATGATTACATCTACATCAACTGCTTTCAGGAAACAGTGACCGACCCGGAAAAGCTTTCGGTTTTCATGAGTGATGTCCGATTCGGCGTTGGTTCTGACGGACTTGTTCTGATCCTGCCTTCAGAGGTTGCAGATTTCCGGATGCGTATTTTTAATGCAGACGGTTCTGAGGCAATGATGTGCGGTAATGCGACCAGATGTATCGGCAAGTATGTTTACGACATGGGTATGACAGATAAGACGGAAGTCTCTCTGGAAACCAATTCTGGGATAAAATATCTAACACTGTACCCTGGCACTGACGGTAAGATCGAAAGTGTTAAGGTAGATATGGGCAAGGCGATTCTTGAACCCCGAGAGATCCCTATTGATTCGCCACTGGATCGGTTCATTGCACAGCCTGTGACAGTGGATGGCACGGAATATGAGATAACTTGTGTTTCTATGGGGAATCCTCACGCAGTTGTATTTCTGCCGGAAATAGATTCACTCGATCTAGAAAAGATTGGCCCGTCCTTTGAGCATCATCCGCTGTTTCCGGATCGGGTGAATACAGAATTTGTCCGAGTGATCGATGACCATACACTGCAAATGCGTGTCTGGGAGCGTGGAAGCGGTGAGACCTTTGCCTGCGGTACAGGTACATGTGCGACTGTCGTTGCTGCTGTCCTGAATGGTTTCTGCAAAAAGGAAGAGGAGATTCTGGTACATCTGTGCGGCGGAGATCTGCGAATCATTTATCACAAGGATGAAACTGTCACCATGATCGGCCCTGCAACATATGTATTTGAGGGGAAAATGGAAGAGCCTGTTCTGTAAAACAAGCACGAAACAACATATAAAGGAGAAGAAATCATGCCTACGATCAACGAAAACTTTTTAAAGCTAGAAAAAAACTATCTGTTCATCAATATTGCCAAGAAAGTGAACGCATTTTTGGCAGAGAATCCAAGCGTATCCCTGATCCGTATGGGAATCGGTGATGTAACTCTGCCCATTGCACCGGTTTGTGTGGAAGCAATGAAAAAAGGCGCTGAGGAAATGGGTGTCAAGGAAACTTTCAAGGGTTATGAGGACAGCGGTGCAGGTTATGACTTCCTAAAAGAAGCTATTGCTGGTTATTATCAGAAATTCGGCGTTTCTCTGGAACTGGACGAGATCCGTGTAAACGATGGCGCAAAGAGTGATTGCGGCAATATCGTGGATATTTTCGGCGATGACAATGTTGTACTGATCACCGATCCGGCTTATCCGGTGTATGTGGATTCCAATAAAATGAGAGGCAGAACGGTTATTTATGCTGATTCCAATGAGGAGAATGGCTTTGCGGCAATGCCGGATCCGTCCGTTCATGCGGATCTCATCTATCTCTGTTCGCCGAACAATCCCACCGGCTCTGCTTATACTAGGGCACAGCTGAAAGAGTGGATCGACTATGCAAAACAGAACAAGGCAATCATCATCTATGACGCTGCATATGAAGCGTTCATCACAGATCCGGATGTTCCTCACAGTATCTATGAGGTGGAAGGTGCAAAGGAATGCGCTATTGAAATGTGCTCGCTGTCCAAAACAGCAGGCTTTACTGGTATGCGCTGCGGTTATACCATTGTTCCACTTGCACTGCATGTAGCAGCTTCTGATGGAACAGATGTCAGCATCGCACAGCTCTGGGGAAGACGACAGGGAACCAAATTCAATGGTGTATCTTATCCGGTACAGTGCGCAGCAGCTGCTGTTTTCACTGAAGAGGGACAAAAGCAGATTCATGAAAATATCGCTTATTATCAGGAAAATGCGGCAATTATCGCAAAGGCCATGGAAGAACTGGGTATCCAGTATACCGGTGGAAAGAACTCCCCTTATATCTGGCTCAAGTGCCCGAAGGGCATGTCCAGCTGGGAATTCTTTGATTATCTGCTGCACGAGATTGCTGTTGTCGGCACACCAGGAGAAGGCTTCGGCAAAAACGGTGAGGGTTGGTTCCGCCTGACTGCATTCGGTGACAGAGACAAGACCATTGAAGCTATGCAGCGGATCAAGCAGCTGCTTTCAAAATAAGACAATTGGAGGAAACAAATCATGCGAGCTGTAATTACTGTAATCGGAAAAGATAATGTAGGTATTTTGCACAAGGTCAGCGGTGTCTGTGCCAACTATCAGGCAAATGTCTTAGAAGTGACACAGAGTGTACTTCAGGATATGTTTGCTATGATTATGATGGTGGACATTACCGGAATGACTACAGATTTTACAAAGCTGAGCGATGAGCTGAGTACACTGGGCGAAGAACTCGGACTGTCCATCCATACCATGCATGAAGATATTTTCAATGCAATGCACCGTATCTGATCGAATTGAATAAGCAGGAGAAAAAATAACATGAATAGTACTATGTTTAATGCAGGAGATATTCTGGAGACCATCCGGATGATTCAGGACGAATGTCTGGACATCCGGACTACTACAATGGGAATTTCTCTGCTGGACTGTATTGACCCGGATATCAACAAGGCTTGCGACAAGGTTTATGATAAGATCACAACCAAGGCGGAAAAACTGGTTGAGACAGGGGAAAAAATTGAAAAGGAATATGGTATTCCGATTATTAACAAGCGTATTTCCGTAACGCCCATTGCTATGCTGGCAGCAGCTTGTCCGGGTGAAAATCCTGTAAAGTTTGCAAAAGCGCTGCAGCGTGCTGCGGAGACCTGTGGTGTAAACTTTGTTGGTGGCTATTCGGCACTGGTACACAAGGGATTCAGTGCCGGTGATCTGGAATTGATCCGTTCGATTCCGGAGGCGCTGGATGTAACAACACGAATCTGTTCTTCCGTTAACGTTGGTACCACCAGGAGCGGTATCAATATGGATGCAGTTCGTATTATGGGTGAGATCATTCTGGAATCGGCCAAATTGACGGCAGACCGTCAGTGTGTGGGGCCATCCAAGCTGGTGGTATTCTGCAATGCACCGGAAGATAATCCGTTCATGGCAGGTGCTTTCCATGGTGTAGGCGAACCGGATTGCGTTATCAATGTGGGCGTTTCCGGTCCTGGCGTAGTTCGTTCCACCATTTCCAAGTATCCGGATGCTTCCATTGACCAGTTGGCGGATATTATCAAAAAGACAGCCTTCAAGATCACCCGTATGGGTCAGCTGGTTGGCGCAAAAGCATCACAGATGCTGGGCGTTCCTTTCGGTATTGTAGATCTGTCTCTGGCACCCACACCGGCAGTAGGGGACAGTGTAGCACATATTCTGGAGGCAATGGGTCTGGAGGTATGCGGTACACATGGCACCACTGCGGCACTGGCTCTGCTGAACGATGCAGTGAAAAAAGGCGGTGTTATGGCCTCGTCCAATGTCGGTGGCTTGTCCGGTGCATTCATTCCAGTTTCAGAGGATGCAGGTATGATCGATGCAGCTGTGGACGGTACGCTGACACTGACAAAGCTGGAAGCGATGACCTCTGTATGCTCCGTTGGTCTGGATATGATCGCTATTCCTGGTGATGTAGAACCGTCTACGATCTCTGCTATCATTGCAGATGAAATGGCAATTGGTATGGTAAATAACAAGACAACCGCTGTTCGTGTAATTCCGGCTGTTGGTCTGAAAGAAGGCGAAATGCTGGAATTCGGTGGACTGTTCGGCAGTGCTCCGGTTATGCCTGTCAGCGCAAAATCTTCAGCGAAGTTCATTTCCCGTGGTGGAAGAATCCCCGCACCTATGCACAGCATCAAAAACTAATGACACAGAAGAAACAAACAGATATTATGATCATCGGCGGCGGTGCTTCAGGCCTCGCCGCCGCTATTGCAGCAAAGCGAATTGCACCAAATTTACAAGTATGCATTGTGGAACGGAATCCACGTGTGGGGAAGAAGATACTTGCAACTGGAAACGGACGGTGCAATTTGGGAAATACCAATCCATCCCTCACCCCTTATCACGGCACACTGACAAGACTCTTACCAGAAGTTTTTGCTGCAACAATGGATGCGGAAGCTTTTTTTCAGTCTATGGGACTATATTGTCGCCATGAAACAGATGGTAGATTATACCCTCATTCCAATCAGGCTGCATCTGTCTTGGATGCTCTGCGCCTGACGGCAGACCAATTGCAAATTGAAATGTTCTGCGATTGTGCGGTTTTATCATTATTGAAGAACGCAGAGCAGTTTGTAGTGGAAACAGTTTGCGGAAAAATCAAAGCAAAAGCGGTGATTCTCGCAGCAGGTGGTGTGGCAGCGCCGAAAACCGGTTCTGATGGTATGGCTTTTTCATGGTTGGAGAAACTGGGACATGGTACAACTACTTTTCAGCCGGCATTGGTGGCATTTGGAACAGATCCCGAGCTTGTGCGCCCTTTAAAAGGCACCCGTATTGCTGCAAAAGTCAGCGCATGGTCAGGAGTAGGAAAACTGCTTGGTGAAGAATCCGGGGAAGTGCAGTTTACAGAACGCTCCTTGTCCGGCATTTGTATTATGAATCTTTCTGCACAGTGTACAGCGGAAAATCCAGCTGTTTTATCTCTAAATCTGTTGCCAGAATATTCGCAGGAACAGGTGATTTCTCTTCTCTGGGAAACTTATGCCACACGGACAGAATGGACACTGGGAAACTGGTTGACAGGTTTGTTTCCCAAAAAGGTCAGCGTGCAGCTGTTGCGGGCAAGTCATATTTCGCTGCCGTTGGATGCACCAGTTTATCGTGTGACACCTCAGGATCTAGAACAGCTTGCTGTACAATGTCAGGTATGGCAATTTCCGATTTTGTCCCGTGGCAGCTGGCAGGAAGCACAGGTCACAGCCGGGGGTATTTCATTGTCAGAAGTCGATCCTATGCTGCAATCCAAAATAACAGAGGGATTATATTTTGCCGGTGAGATTCTGGATCTGCACGGAGACTGTGGCGGTTATAATCTGAATTGGGCATGGCGTTCCGGACAATTTGCCGGACAAAATGCAGCACGTGCTCTCATGGATCGAGATCAGAAAGGAGCGTGAGGGATATGATCAAATTGACAAATCTGACAGTGCCCCTTGGATTCACAGAAAAGCAGCTATACCAGGCTGCTGCAAAGAGACTGCGTGTAGCAAGAAAAGATATCCTATACATACAATACTTGAAAAAATCCATTGATGCACGGAAAAAGCCGCATATTTCCGTGGTATTAGCACTTGCTTTACAACTCAAAAACGAAGCGGCTGTTCTCAGAAAAATGGCAGTAGACAAGGATGTGCAGCCATATATACCATATCAATATCACATTCCACAATGTCAGTTGTCGGACACAAGACCGGTAGTGGTAGGTTTCGGGCCAGCAGGAATGTTTGCAGCTTTGCTTCTGGCGAAAGCCGGTCTCCGTCCACTGATATTGGAACGTGGTGCATGTGTAGAGGAACGTCAGAATGATGTGGCGAGATTCTGGCAGACAGGCTGCCTTGATCCGAAAAGCAATGTGCAGTTCGGTGAAGGCGGTGCCGGTACGTTTTCTGATGGAAAGTTGACTACAGGGATCAAAGATCCTCGGATTCACTTTGTACTGGAAACCTTTGTGTCCTGCGGTGCACCGGAAGAAATTCTCTATCTGGCAAAACCGCATATCGGTACGGATAACTTGATTGGTATCGTCCGGACAATGCGTGAGATGATACAACAATACGGCGGAGAAATTCAGTTTCACGCCTGCCTGAAGGAATTGAAGCAAAGAGATGGAAAACTCGCTGGCTTGATCTATGAAAAGGATGAAAAATGTCACGAAATTGCTGCAAACCATTGCATCCTCGCCATAGGACACAGTGCACGGGATGTGTTTTCCATGCTGTATGACAGCGGTATCCAGTTGACCCAGAAAAATTTTGCTGTTGGTGTTCGCATAGAACATCCCCAGAAGTGGTTGGATCATGCCATGTACGGCAGGGAATCAGCACCACCGGATCTGCCTGTTGCCGATTATAAGCTGGCAGTACATCTTTCAAGCGGACATAGTTTATACACATTTTGTATGTGTCCGGGTGGAGAAGTCGTTGCGGCTTCATCGGAACCTGGTAGATTGGTCGTCAATGGCATGAGCAATTATGCCAGAAATGGTTCCAATGCCAACAGTGCCCTGCTGGTTGGGATTTCTCCGGCAGAATTACAGGACTCTCACCCGTTAGCTGGTGTGGCATTCCAGAAAAAGCTGGAAGAATCTGCGTTTCAAGCTGGCGGAGAAAATTATTTTGCACCGGTATGCTGTGTGGGAGATTTTTTAGCCGGACAAACACCGAAAACACTTGGATCTGTTGCACCCACATATCGTCCCGGTGTGACATTGTGTGCACCAGAATCATATCTGCCTCCGTTTATTGTGGAAACCTTGAGAAACGGTATTCCTGCTATGGAGCGAAAAATCCCTGGGTTTGCAATGCCGGATGCTGTATTGACTGGCGTGGAAAGCCGCAGCTCGTCACCAGTACGAATCGTCCGGAATGAAATGTGCGAATCGATATCATTGCAGGGATTATATCCGTGCGGTGAAGGTGCAGGCTATGCTGGAGGTATCACATCAGCAGCAGTGGATGGTATGCGATGTGCTGAGCAGATCATCCGACAGTATCAATGACAGGGGATGCAAAATATCCCTAAAATGTAATTGCGCCAAATACAAATTTGGCGCAATTAAAAGTGCAAAAACCAGAGAAGGAGTTCATAAACATGGAAATTGACCGTACCCAATGCCCCGATTTTTTTCTGGATTATATTTTGTATATCACCGTCACGAAATCTCTTTCCAGTCGGACGGTACAGGAATACTATCTGGATATCCGACTGTTTCTCAAATATCTTCGTATGATGCAGGATCCGCAGTATCAGGATACGGATGATTTACAACAGATTCCGATCCTGGATATGCAGGTTTCTATGCTGGAGAAAGTTCAGCTGCAAGATCTGTACAATTATTTATACTATGTGACTGAAGAACGTGAAAATCACGACCGTGCCCGCGGCAGAAAGGTTTCAGCGCTGCGCAGCTTCTTTGGCTATTTGTGTCATCATCAAAATGTCATCTCACATGATCCTACAGAACGTCTGGAATTGCCATCGCCAAAGAAAACGCTGCCTCGTTATCTGACACTGGAGCAAAGTCAGCAGTTGCTGCAATCACTGGATACAGCATATCCGGAACGGGATTATTGCATTTTGACCTTGTTCTTGAACTGCGGGATTCGATTGAGTGAGTTAGTCGGACTTAACTTGACGGATATCAATATGAAAGAAGCAAAAATGCGTGTGCTTGGCAAAGGCAATAAGGAACGTATGGTCTACTTGAATGAGGCGTGTATGGATGCCCTGCAAGCGTACTTAAAAGTACGAGAATTGCCGGAAGGTTCCACGGAAAAGGCAGTTTTTCTCAGCAAACGTCATACTCGGATCAGCAAGCGGCGTGTACAACAGATTGTGGAGACTGCATTGGAGCAGGCAGATCTGGGCGGACAAGGGTATTCTACCCATAAGCTGCGGCATACGGCGGCAACGCTGATGTACCAGTATGGAAATGTAGATGCATTGACCTTAAAAGAAGTACTGGGTCATGCCAGTACTTCGACAACAGAGATATATACGCATTTGTCAAATCAGATTCTGAAACATGCTACAGACAGCTCTCCCCTGGCACATTTTGAGAAGCAAAAAAAGGAGGGGGAGGAGGAAGAATCCTGATTTCCCACTCCCCTGCTCTAAGGTATATGGAAAGAAAAAGCATCCCGCTTCATTGTGGGGATGCTTTTCTTGTTTATTCCGATTCCAGGAGCTGTTTCATAGTTTGTTCCAGCTGATATAAGTGATGTTGCGATACTTCCAAATGTTGCTCTAATGCATCGAGATGTGCCTGTATCTTTGCCGGATCATTCAGAATATCCTGTTGAGATAACGGAAAATCAGCGTAAATTCTTGCATTCAGATTCTTGGGTTCTTCAAGCTTTTCCTGATACATCTTGATATTATCCAGCATCAATTCCCGGGAATATTCCTTTTGTTCCATCGGGACGATATGCAGTGCTTCGATCTCCTGTTCAATGTGCCAGAGTTCCTCCAATTGATTTCGGTTGCAGGCTTTCGAAACTCTTTCCAGGAGCTCTCGTTTGTTCTCATCATAATCTGCATTGAGATATGGGTGCAGAATCAGCAATAACGTTCGGACGGTCTCCTTCATTTCTGCATCCTGTTCAGGCGTTGTATCTGGATTATTGTGGTATAGTTTAGCATTAAACAGCCGGATTTTATATTCGTTGATCTGGTTTTGTGCCGCTTGAAAATCCGGTTCCTGTTGTACTTCTTTTGTCAGTGTGTCCAGATAAATCGGCGCTTTGTTCTGCTGCTTTTCCTGGATACAGGTAATGAGCCGTTCTGTGTATGCCTCCTGACTGCGGAGCTGTAATAATTCCAATTCTTCCTGTCCATATGCATCGGCATATTTCATCAGATATTGGGGTACTATGTGATAATACAGCCAGATAGTTTCTGTGAGTGCGTCTGCCATTTCCTCACGCAGTGCATACATTTCCTCTTTCAGCTGTTCATCCGATTTTTCTTGCGGATAAAATAATGGCGTAAAATCGGGCATTTCGAAAAATTCCATATGTTCTCCTATACGCAATAGACCGCATTACTCCCATGTAAATTTCGTGAGATCCCCTTCCGTAGATAAATCCGGATATCCCCACTGCCGTAGTACTTCATAAGCGGCAATGGCAACAGAATTGGAGAGATTCAGGCTGCGCAGGGTATTTCGCATGGGAATACGCACGCAGGTTTCCGGGTTATCATGCAATAAAGCTTCATCCAGACCACGGTCTTCTCTGCCGAATACCAGATAAACCGGTTTCTCCAAAGGATATGCCACATCACTGTGCACATGTCGCCCTTTTGTGGTGAAATAATAGAAGATTCCATCTGCATTCTTTGCAAAGAAATCGTTCAGATCGGAATAGTATGTCAGATCTAGCTTGTCCCAATAGTCCAGCCCGGCACGCTTCAGATGCTTGTCTGTGACGGTGAATCCCATTGGCTCAACGAGATGCAGACGTGCTCCTGTGACAGCGCAGGTACGGGAAATATTTCCGGTATTCTGTGGAATTTGCGGTTCCACAAGAACAATATTCAGATGTGATTTTTTCATAAAAAATCCCCTTTCTTTTCCAGATTTGGTGCAGATACACAAGGATAATCTGCCCGACTTTTTGCCATACTAAGAAAGCAGCAGAACTCCGCAAATGGAATGCGGATGGTGCGGAAAGGAGGCAGATTTCCATGACGTTTAAGTCCATCGTACGTGGTGTAACAGTTGGTGCGACGGTTGGTACCGTTTGCTATATGTTGTCCAAGGCAACTTCCAGACAGAAACATGATATCAAGAAAAATGCCGGAAAGGCAGTGAAGGCAGCAGGCTGCGTTCTGGATGATATCACATCCCTCATGTGGTAATACTAATCCCATATCAACCTGTTGAAAAAATTGCCGCTATCATTTCGTCACTCTGCGTTGCCCGCCCTTGGCAGGCGACAGCCTGCCTGCGGTTGGGCGCCATGACCCATAAAATGCTATCTGGCAACTTCTTCAACAGAACGATAAGGGATTAGTATAAGAACGATAATAGCGTAACCCAAAGTCACGTGATTTCGGCATCGTCTGAAATTGCGTGACTTTTTTCTGAAATTGCCGGATTTGTATTGCGTATCTGTTTTGCTTATTTTATCCATAGTATAGCATATCAGGACGATTCTGTCAAATTGAAACGATAAGCATTCCCCTATCAGACATAGGGACAAAGGAAGTCGCATTTTTTCATAATCTTCAGTATTTTTTACGATATATTTCAAACTATTTGGGCAATATTCCTTGACATTCCTCTTTCTGAAATGTATAATGGTGATAGAAACTTGTTTTTTGCAAATACAATAAGAAAGGTGGAGTTGCTATGAAAAAAATACAATGCTGTATACTCGCTGCTGTGCTGGCAGCAACAAGTATTCCCATATCCGGAATTGCCTATGCGGCAGATACACAAGAAAGTCTGAGCGGCGATGTCACCCTTGATGGTGCAGTCAATGGAAAAGATACCGCTGCATTACAACAATATCTGCTGGGCAACCAGAAGTTGACAGCTGCTGCATGGAAAAATGCAGATCTGAATCAGGACGGTATTGTCAATGGCTTCGATCTGGCGATACTCCGGCAAGAGCTTGCAGAGCGTATTCGTATGGATTATGCAGGCATTGTCATCAATGAAGCGTGTACTTCTAATCAGGGCTCCTATCAGGATGCATCAGGAAATACACCGGATTGGCTTGAACTGTATAATGCTTCCGATCATGCCATTGATTTATCAGGCTGCGGATTATCAGATGGGAAAAAGAATCTGTTCAAGTTTACATTCCCCGATGGCACAGTATTATCTCCCGGCGAATATCTGATGGTGCTGTGCGATGATACCAATGTTACTGTGGGAGAGTTTCATGCAGCCTTTAAATTGAGTGCAGATGGAGAAACAATCCGGCTGTCCAGTCCGGATGGTCTATTGATCGACATGATGGAGATCCCGGCACTTGAAGCAGACCGTACCTATGGGCGTTACACCAATGGTTCCGGTTCCTTTTCCGTTTTGACACCTACACCGGGGACAAGCAATGATAGCGGAAAAGTGATTGTAAATGTGGCTGCACCTATCTTTTCTGCGGAAGGCGGATTCTATGACGCTGCTTTCGATCTGACTGTCACAAGCAAGGAACAAAATGCGATTTATTATACCACGGACGGCAGTGACCCTACGACATCGGAAACGGCAATGCTATACACCGGTGCGATTTCCATTTATGATAACACAAACGAGCCAAACATATACAGTGCCATCCGTGATATTTCTATTTCCTCATACTATCCCCCGTATCAGAAGGTGGACAAAGGCATCGTGATCCGTGCAGCTGCAAAGGATGCAGAGGGTAATTTCAGTGATGTTGTTACAAACAGCTATTTTGTAGGGAAAACGGCATCCTATTACAGCGACATGAAGGTCGTTTCCCTTGTGACGGACAGTGATAATCTGTTCAGCAGTGAAGACGGCATCTATGTCATTGGTGATGCATATTATGCCTGGAAAGACAGTGCGGCATATGTGAAATATGAGGATGGTGATACCCGCAATCCTACGAATTATAACCAGGACGGCAAAGAATGGGAACGTCCTGCTTCCATTCAGGTATTTGAAAACGGTTCGCTGGCATATGCTACAGATATTGGTGTACGCATCGCCGGAAACTGGTCACGTGCTTATCCGCAAAAGAGTATCCGGTTTTATGCACGTAGTGAATACGGCGATTCCAAAATGGAGTATGAGTTTATTGACGGTCTGACAAATACTAGTGGGAATGCCATTACCTCCTTTGATAAGATCACCTTGCGGAACAGCGGAACAGACTGGTATAATCTTCACTTCCGAGATGAATTGATCCAGAGTCTGGTATCAGACAGAGCAGTGGATGTCCAGGGGACGGAACCGTGTATTCTCTTTATTGATGGAGAATTTTGGGGCGTATATAGTTTCACGGAAAAACTGGACGGCGATTATGTAGAGTCGCATTACGGTATTGATAAAGACGATGTGACAACCATCAAATGCGGCGAAGTGGAAGGCTCAGAATCAGTGGCAAGTGAGTATCGGACTTTTGCCAATTGGGCAATGCGTGCTGATATGACAGACGAGGCAAATTATCAGAAGGTATGCGATGTGATCGACATACAAAGCTTTATGGATTACATTGCGATTGAAACCTATATCAATAACTATGATTGGTCCAGCAGTGTAGCTGGCTATATGAACAACTGGCAGATGTGGCGTTCCAATACAATTGATACGGGAAATCCCTATGCAGATGGAAAATGGCGGTTTATGCTATATGATACGGAATATTCTACTGAACTATTCCAGTCTGCCGGAACTAGCTATGGCTATGATTCTTTGAGCACCATGTATCGAGAAGAGACCTGGTGGAATTTTTCCCAGCTGTTCTACAACTTACTTAACAATAATACATTCCGAGAACAGTTTTATGCAAATTATCTTGAGATCATGGAGAATAATTTTGAACCGAATGCTGTGAATGATCAGATCACCCAATTTGTTGACGAACTAAGGCCGGCAATTACTGCAACGAATATTCGCTATGGCAACGAATGGATCAATTCGAAATATGACAGCGAAGTGGAACTGCTTCGAAACTTTTTCAATAATCGTCCCGATTACGCAAAGCTATATCTGGATATGCTGGTAGGTAATGAAACGGCAGACTTCGGAGAAAACCTCCTGTCCAATGCTGCCAATATGGGACATTATGCAACTAACGGTGGGGCAGCTGCCTTTTCAGCTGATGCAGCCCAAAATAGTCTCAGCGCCAATGTCACTGCCCTTGGGGAAAACGCCTGGGATATTCAGGCACAATTTCCCAATCTGACACTGGAAAAGGGAAAAGTATATCGTCTGTCATTCGAAGCGTCCTGCTCGGAAAATGCCAAAATGGATCTTGGATTTACGCATCAGGTTGGTTCAGAGTACATTGGCTTTGGATATGCGAATGTGAACCTGACGCCAAAAATGCAAGAATTTTCTCTCAGTATTCCAGTATCAGAGGAAACCAATAACAACTGGATCCTCTTCTTCAATTTTGGCAGTCATGTAGGAAACTATACTGTACAGAATGTCAAGTTGGTGGAAGTCTCTTTCGACGGATCGTAATCAATTCCTATATTATGATCGAAAAAAAGCTGCCGCAATGTCAGTCAAACTTCGAAAAGAGTTTTGACTGCTTGCAGCAGCTTTTTTGTTAGTAATCAAAATAACCAAAATTATTTATACTTTTTGCCTCGCAAAACATTCAGCAGAACATAAACAACGATCAAAAGTACAACAGCACCTACAAGAATCAGGTACATGGTGCAGGTTTCTACCTTATTGTCAAAGAAATAAAGATTGCAGTCAATGGAATCCTTTATGGCTTCTACTACTTGGGACGGAAGATTCTGATGGCTCATTTCTTCGAAAGTGCCACGCATGACATGGTTTCGCAGCAGAGATGTGCCATAAGTGCCCGGCAGAAAAGAAACTGTATGCTGAATCCCTTTACTGAATTGCGAAATGGGCATATATGCACCGCAAATAAAGCCATAGCCAGCACTGATAATTGTACCCACAGCGGACATTTGTCCTTGTGAAGATAAAAAGTGGTTGACAATGCTGGACAATGCTGTGCCAAATAAGGATAGCAGCAGTACATCCAGCAGTAAAAGCAGCACATCGGTGACCGTCAGAAACCAGCCGACTTTCGCAAGATACAGCAGACAAACACCAGCGGCGATGCAGCAGACCAGAAGCGTAGAAAGAAGTGTAGATATGTAATAACTCATGGCAAGGGTACTGCTTTTTACCGGCGAAATCGTCAGATCTCGTCTGGCACCGTTGACCCTATCCTGTACCATAACCATATTGGAGCAGAATGCCACAGTGACACAGCTCACTGCCAGCAATGAGGAGACCAATTGACCGCCGACGCAGCCATTGATAAGCTTATCTGTTACAGTTGCTCCAGCCGCCTTCAAGGATTCTTGAAAAGTTTCTTCGTAGACATTGCTTAAAAATGTGCCGTATAACACAAGCAAAATCAAAGGGGTAATGAGCGAAGCGAAAAACATTCCCTTGTCCTTAAAGAACAGTTTGGTATTCCGCTTGATCAGCGCCTTCAATGTATTCATTTTTCGGCACCTCCTGTCAGTTTCTTTCCTGTCACTTCCAGAAAGACATCATCCATTTTCCCTTTTGTAATCTCATAATTCTGGAAGATTTCTGGATGTTGCACGATGAGCTTTGTGGCGGCAGCAGTGTTTGGCACAGCGATCCGGTACGCATCACGTATCTGTTCGCCAGGATACGCCAGGGCTTGCATTTGTTCTTCTGACGCACCATCATAAAGGGTAATGAAGTCACCAGTGTACTTATTTTTCAGTTCCAATGGGGTACCTTCGGCAGCAATCTTGCCGCTGTCTAAAATCACAACATAATCCGCATCTGCCGCTTCTTCCATATAGTGCGTGGTAAGGAAAACCGTCAGATGTTTTTCCTTTCGCAATTGGGCAATGGTGTCCCAGAGCAGCTTTCTTGTCTGCGGATCCAGTCCGGTTGTCGGCTCGTCCAGAATCAGGATCTTTGGATCGTGCAGCAGTGCCCGGGCAATATCGATTCTGCGCCGCTGACCGCCGGAAAGTTTCCCTACGGTACGCCGCAGTAAATCAGAAAAATCCAGCAATGCGGCAAGAGACTCCAATCGGGCTTGGAATGCCTTTCCAGTGATACCGTATAGTGCCGCACGGCTTTCTAAATTGTCCTGTACGGTCAGTGCTTTGTCCAGCAGGGAATTCTGAAATACAACCCCTAAACTGCGCTTGATCATTTCTGTGTTTTTATCCAGGTCGATACCATCGATCTGAACTGTCCCAGTATCCTTTGCAAGCTGTCCGCACATAATGGAGATCGTGGTGCTTTTTCCGGCACCATTGATACCCAGAAAAGCAAACAGCTCCCCTTCTCTGACTTGAAAGCTTAGATCCTGTACAGCTCTCACCTGACCAAAGCTTTTGGACAGGCGGTCGATTCGGATGATATGATTTGTCATAAATGCTCTCCTTTTTCATTTGTCTTACATCTTATAATGATATGTCTTATTATATCACAAAAAGCTTCACTTGTAAAGAAAAAGATTCCAGGGCTTACATATGAAAAGCATGTAAAACTGAAGCGAGGAAAGCATCATAGGAACAGCGGTGGCGTTTTCTAGCGAGACTAATCTTGACAGGGTGTTGTTTCAGGCTTTTCAGAGCTATATTATGTACGCAAAAAATCCGGAACAGGAGACCTCCATTCCGGATTTGCAACATATTCAATTTAAATAAAGTCGAAAGAACTTTCATTCTTTCACAAGCGTTTCGATTGGACTCACTCCTCACGTTGTTTCGTACCGTACACAAATTCGTTTCAAAAACCACATATGAAACACGCCCTTTCTCCTGAACACGCTTCTATGATTTTCTTCGTACAATACCAATCAAGCCATGGGACTCACCTTTCCTGTATTCAATTTCAAATAACACAGAATGCTTCTTCCATGGGACTCACCTTTTCTTCGGAGATTTTAACCCAAAAATCAAAACAATTCACTTCATGGGAATCACCTAAAGTTTGTTACTTGGTTCCGATCAGCATATATATAAAGACATTTCAGTCGGAGATTCAATGCCGTCATCGCATTGAATTAGAAAACCATATGCTGCCAATTCCAATAACAGATTTGCGGCGTAAACAGTTGCTTACGTCATTCATCGGATCAAGCGGCTCACAATTCATTATCATTACCTGAGTGCTCTCAATCGGTCAGAACCGATTCCTCGCTACCCTCTTACATTTGTGCAGCCGACGAAGTACCCGACGCTGACAGCATATGCAGCTGTGACTCTTCATTTGCCATCGGACCTCGCCCTCCTTTTTGATGTAAAATCGTTTCCACAAAAGGATAAACCTTAAACCTTGGGAAACCTATCGTTTGGGAACTCATCGCCCATGAGCTTCTCGCCAGCTCCTGTTCGTTGTTCCCTTTCCTTGATATTATCTTACCACGCTTACAAGTGAAAGTCAACAGTTTTTTTCACGTTTTTTCATGAAAAATAAGCGGTTTTTACAAAAGAAAGAGAATTTGATATTTTTCTTTTCTTTTACAACTATACACATGATAATATTATATATCTGTCACCTTAAATATTTTTTATTAGTTTGACTCTTATTGTATCTATACTATAACTATATTTGTATTTCTAAAAGAAAATCAGAATTATTATGATACACCCGGGCATGTGGACAGAATTGAAAATCCACTGTGTGGACGAATGATGCCCACCCCTACGTTCCAAAAACAAATGCAGACCAACATGACTGTTAGTCTGCATAATACATATAATAAAGTAACATTATTGTGCCGGAGATTCCCCTGCTGCTGGAGGTTCTGTTGCTGCCGGAGGTTCTGCCGGGATGGTAGTCTGCGCCGGAGGTTCTGTTTCCGCCGGAGGTTCTGTCGTAGGCGGTTCAGTAGTCTCCGGAATTGGATTGTTGGCATAATACACAGTGACCATATAGTTCTCATTCAGATTCACGGTATCACCCGGAGCGACATCTGTTTCCTGACCGTTCTTGGTGATGACAACACGGATAATACCGCCGTTGCTGTAACCTTGGTTTTCTTCCGATATAGTAGTATATGGGATGCGCAGTTCATCCAGCTTCTGTGAATAGGAGTTTACACCATAGCCCGAATAAGACGGAAGCTGGACGGTTGCTGGACCTTTGCTGACCTGTACCTTTACGGGACGGGAGGAATCAAAAGTCGCACCGGCTTCGTATTCCTGCCAACAGATCTGACCGGCAGCATATTCATCGCTGAACACTTCCTCCACGTCAAAAGAGATCCAGGAGGCATACTGACTCTTCTGGTTTTCGAAGTTCTTCCCCAGGAGACTTGGCATAATGCTGTCGCCGCTGGCTTCTTCTGTGGTAGCAGTTTCTGTTTCCGCAGGAAGTGTATCCTGAGTCACAGTCGTAGTCTGCAATGCAGAAGATTCCTCGCCGCTGTCGAAGAGATCGCCTGCAAAGACAAAGACGCAAATAAGTAACACCAGCAACAGGACGATACCCACAATAATAGGCACCTTCAGTCGATCCACTGCCCCGGCTTTCTGAGGTGCGTCATAGTCCTCTTCCTGATAGTCATCATAGGCATAGTCATCGGAATAACCTGTGTCATAGTCGGTATATTCCTGTTCCTCATAGCCATTGTAAGATTCATCGGCATAGGGCACCTGATTTTGAGGCTCATAGTTCTGACCATAGCCTGGGTCATAGCCGCCGTAAATCATATCCTCCTCTGCGGCATGTTCATCAAAAAGGCATGTCACAAGCTCCGTCACTGTCTGGGTACGCTCAGAACCGTTTAGATTCAGCCCCTGCATAATGGTATTGGACACATGGCGGGGTACATTGGTGTTGAGTACAGCCGGTGCCACCAGATTATCATTTTCCATACGGCTGATGGCAGAAGGCGGCATAGATCCGGTGAGGACACGATAAATCACGGCGCAGACGGCATAGACATCCGTCCAAGTACCCTGCCTGCCATTTGCTGCGTACTGTTCCGGCGCAGCGTAGCCGTTGTAGATCTCGCACTCTAGCTCCGTATTGGCAGTACGCACTGCCGCAATAGAAAAGGCAGTGAGAATCAGTTCCCCTTTTTCCGTCACATAGATGGTATCCGGTGAAATGGCACGGTGTACCACGCCGGAATTATGCAGCAGGCTTAAGGTAGTCATGAGAGGCGGCAGCATCCGGGACAGCTGTCCCCAGGTCAGCTCCCCGGCATTGTCCTTCAGGTAGTCCACAAAGCGGATACCGCCCACATATTCATCTACCACATAAGTTGTATTATTTTCTGCAAAGAGATCCACTACGGTGCTCACATGTACCTGACCCCGTAAGCGTGCCAGGGATTTATGCAGCTCTGTGAATTCTGCCATAAGTGCCTTATACTGCGCCAAACGTGCCGGAATGACGCTGATGACCGGCGAGCCGGTGACACGGTTGCAAAGGTTATGTGGCATATACTCCCGCAGCAGCACCTTACAACCAATGGATTGATCATAAGCGAGATAGGTGACGCCTTCGCCGTTTGCGGAAAGCGCGACGCCTACGATATAACGCTGATTCAGCTGTGTACCTGGAATAATAAAAGACGGGTCACTCGGAGATTGGTCATAATATCCGCAGTTCGGGCAGACACCCCCGGAAAATTCCGTGCGTTCCATACAGCCAAAGCATAGTTTCCGTTCTCCCAAAGCGATACCTCCTATTTTTCTTCATTGCTAATTGGGCAGGATAATACGCCCCCAGGCGAATCCTGCACATTTTATTCTACCAGTAACACGAATGGATGTCAACTGTTTTTCGGTAATTTCCTGGCATTCCAGCTTAAATTGTAGCCATTTGTAACATTTTTGATACTGTTTCGGCACAATACAAGGGTAAATATCAGACGGACGAACACAGTTCGCCCCTACAATTGTACAATTACAGAATTGCCGGGAATCTGCGGGCGGATGATATCCGCCCCTACAGGTGTCAGGGGTTACGTGGAAACCGTTCCCCTCAAAGGGAAATCAGACCCTGTTCCAGAAGCTTCTGTGCCGCAAGGAGAATGCCGATCTTGCCGGAAGTGTAGGTAATACCGCCCTGCATCCAGACGGCAAAGGGTTCCCGGATGGGTGCATCGGCAGACAACTCAATGGACGCACCCATGGTAAATGCGCCTGCCGCCATAATGACCTTACTGGTATAACCGGGCATATCCCACGCCTCGGGTACCACAAATGCATCTACTGGCGATCCCTGCTGGATACCCTGACAGAATGCAGTCAAACGCACCTCATCCCCCAGTTGGATGGCTTCCACAATATCGCCACGCTCCTCGCCCACCTTTGGGTAGCAGGAAAATCCCAGCTGACCGAACAATGCCGCTGCAAAATCCGCTGTTTTCAGGGCACTTGCGGTCGTATCCGGAGCATGGAAAAAGCCCAGATACAGCTCCCGGTTCATATCCAGTGTACAGCCTACTTCCTTGCCCATACCGATACAAGTGAGCCGTTCGGCGCACTGCTGCACCAGTTCCTTCTTCCCAGCAATATAACCGCCGGTGCGTGCAATGCCGCCGCCCACATTTTTGATCATGGAGCCGATCATGAGATCGCATCCCACCTGTACCGGCTCACGTGTCTCCACAAATTCCCCATAACAGTTATCCACCATAATGACTGCCTCCGGGTTTGTATTGCGTACCAGCTTTGCTAGACGTTCGATCTGCGGCGTGGTCAGTGCCGGGCGGAGAGAATATCCCCGGGAACGCTGGATATATGCCACCTTTGCACCCCGGACTGCTTCGGGTACTGCGTCATAATCCGGCGTACCGTCTGCCAGAAGAGGAACTTCCTCGTACTGCACGCCGAAATTTTTCAGGGAACCGCTTTTTTCATCCCCGGTCAGACCAATGACGCCCTCCAACGTATCGTAGGGACGTCCTGTCAGGGAAACCATCTTATCCCCGGTACGCAGGATACCGAAGA
The DNA here is from genome assembly GCF_019417665.1 of Ruminococcus sp. Classification (GTDB taxonomy): domain Bacteria; phylum Bacillota; class Clostridia; order Oscillospirales; family Ruminococcaceae; genus Ruminococcus_C. The sequence continues at coordinate 30,542 of NZ_DXUU01000028.1, forward strand.
GTGCCACGCTCAGTGCATGGGTACCGGAGACGAAATTGTGACGTACCAGCGCATCCTCTGTGCCAAATGTATTGGCTACCACCTGATCGAGGACTTCCCTGCCCTGATCGCCGTAGCCGTAGCCTGTGGTGCCGTAGAAGCACGGCTCACTGACACGGCTCTTCTGAAAGGCTGCCAGTACCTTTGCCCCGTTATAGGCGGCGTTTTCTTCTATTTTCGCAAAGTCATCCCGACAGCGTTCCTCTGCCTGTTCCGCTGCTTCCAGCAGACGGTCGTCCAGAGGGAAAAATTCCTGTATTTCCATGGATCACAGTGCTCCTTTCTCTTGTTCCTCTTTTTGGATATCCTGTCGCTCCAGCACATATTCCGAGGCGATCTCCTGAAAGCCGATCTCCCGGTAAAAACTGATGCGTACATCCAGTGCGAACAGTACTGCCTGTTTCCCCTGCTGTGCCAGCTGTGCGGCTGTCCAGCGGAGAAAATCCCGGGCGTATCCACTGCCACGCTGGGCACGTCTGGTTGCCACCTGTCCCACCAGAACGTAATCCTTCCAGTCGTAGATCAGCGTCAGGGTGGAGCTGTTCTTATAGGTCAGCACCCGGCTCATACCATGGCGGCAGCGATGGGATACATCCGTCAGCCACAGGGAATATTCCAGCAGATTGGGAAAGCCCTCCTGCAGGATCTCGTAGACATCCTGCAATTTCGGCGCTGTATCCACGTCCTCCGGGCAGAACTGCTCCGAAGTCGCCGCAGGCGTCAGGGCAAATGCTGCACGGTGCAGCTTCTGGTAATTGGGTATCTGTCCCAGTGCATCCAGCAAAAAGGGCGGACATTCCACACGGAATGGCAGATGCATGGCAGTAAAGGCGCAGATTTCCTCCGCAGCCACGTTCTCCTCCGCACAGATCAGGAGCGTGGCATTGAACAGGAACATCCAGCCCCTTCCCTCCGGGGATGTCACCCGGAAAAAACGGCAGAAATCATAGGTACCGCCGTATGCTTTCTGGTAGGCAAGCATCTGTCTGCCACGCCAGCTCTGTTCCAGAAAGGCAATCTCTCCGGCAGTAAACGATGTGATTTGTTGTATCATAAGGATTATACTTCTTCCATGAGTTTTTCCAGTAAGATGGGAATGAGCCTTGCGCAAGCGTCCAGATCTGTCAGGTCTGCCAGACAGGACGGCGAGTGGAGATAGCGGCAGGGCAGGGATACTGCCAGCGTGCGCACGCCTCCACGGCTCACATGAATGGCACCGCTGTCATTGCCTCCGGCGATACGGGACTTTGTCTGACAGGGAATGCCCTCTGCCTTGCAGATCTCAAAAGCAAGACGGTACATCTCCCGATCGTAAATGGTACTGCGATCCATGAAGGATACCACAGGACCGCCGCCCAGACTGCATACTCTGGCATCCCCCTCAGCCCCGGCAATATCCGCCGCTGTAGTTGCCTCCAGTACCAATGCGAATTCCGGTGCAATAGTATATGCCGCAGCCTTTGCCCCACGCAGTCCGATCTCCTCCTGCACCAGAAATGCCGCAGTGAAATCATAGGGCACATCCTGTTCCAGCAGATGCAGAAGCAGTGCACATCCGGCACGGTCGTCAATTGCCTTGCTGCATATGCGGTTATTCCCCATCTCCCGGAAATCCGGTGCAAAATAGGCATAGGTGCCCTCGGTGATGCCGGCAAGCTTCCGTACCTCTTCCCCGGAAGATGCGCCGATATCCAGCGTCAGGCTGCTGAATTTGGGCAGTGCATCCTTTTCCTCCTTGGAAAGCAGATGCACTGGCTTTGCACCAATGACACCGGGAATCCGTTCCCTGCCCACCAGTACCTGCCGTCCCATGGTCACAGCTGCATCCACGCCGCCTACCGGTGCGATACACAGGGTACCGTCTCCGTTGATGTGGGTCACGATAATCCCTACCTCGTCCATATGGGCGCTGATCATCAGCTTATGAGGGGCACGATTTCTGCCGTGCTTCTGTACCAGCAGACTGCCCAGAGGGTCGATCTCCCAGGAGACATGGTCGGTCTGCTCCAGAACGTGGATAATATACTCCCGGACAGCCCCCTCATCGCCGGATACGGCACAGAGATCGCATAATTCTTTCAAATGTTTCAGCATGTTCCGCACCTCCTGAGATACGCCGCCAGCAGCTCGCCTGTTTCTCTCACATCCGAAATCTGAATCACCTCAGAGGGCGTATGCATATAGCGCAATGGAATGGAAACCGTTCCTGCACAGACGCCGCCTCTTGTGACGGAGAACCGGTCTGCATTCGTTCCCGTCATACCGGACATGACCTCCGGCTGCCATGGGATATGCTCCCCTTCTGCCGCAGCGATCAGTGCATCTGTTACCCCACGGGACAGGGACGGCGAGATACCGATCATGGGACCGCCGCCCATTTTGCCGCACTTCACCGGGTCGTCCCCATGTCCCAGTGCAAAAGTCACATCTACGGCAAGGGCAATGTCCGGGTCGATGGTATATGCACCGATGGTGGCACCACGTTCTCCCGTCTCCTCCTGTGTGGAAAAGAGGACGCTGACGGAACAGGGCAGTGCTTCCCCTGCAACCAGTTCCAGTGCGTACAGAATCGCCGCCATACCGCAGCGGTCGTCCAGAGAACAGCCGGCTACCCTGCCGTATTCCATGGCACGCAGGGGCATATCAAAGGATACGCTGTCTCCCGGTGCGATCCACTGTTCCAGCTCCGATTTTGCATAGCCTGTATCAATGGCAAGCTCCGTGACGGAGAGCACATGCTCCTCACCGCCCTGCAAATGGGGCGGCATACAGCAGATCACCCCGGGAATTTCCCGTTTGCCGTGGAGCATTACACGCTGTGCCGGCATGAGACGATAGTCCATACCCCCTGCATTGCCCACCCGGACAAAGCCGTCCTCGGTGATAGCTGTCACCAGAAAGCCCACCTGATCCATATGGGCATCCAGAAGTACATGGGGCTTTTCCGGGCTGCGCTCCCCCAGAATCCCCAAGACGTTGCCCTGGGTGCATTCCACCTGATCGCAATAAGGTTCCAGAAGTGCAGCGGCAGTCTGTGCAATGGGCATCTCACTGCCGGAAACACCGGCAGGAGCAGTCAGCTGGGTCAGTACTGTGATAAAATCCATATCTCAGTGCAGCTCCTTTACCAGATTTTTGTAGTGAATACCACGTGCCTCGAAGTTGGGATACAGATCGAAGCTGGCACATGCCGGAGAAAGTGTCACAATATCCCCGGACTTTGCACGCTTCCGTGCCTCCTGCACTGCCTCTTCCATGGAGCTGACATGTACCAGTTCCGGTGCGCCCTCCTGATAATACTGGCTGCCACGGATGGCAGCTTCGATCTTCTCCGCAGTGACACCCATGAGGAGCACCAGCTTTACCTGCTGGCAGACCGTATCCGCCATGGGTTCAAAGGGAATTTTCTTGTCATAGCCGCCCATAATGACAATGAGCTTCTGGGAGAAGGAACGCAGTCCGGCGAGAACTCGTGTGGGACTTGTGGCGATACTGTCGTTATACCACTTCACGCCGTCCAGTTCCCGGACGAATTCAATGCGATGCTCCACGCCGCCGAAGTTCTTTGCCACGTACTGAATATCCTCCACAGAAACCGTCCCCCAGACCGCATCAATGGCTGCCAGATAGTTTTCCACATTATGCATCCCTGGAATGCGGATATCGTCCTTGTGTACCACAGGCGTTACGCTGTCCTGTTCCGTATAGCAGAGCATGCCGTCCTCCCGGAGGAAAGTGCCGTATTCCGGCTTTGTGCGGCGTGAGAAGGTGGTCAGCGTGCCGCGTACCATGGATGCCAGATTCATGGTGGGTTCGTTATCCAGATTGAGTACCGTCCGGGAGAAGGCATCCTGATGGGCAATGAGGTTGGTCTTGGCGTAGATGTATTCCTCCATGGTGCCGTGAACGTCCAGATGATTGGGCGCAATATTGGTGATGACCGCCACATCCGGAGACTGGCGCATGGACAGCAGCTGGAAGCTGGACAGCTCCACCACAGCGGCGTCTTCTTCCCGGATATTCTCAATGATGGGCAGCAGAGCACGCCCGATATTCCCGCCCTTGTGTACTCGGAATCCGGCACGGGACAGGAATTCGGAGATCAGCGTGGTAGTAGTAGTTTTTCCGTCAGAACCGGTGACGGCGTAGATCTTGCAGGGACACAGAGAGAAGAATACTTCCATCTCAGAAGTGATCACGACTCCGGCTTTTCGTGCCTCCTGTAGTTTTGCATTGTGATAGTACATACCCGGCGAACGGAATACCACATCGAAATCCGTCAGGCTATCGAGATAGGTCTCTCCCAGACGGAAGGAAACGCCCAGCGCCTGGAATTCGCCGTAAGCATCCCCCAGCTGTTCCGGGGACTTTCTGTCCAGCAGGGTCACGTCAATCCCCTTTTTACGGAACAAGCGGATGATATCGCCGTTTGTGACGCCAGTGCCGATAAATGCCACACGGCTCTGCTGCATGGTTTCAAAAAAACGAGTGATGTTAGACATACTGGATTCCTCCCAAATGTTACGGCAGTACTGCTGCCATTATGATACGGACAGCACAGCAGGCACGCCCGACCCGGATACGTGCCTGCTGTAGACCATTCGCAATACAAAATTATTCTGCGCTGCTGTCACCGTTCAAAAAATCGTTCATGGTGATCTGAACACGGGGATTGCCGTCGGCATCGTCGTCGATCATCTTGACTTCTTCCATAACAATGGGGCTGTTAGGAGAGGAGAGATCGCCGTCACTACCCAGGGAGCGTTCTACTTCCAGAAACGAATCCACAACCTCCATCCCCTCTGTCACCTCGCCGAAAGCGGCATATTTGCCATCCAGGAAGGTGCAGTCGTCGGAATAGCAGATGAAGAATTGGCTGGATGCGCTGTCGTTATCGTTGGAACGTGCCATGGATACGACACCCCTGGTGTGGGAAAGGCTATTTTCCACGCCATTTTCCGCAAATTCGCCCTTGATAGTCTCACTGCTGCCACCAGTACCGTTGCCGTTGGGGTCGCCGCCCTGTGCCATGAAGTCCTTGACTACACGGTGGAATGTCAAGCCGTCATAGAAACCGTCCTTCACGAGGTTCTCAAAATTTTCGCAGGTGATAGGTGCCACATCGGGATGCAGCGTAATAACGAAGGAATCGCCGATTTCATCCGCAGAGCTATTCTTCGACTTGGAGCCGCAGCCGCCCAGTGTTCCCATAAGAAGTGTCGCACTGACACAGAGTGCCAGATATCTGAAAGCATGTTTTTTCATATCAATTACCTTCCAATCATATTAGAATGATTTGCAGTTCCAGCTTTGGATCATACACTATCCGTGCTGTCTGCACACGAATGAGATTATTATAACACTTTTTGCGAGAGAATGCAAGCATTTCTTTTTGTCAAGCATAGAAATTCTTTTTGTCAAGCATAGAAATTCTTTTTGTCAAGCATAGAAATTGCGGAATATGCCATACCATAGCCTGACATTTCCCCAAAAAGCGCAAGGCAACGCCATAATATATTGTAGATCGGTATATTGAATTGTAAAAAAATATATTATATTAAATATATTTTTTCGTGAAAGTCCATTGACAAATGCCAATTCTTATGCTATAATTTAAAAGCAGGCGCAACGTGGATTATGTAAAACGCTTGTAAAAAAATAGATCTGGGTGTGGCGCAGTTGGTAGCGTGCTACCTTGGGGTGGTAGAGGCCGCCCGTTCAAGTCGGGTCACTCAGACCAGTTTTTTACGCAGTTTCGGGAACTTTCCTGGGGCTGCGTTTTTTTGATTGTACGACTTTTTAGCAGTACGACACTTAGTACGACAAAACAAACATCAAAACGATAACCATGTAGTAAAAACCCGGCGACACCGCAGGAATTATCCTGTAGTACCGCCGGGTTATTGCGTTATTTCATCTTTTCATCGATACTCGCCACATGCTCCAGAATCTTCTCTGTCTTTCTTCGGTATTCGTGATGGTATTCCATCATCCAATACATATACCGTAAGTTTAACTTGCAAGCAAACCGATATGGAGATGTTTGTACACTACACAAATCGCTTTTTTATATAGTTTAAGGTTTAGAGAGAATTCCTCGTATAAGCGCTCATTATCTTTTTTTAGCTAAGCCGTTCAATTGAAGCTTTTTTATCATCGATTTTTTTAGCAATTGTATCTGCAACATCCATAATAAATTCAACATAACGTTCTGTATTCCACAATTCATTTTCTTTATCGGTACTATATTCCTGGATTAATACAGGAACTACATCCAAGTATGCCAATAGAAAAAGCCGTGCTTTCTTCTCATCAATACCTTTTTGGTCAAACCCACCCATATATGATATTAGGTCAACATCTAGCACATCACTCTTTATGACAACATCAATTTTTATATGCTCTCTGTAGCTCAATTCAATAGGGCATCTCTAAAAACCCCCTATACAAACAGAGAAAAACCTAGTATAATAAA
>NZ_DXUU01000029.1 GCF_019417665.1 Ruminococcus sp.
AATCGACTGACCTTTCTTTTTTACCCAACAATATCTTTAATTAAGGGAAACGGGAGAGGGAATCCCGGATGCGATGACGCTGATCCGGCTTTCTGAGATCTTTGGTGTGAGTGTGAATGAATTGATCTATTCGCAGATAGAAAAAAACGAAATAGAGCCGAAAACCGTCGATTCTACTGCTAGTAGATTTACGTGGAAGCACTATTTTATTACTCTGCTGTCCATAGGCGGCGTATGGCTGGCGGCGTTTCTGACCATCTGCTTTTTCCAATTCCTGGCGCCGGAGATTGCAGAAGTGTGGAATTCTCGTGTGCTTTGCTATGCCGCTCCTGCCTGTTTTGTTGTATGGCTGGTACTTGCAGTTCTCTGGTGGCCGTATGTGTGGCGTTTTATCTGTATTACAGGGATCATCTGGTTTACAGCAGTGTCACTTCATGTGACATTTCCTATATCGGGCATTGGCGTTGTCTATCTGGTCGCAGGCGTGCTCCAGATTTTGCTGACATTTTGTTATTTATGGAAATGTGCGGCAGAGCACCGGATACTTCGATTATCGTTGTTTCCAAAAGGATAGGATATATTGGGGCAGAATGCGTTTCTGCTCCATTTTTTGTGCTTGTTCTCCTCCAAAGTCGTTCTTTTTTGAGATTTGTAGACCCGATTCTCATGGGAATGGGTGGATTCTACTGGGAAAAGCAGGTATACTAATTGCATCAGGCAGTGCTTTGGCACTGGAATATTTTCGAAACTGACTTCTCTCAGTGAGACAGCTGGTTTGGATAGAATGTGGAGGAACTTGATGTATGAAACAGGAAATTGGAATTCGTTTGTTGGGAACAGGAAGCTGTGTGCCGTCTCAAGTGGTCACCAATGCAGATATGGAAGGTATTGTGGAAACCAGTGACGAGTGGATCCGGACGAGAACCGGGATCGAACAGCGGCATATTGCAGATGGAGAGACGAATCTGGCTTTGACAAAGACTGCCGCAGAACGTGCTATGGCTATGGCCGGCATTGACCCAAAGGAGATTGGCGTGGTGATCTGTGCGACGATGACGGGAGAGACTATGGTACCCTCTCTTGCTTGTCTGTTACAGAGAGAATGTGGATTGTCGGAGCATGTCTTTGCCTTTGATATGAGCGCTGCCTGTACCGGGTTTCTCTATGCCCTGCATACGGCACGTGCGCTGCTGTGTGCTGTACCGGAGAAAAAGTATGCGCTGGTAACAGGCAGTGAGCTTCTGAGCCGGATCACGGACTTTTCAGACCGGAATACCTGCGTCCTCTTCGGAGACGGTGCCGGAGCTGCCGTATTGGAACTGGATGAGAATACGGCGTATTATTTCGACGGCGGTGCAAAAGGGGATGATCAGGTGTTGTACTGCCCCAGAAATTACACGCTGCCGAATCCCTTTTCCCATGCAGATGCAGAACCGAAGCAGCAGAAGGTGTCGATGGAAGGCAGGGCAGTGTATACCTTTGCTGTACAGGCATTGACAGGCAGTATTTTGCGGACAGCGGAGCAGGCTGGTGGGCTGCCGGACAAATATATTTGTCATCAGGCAAATGCACGTATTATTCAGACTGCGGCGAAACAGCTGAAAGAACCTATGGAGAAATTTTTTATGAATATCGAACACTGTGGGAACACTTCTGCGGCATCTATTCCCATTGCCCTGGACGAATGTGTGCGCAGCGGCGGTATACAGCGGGGTGAAACAGTGATGCTGTCTGGGTTTGGCGGCGGTCTGGCATATGGAACAGCCTTTTTCACGTTTTGATTGGGGAATAAATTGTGTCAAACAGTTGCATTCTGTCGATAGTTGTGGTATAATAAAGGTCGTGTGCGGACAGACGCAGAAAGGAGCCCCTATGAAAAAAATAACCATCATCACCGGACATTACGGATCCGGCAAAACCAATCTGGCAGTAAATCTGGCACTTCGCCTGGCAGATGCCGGAGAAAAGGTCACAGTGGTGGATTTTGATATTGTCAATCCCTATTTCCGCACGGCGGATTTTGCCGGGCTGTTTGAATCTCACGGCATTACGCTTGCGGCGTCCATGTATGCCAATACCAGCCTGGACATCCCGGCGATCTCCTTTGATATGGAACGTATGGCATACGAACCGGGATATCTTATTGTAGATGTAGGCGGCGATGACGCTGGTGCCATCGGGCTGGGACGGTATGCAGAGGGCTTTTCTGCCTATGTGCCGGATCAGCTGGATATGTGGTATGTGATCAACCGCTATCGCTATCTCACGGAAGAACCGGGTGAGACGCTGACGCTGATGCGTGAGATCGAAGCGGTCTCCCGGATGCGCCACACGGGTATTGTGAATAATTCCAATCTGGGTAGAGAAACCACTGCGCAGACCATTCTGAATGCACTGCCCTATGCAGAAGAAATCGCAAAGCAGGCACAGCTGCCTTTGGTATACACCACTTATCGGGAAGATCTGAGAATAAATGTTCCGGATCCATTTCCGGTACAGGTGTATGTGAAGCCGGTTTGGGAACAGTGAGATATCAGAGATCAGAAATATCAATTCTATAAAAATGAACAGTAGCTTACTGCACGTAGAAAGGGGTGAGTCAGATGGAGAAAATGCAGGTACAGTTTGAACGCTGTAAGGGATGCGGACTTTGCGTGACGGCATGTCCCAAGAAAATCGTTGCACTGCAAAAGGAAAAACGCAACGAAAAAGGCTATTTCACTGCGGTCTGCACCGATCAGGATGCTTGCATCAGCTGTGCAATGTGTGCTATGATGTGCCCGGACTGCGCAATCACCATTCAAAAGTAGAAAGAAGGTTAACCCCAATGGAAAGAAGTCTCATGAAAGGCAATGAGGCATTGGCAGAGGCGGCGATTCGTGCCGGCTGTAAGTGCTTCTTTGGCTATCCGATCACACCGCAGACAGAACTGTCTGCATATATGGCAAAACGTATGGAAAAATCCGGCGGTGTCTTTTTACAGGCAGAGTCGGAGATCGCTGCCATCAATATGGTTCTTGGCGCAGCGTCTACCGGCGTGCGTGCAATGACATCCTCCTCTTCGCCGGGTGTTTCCCTGAAGGCAGAGGGCATTTCTTACATGGCAGGCTCTGACCTGCCGGGTCTGATCATTAACGTACAGCGCGGCGGTCCGGGTCTGGGTTCTATCCAGCCGGCGCAGTCGGACTATTATCAGGCAACCCACGCTATGGGTCACGGCGATTTTCATATTCTTGTGTATGCACCGTGTTCTGTGCAGGAAATGGTGGATACTGTAACATTGGCATTTGACAAGGCAGATCAGTACCGTATGCCGGCAATGATTCTGGCAGACGGTCTGCTGGGACAGATGATGGAACCGGTGACATTCCCTGAACCCCGTACAGAGCTGCCGGATAAGTCTGATTGGGCAGCTTGTGGTCATAAGGGTGCGCATGAGCATCACATCATCAACTCTCTGTATCTGGACGCACCGCTGCTGGAGGCAAAGGTGCAGGAACGCTTCAAGCGCTATGCGATCATTGAAGAAACCGAAACAGACGCAGAGCTGTACTGTTGTGAGGACGCTGAGATCGTAGTAACCGCTTATGGTGCATCTGCCCGTGTGGCAAAGTCCGCAGTTACCAGCGCACGGCGCAATGGCATCAAGGCAGGTCTGTTCCGTCCCAAGACCTTGTGGCCGTTCCCGAAGAAGGAATTGTGTGAGGCAACAAAGCATGCGTCCCAGATCCTGGATGTGGAAATGTCCATGGGTCAGATGATCGATGACGTTCGTCTGGCAACTCAGTGCCGTCTGCCGGTGGCTTTCTTCGGCAGAACCGGCGGCGTGATCCCGACCCCGGCAGAAGTGCTGGCAGAAATTGAAAAATTGGCAGGAGGTGCAGAATAATGGCAGTTGTATTTGATCATCCCAAGTCCCTTCTGGATGTGCCGACCCATTTTTGCCCGGGCTGCGGTCATGGTATCGTGCACCGCTTGGTCTGCGAGGTGATTGATGAAATGGGCATTGAGGGCGAGACTATCGGCGTTGTTCCGGTAGGATGTTCTGTTATGTCCTATAATTATTTTGGCTGTGATGTCATTGAGGCACCTCACGGCAGAGCACCGGCTGTGGCAACAGGTGCAAAGCGTGTGAACCCGGATAAGATGGTATTCACCTATCAGGGTGACGGCGATCTTGCTGCCATCGGTACAGCAGAGACGGTTCATGTGGGTACTCGTGGGGAGAATCTGGTGATTATCTTCATCAACAACACCACCTATGGCATGACAGGCGGTCAGATGGCACCGACAACACTGCCAGGGCAGGTAACTCAGACGACACCTTTCGGACGGAATACGGATACTGCTGGTTTCCCCATCCGCATCTGCGAAATGATGGCGACCCTCAGCGGTACTGCTTTGGCACAGCGTGTGGCAATTGATACTGTTCCCCATATCCGGGAAGCCAAGAAGGCAATCCGCAAGGCTTTCGAAAACGAAAAGGCAAAGCGTGGTTTGTCCATTATTGAAGTGCTTTCCACTTGCCCCACCAACTGGGGACTTTCTCCGGCGGAATCCATGGAATTTGTCAAGGACAAGATGATCCCATACTATCCGCTGGGTGTGTATAAGGATGTTACAGCAGAGGAGGCAGCACAGGCATGACAACGGAAATTATTTTAGCTGGTTTCGGCGGACAGGGCATTCTGTTTGCCGGAAAGGTTCTGGCATATTGTGCACTGATCGACAATCGTGAGATCTCATGGCTGCCGTCCTATGGTCCGGAAATGCGTGGAGGCACCGCAAATTGCTCTGTCTGCATCTCTGATGAGCCGATCGGTTCTCCCGTTGTGGCAAATCCGGATTATCTGATCGCTATGAACGGTCCTTCTTATAAGAAGTTTATTGATGCGGTAAAGCCGGGCGGTTTGGTATTGTTGGACAATTCCATCGTGGACGAGAAATGCACCCGCAGTGATGTGAAGGCAATCTCTCTGCCGGCAACAGATATGGCATCAGATGCCGGGCTGAATGGTGCGGCAAATATGGTTCTGCTGGGCAGAATGCTGGCAGAGACAAGTCTGTTCTCTATGGAGACGGTACAGAAAGCAATGGAAAAGTGCATTCCGCCGAAGCGTGCACATCTGATTGCCTCCAATCTGAAGGCGATTGAGCTGGGAATGGCACAGAAATAAGCATTTTCTGTACATATCAGATATCGTATTTTCGCAATGCTCCCTTTGTCGGACTTTCCGTGATATTCCGGTAGTCTGAGAAAGGGAGCTTTTTGCTTTTTACATATTGGGTGATCCTCAGAAATCTGCGATTCATCGCCTTGACCTTTTTCGGGAAATAAGGTATAATAGGGAAAATGCGCTGCGGAGGAGGTGAAAATATGAGCAGTATGCTGTCAACAGAGATGGTCACTGTTGCAACAGAAACAACTGAAGCTGCACCTGTACAGAATGTGGTAGATACTGTTAGTCATGAGGTAGAACAGACAACGAGCATTCTCTCAAACTTGTTCCAGCCTTTTTTGGATAAACTGCCGGAATTGATTTTTGCGGTGATTTTTTTGGCAGTGGGATATTTCTTGATAAAACAGGTTATGCGTTTTGTTCGGCGCACTTTTGAACGCTCTAATATGGATGGCATTATGGCAAGCTTTGTTCGGTCGGTCATCAAGATCATCCTCTATGTATTGCTTGTTGTGATCGTCCTTTCCATTCTGGATGTGCCTATGGATTCTATTGTTGCTGTGATCGCATCTGCTGGTGTAGCAGTGGGTCTGGCGTTAAAGGACAGCCTTTCGAACCTTGCCGGCGGATTCATTATCTTGTTCTCCAAGCCCATGAAAGAGGGCGATACTGTGGAAGTGGACGGTGTGATCGGTAAGATTGAGGCGATTACAATTTTGTATACACGAATTGTAACGCCGGACAATAAGACGGTTTTCATTCCCAATGGTGTGGTTTCCGGCAGCAAGATCATCAATTATACAGATAAGGAATTGCGCCGGGTGGATCTATTTTTCGGCATCAGCTATGAAAATGATATTGATATGGCACGTACAGTTCTTATGGATACAGTTCAGGCGGCGCCTGAGACATTGCATGACCCTGCACCGGAGGTTTTTGTCAGCAGCCATGACGAAAGTGCAGTGACCCTGCGCTTGCAGGTCTGGACGAAAAGCGAGAACTACTGGGCACTGCATTATCGTCTGCTGGAGGACGTCAAAAAGGCGTTCGACCGCAAGGGGATCGCCATTCCATATCCGCAGGTGGATGTACATGTCTTGGAAAATGCGGAAAAATCTGAGGAGAAATAATTGAAAAACCGGGGATCTTGGAAATGTTGCATGAGTTTGTATTTATTTTATGGAATATTTGTAAATGTTCTTAGATTCTATTGACAGACAGGGGGTTGCGGAGTATAATATAAGTATCCTTTCTTAAAAATTTTTTTCATAAAAATCCCCTTACTAAAACGCTCATCTGCTCCCTCAGATGAGCGTTTTACTTTTTCCTGAACAGAAAGAGATAGATAGAATAAAACCGCATCGGATGCTTGACTGAACAGGTTCCCGATGCGGTTTTGCTTTTGGTTTATTTTGATTTTGTTTCTGTTTTGCTGTGGCAAAGCTGGGAATTGGGACAGCAGCCACAGTTGCATCCGCAGGAGGACTTGCCGTTTCGTTTATCCTTTACCAGCTTCCATACCACAAGGGCTATGACTGCCGCCAGAATGAGGATCACGATCCATGTACCGATACTGCTCATAAACTGCCTCCTTTGGAAATGATGTGTTTATACCTTTACTTTTGCGCCGAGCTTATTGCTTTCCTTGTAGGGTCTTACCAGCATATAGATCATAAATACAATGATAGCAATTGCTACGATCAATCCGATAACGTTGACATTTCCGGTGAAAATGGAACCGATCTGGTAAATGCACAGGGAAACGGCATAGGCAAATACGCACTGATAGCCAATGGCGAAGGCAGTCCATTTTGCATTGTTCATTTCCCGCTTGATAGCACCCATTGCTGCGAAGCACGGTGCGCAGAGCAGATTGAACACCAGGAAGGAGTAGCCTGCCAGTGCAGAGAAGCTGGCTGCAAACTGCCCCCAGATCTCATCGCCATTTTCAGAAACTTCTCCGGCAAAGTGATAGAGAGAACCATAAGTGGCAACGACGTTTTCCTTTGCAATGAGTCCGGTGACTGCGGCAACAGCTGCCTTCCAGTCTCCCCAGCCCAGAGGTGCAAAGATCCATGCAATTGCACTGCCGATTACTGCCAGGATGGAGTTGTCGATGTCCTCAACCATGCCGAAGCTGCCGTTCTCCATACCGAAGCCCATGAGGAACCAGAGTACGATAGTGGAGAGCAGAATAATGGTGCCGGCTTTTTTGATGAATGACCAGCCACGCTCCCACATGGAACGAAGCACGCTGCCTACAGTGGGCATATGATATGCCGGAAGTTCCATGACAAAGGGAGCCGGATCGCCGGAGAATATTTTGGTTTTCTTCAGCATGATGCCAGACACGATAATTGCTGCGACGCCGATGAAATAAGCGGATGTTGCCACCCAGCCGGCATTGCCAAACAATGCGCCGGCGATTAATCCGATGATGGGCACCTTTGCGCCGCAGGGAATGAAAGTGGTGGTCATAATGGTCATGCGGCGGTCACGCTCATTTTCGATGGTACGGCTTGCCATGATACCCGGTACGCCGCAGCCTGTACCAATGAGCATGGGGATAAAGGATTTGCCGGAGAGACCGAACTTCCGGAAAATACGATCCACAACAAAGGCGATTCTTGCCATATAGCCGCAGGATTCCAGGAACGCCAGAAAGAGGAACAATACCAGCATCTGGGGTACGAATCCCAGGACAGCACCGACACCGCCGATGATGCCGTCTACGATCAGGCTTTGCAGCCAGCCGACACAGTGAATGCTTTCCAACAGATAGTTTGCACCATCGGTGATCCAGCCGCCGAAGAGGGTGTCGTTCATAAAGTCAGTGACCCATGTCCCCACAGTTGTGACAGAAACATAGTATACGATAAACATGACAACGGCAAAGATCGGCAGTGCCAGCCAGCGGTTGGTAACGATCCGGTCGATCTTATCCGAAGTCGTCATGCCTGTTTGTTTCTTTTTCAGACAATCCTTGATGATTGATGCAATGTACAGATACCGCTCGTTGGTGATGATGCTCTCCGCATCGTCATCCATTTCCTGTTCTGCTGCGGCAATATCCCTTTCAATATGTGATTTTGTCTGTTCGGGAATCCGCAGCTGCTCCAGAACTTTTTCGTCTCGTTCAAAGATTTTGATGGCGTACCATCTCTGCTGCTCTTCCGGTACATCGTGCAGAAACGCTTCCTCAATGTGCGCCAGAGCGTGCTCTACGCATCCACCGAATTTGTGCTGGGGAATCATGGGCGTCTTGCTCTGTGCGGCGCTGACAGCTGCTGCAGCGGCTTCTTCCACGCCAGTGCCTTTCAATGCAGAGATTTCTACGACCTGACAGCCCAGTTCCTTTGCCAGCTGATCTTTGCGGATCTGGTCGCCATTTTTCCGGACAACGTCCATCATATTGATGGCAACAACGACTGGAATTCCAAGCTCCACCAACTGTGTGGTCAAATACAGATTTCGTTCCAAATTCGTTCCGTCAACAATGTTGAGTATGGCATCCGGACGTTCCTGTATCAGGTAATTCCGGGCAACGACTTCCTCCAATGTGTATGGGGAAAGGGAATAAATACCCGGCAGGTCGGTGATAATGACCTCTTTTTGTCCTTTCAGTTTACCCTCTTTTTTCTCCACCGTAACACCCGGCCAGTTGCCTACAAATTGGTTGGAACCGGTCAGGGCATTGAACAACGTGGTTTTTCCGGCGTTGGGATTGCCGGCTAATGCGATCTTGATACCCATTGCATTCATCCTTTCATGGTTTTAATTAGATAAAGCTAACTGATTGGCTGAAAAATAGGCGCACAGCTTTTTTGAAGCGGCAATTGTGCGCACCATTCGTTTATTCGATTTCGATCATTTCAGCATCTGCCTTGCGCAGAGACAGTTCATAGCCGCGAACAGTGACTTCAACAGGATCGCCCAGGGGCGCTACTTTACGGATAAAGATCTCCACCCCTTTGGTGATGCCCATGTCCATGATTCTGCGCTTCACAGCGCCCTCGCCGGTGAGCTTTTTGACATGGACGGTCTGACCGACTTTTGCTTCTCGCAGTGTTGCCATAATAATCTCCTTTCCAAAACCTGCTGCCGAAACGGCACAGGTACTTATACCATAATTTTGTTTGCCATTTCCTTTGAAATCGCCACACGGGATTCCTTGACATTGACGATGACATTTCCGCCCATGGCATTTACCACGGTGATTCTTCCGCCTACGACAAATCCCAGATTTTCCAGAAATTTTTTGGTTTCCGGGTTTCCGCCGATCTTTCTGATCAGGTTTTCTTCCCCCGGATTTGCAAATGTCAGTGGCATCATAACCATCCTCCTCGCAATATGCTGGAATAGAATAGGTTAGAAAAAGCTAACTTATTCTAGAGAAAAATGGGTTAGGAAAACCTAACCCATTAGATAGTATACAACTTTTACTTTGCTTTGTCAAGGGAAAAACCGATTTTTCTGAGATTTGTAGGACTACACAAATAAGATGGTGGAAAACTTATCGTAATTTGTGGAAATTTGGATGTAATGTATTTTAAAGGATGCTATCGGAATATTGTGTCCCAGTCTGCTGTATCGCCTAAAGATGCAGCAGCGTAATATTTCAGGATTTATGTAATTATGCAAATAGACGCAATCGTTAACCGACTGCGTCTATCTTATAAGGGAAATCAATTGTGTTCTGTTATTGTTTGCGGTACATTTTGTAAGATTGGATCTGCCGTCTGTCCCAGATCCCGGTTTTTGCAGAAGAGCCAGACAATGAGGATCGCTGCGATCAACACGAATGTCACACAAAGACCACCTTCGGGTCCGAATTCGCCGCCATTCCAGAGTGTCATATTATCTTTTTGCATGGTGCGGAGAATGGCATTTTCAGATGTCATGCCGCTGACCTGGAGCCCGAAAATATTCCCCTGGGCGAAATTCCAGATGGAATGAATGGCGCATGCACCCCAGAGATTGCCCCGGCGTATCATGTATACGGTCATAAAGATACCGAAAAGGAATAAATTCAGCAGCGCCAGGGGAGACAAGCCCGGATTTGCCAGATGCAGAAAGGCAAAGGCGATGGAGTTTACTACCATGCCGACCCAGAGCGGCATCCACCGGGAAACGGAAACACAGAAGTAACCACGGCATAGAATTTCTTCCGATGCTCCCTGAATCAAGTATCCCAGGAAAGAGAAAATCAAAATAGGAAGCATTTTGGGTTGGAATACAATGCCTTCCAGCTTGACACCACCGAACAGCAGATTCAGCCCGACCACGAGTACAAACATCAGCAGTCCCACGCCTAGCCCGATGCAGTATTCCGAGATGCCTTTTTTTCGGGTCAGACCCAGGGTGGAAAGCTTCCGTTTTTCTATTTTTGTACAGTAGATCAGAGTGACTATGATACAGCCGGCAGTGGCAAACAGGCTTGCCGTTGTGACCCAGCTGGGCAGTTGTTTTGTGATCTCCATAATAGAATTCATGTATGATTCCATGGTAAATGTACCATTTTGTACAGATTCCAGAAACTCTTGGTATGCCGGCGTCTGTACCATGCCTATTATGGTAGGCACTATGGTGATGATATTTTCAGCGATCATGACTACCAGAAAAACCAGCAGAAAGATCAGGATCTCCAGCCACAGTTTATGCCCGCGGCTTTCCAGTCGTGCATTGCGCACCATCAGCGGATCTCGCAGAGACAGTGCAGATTGTTTTTGTGTCATATGTATACGTCCTTTCTTTAGCTTACTAGCTATATAGTACACTAATTTTGCTGTTTTGTCAAGTTCCTGGTATAAATAATTGTATTTTTTGGGGTAATATACGAAAAAAGGCGGAGATAAAGGGGTTTATTGACAGATTCGCAAAATTGCTGCTGCCATCATTTCTGTGTTCTGTACAAGCTGGTCAATGGGCAGAAATTCGTTGTCACCGTGCATATGGTAATCCCATTCGGGATATTCCATGCCGAATGCCACACCGCCGGGGATGTCGTGAACATAAGTGCCACCGCCGATGGCGATGCATGTGCCGGGCTGCCCGGTCTGTTCTTCGTAGACTGCCAGTAGATCCTGTACCAGAGGTGTATCTTTAGGTGTATGATGAGGGTCACTTTGGATCTGTGCTTCGCATTGGAATCCGTATGCTGCGAAGACATTTTGCACCTGCTGCAATACTGTTTCTTTTGTGACGGATATGGGATAACGGATGTCTATACAGCCATGTATCTGGCCATGCTGGATCTGGAGCATACTGCATACGCAGGTCAGTGTGCCGGATTCTTCGTCAGAACAAGCAATGCCTAGACCACTGCCGTCGGTGCAGTTGTGAGGAAACAGTTTGGACAAGGCGGCGCAGTCCGGAAAATTGCCCTGCTGGGTCAATTGTGCCAACAGTCCGGTAATGGCGTTGTCACCTGTTTCTGGTGTGGAGGCGTGGGCAGCAGTGCCGCTGTATGTTTGCTTTTGTCCATCTGATAGCACAGCGGATGCATTTGCCGGAACAGCGTTGGGTGCAGTTCCGGCTTCAAATTGATGGATCCGGTCGAACGTTGTCTTGGAAAATGTCAAACGGAGCATTCCTTTTTCCAGATGGATCAGGGGATAACTGCCGTCCGGCGTGAACACCTGGGGCGGCATGGTGTCTTTCTGGAGATAATATTCCAGGTCGGTGGAACCATTTTCCTCGTTGCAGCCTAACAGAAAGCGGACGTTTTTCCGCAGAGGAATGCCAGCTTCCCGGATGGCACGCAGGGCATACAGTACGGCAACAGCTGGACCTTTGTCATCAATGGCACCTCTGCCATAGATGCAATTCTCTCGAACTTCTGCTGTGAATGGGTTAGAACTCCAGTTGGATGCCACAGCCGGAACCACATCCAGGTGACAGAGAATCCCCAGGTGGGGCGGCAGGGATGGATTCCAATCGGCTGCACCCATGTGGTAGTCATAATTTTTACAGATCATACCCAACTGATGGAGTTCTCGCAGCATATATTGCAGCGCATCGGCACAGGGCTTGCCATAAGGGAAATTGCTGTCCTGTGGCTGCGGTATCGCAACGCTTGGGATGGCAATCAACTCTGACAGGGTTTGCAGCATGGCGTCCTGGTTGGTGTGAATACGGTTCTTGACGGGTTCGGGTAACATATGGATTCCTTCTTTCTATAAATGTAAAGGCGATCAGTAAGATCGCCTGAAATCGTAAAATGGGAGATTTGAAGATATCGCCATTATTGGATCTGGTTCTGTAATGTGTCGTCTTTAAAGAAAGCATCCAGATTTTCCAGTGTAATTTTTGCAATGTTGTGCAGAGCTTCGGTAGTCAGAAATGCCTGGTGGGAAGTCAGGACAACGTTGGGCATGGATACCAGCAGAGACAGGATCGTGTCACGCTTTACGGTGTCAGAACGATCCTCAAAGAAAAATTCTGTTTCCTCTTCGTAGACATCCAGCCCAGCACCGGCGATCTTACCGTTTTTCAGGGCATCCAGAAGCGCTTCGCTTTCTACCAGCATACCACGGGATGTGTTCAGCAGGAATACGCCGTCTTTCATTTGTGCAATGGTGTCCCGGTTGATCAAGTGTCTGGACTGCTCCGTCAGAGGACAGTGGAGGGAGATGATATCACACTGCTGCAGTAGTTTTTCCAAAGGCACATAGGGGAAGTCGGCATCTTTCAGCGGATATGGATCATACGCTAGCACATTCATGCCGAAGCCCTGGCAGATCTGGATGAAGATCTGCCCGATCTTACCTGTTCCGATAACACCGACAGTTTGGTTGTGGAGGTCAGATCCCACCAGACCGTTCAGGGAAAAGTTGAAATCCCTTGTGCGGAAATATGCCTTGTGGATCTTTCGGTTTAGGGTCAGCAGCAGACCCATGGTGAATTCTGCTACGGCATAAGGAGAATAGCCTGGCACGCGCACAATGGGAATGCGTCCGGCGGCTGCTTTCCGGTCTACATTATTATAGCCGGAACAGCGCATGGCGATGATTTCCACACCAGCACGGCAAAGCCCGTCAATGACTGTATCATTTAAGGTGTCATTGACAAAAGGAATGACAGCGCGGCAGCCTTGTGCCAAAGAAACAGTATCTGGAGTCAGCTTGTGTTCATAAAATTTAAACTCATAATTCTGGTTCAGACGGTTGAACCAGATGCGGTCGTAGGGCTTGGTGTCAAAAAAAGCAATACGTTCCATAATGGCTCCTTTCAGGGAAAAAGGCTGAGATCTGTTTGACTATATAAACATATCTCAGTGTTTGGGGGAGATTCTTGGTTTAAGATATCTTCGATAGAGCAGCGGGAAGCAGCCCATGCTAAAATCATAACACCAGAACATAACATTTGCCATGCCTAGGAGAATCCATCCGCCGTATTTTCCATAGTCACCCAGGGATTCCAGAAGTTCTTTCATGCCGAGCACATAGACGGATATCCAGAAAAAGGCGAGGACAGCTCCATTGAACAAAACCAAACGCAGAAGAAACGCAAATGGTTTCCATTTTGTGTGTTCGATTTTTGGGCGCAGCAGGGGATAATAGCCGAAGAAAAATAAAAAGACAAGAGCTGCGTCTTTGTTCGGAGTAATAAAAAGGGAGAGCAATCCCACTGAAATATAGGTGAGCAGTCCCCAATATGTGTTGGTTTCCAGTGCCATAATATAAATGAGTGCGCTTGCCGCCATGGGCAGGATCAGATAGAACATAGGGAATATACCGGTCAGAAACATGCAGACCAGACAAAGCGATGCGATAATGCCGCCCAATGCGATACGATAGCTGATTGATTGGGTAGATTCTTTTTGACGCATGATGAAACACCTCGTGCTTAGGAACGTAGTTTGAATTTCCTTATAGTTTCATCTTACCAGAAAACCTCTGCTCTGTCAACTATTTTACAAAAAATCATATTGCTGGCTGCGCCGTTTTAGTTTAACCGGAAAGGCGGAAATTATACGGCATATTTATAGATATTTTGTTTGGTGTTTCTTTTCACGAGAAGTTTTGATTGGCAAAAAATAAAAATATAGGGTGTGCTCTTTACATCTTCACCTTTCTTTTTTGTTCCTAAACGGTCCTACATTTATTGGATAAATCTAACTTCATCTTTTGTAATAAAAGAAATATATACTGTTATCTTTAAAAATAAAGAATATTATTTTTTCTGTTGACATGATCCTCCGTTTGTGGTATACTATATGAGTCGGCATGAGTTACATGTTGAATGATATCGCGGGATGGAGCAGCTCGGTAGCTCGTCGGGCTCATAACCCGAAGGTCGTCAGTTCAAATCTGGCTCCCGCAACCAAAATGAAATTGTAAGAGCCTTGCAGGAATGCAGGGCTTTTACAAAATGCATATTTCAGTCGAAAGGCTGTATATATAAAAAACTGATGTAAAGTGCAGAATAGAGCACTTCACATACTACCGAAACGGCAGCATCCCTCACTACTTTGCGGTGGCTGAGTCCAAACCATTTCGTTTGATGATAACGGTTTGAACGAAAGCACAGAAAGTACCGTCAACAGCTTGGGGCTGTTGAAAAAGGATGTTCAGTTTTTGGGTTTGCTTAAAAAAGAGCAAGCCTGCCAGAATGGTACTCTGGACAGGCTCGCAAAAATCTATTCAAAACATCGCATTTTAGAGTGACGGTCAGCCACTTCCAAAACGGATACTTGAACAGCATTCCTACAAGTCAGTACAGAATACGGGTTAACGCTTCTGTCTGGCGTAAGGGCGTGGTTGTGTTTGCCGCACAGCTATGCCCTGTGGGGGTGCTCTTTTTGTATGTAATTGTACCATGACTTGGCTGATTTGTCAAGAGGTATTTTAAAAATAGATAGAATTTTTTGTAAAGGAAACATCAAAATGGGGCTATTTCATCGTGAAAAGGTAATAATTCCAGAAAATCCTGTTTTACTTAACTCTTCCGAACCATTTTCGGCTGCGTTGCAGCTGGATGGATTGGAACGATATGGAAAGCTTTATTGTCGATTTCTATCAGAGGAAAAAAGAAAAGAAATTCAGAAACAGAAATATATCGTAGAACGTGGCTTACAGGGAGAGGAATTGACACTGAAGGCATTGCTTCGTACACCTCTGCATATGTTGATTATCAAAGATTTGCATTTTTCTTATGGAACAATTCCAACACAGATCGATTTTATTGTGATTACGAATAAATTGTTTTTTGTGCTGGAATCAAAAAATTGGAATTCCAATTTTAAGATTGATTCCTGTGGAGAATTCATTTCATTAGATACGAATAAGCGTTGGAAAAGTCCGATTGCACAGAATTTGGAACACGTTGAATATGTGAGGAGAATTTATCAGGGATTTCAGCCGAAAGATAAAATGCAACGATTTCAGAATCTGATTGTTTGGGCAAATGAATCCAGTGTCTTGGAACGAACAGAAGCTCCTGCTGATATTATCGCCTCCATCACCTATGCAAAGAATTTGCCTAACTTGATTTTAGAAAAGTATAATTCTTGTTCGATGAAACCATTGAAGTCAGTAGAGATGCAAAAAATTGCAGATTCTTTTTTTGCATATTGTTCTGAACATGCAGTAGGACGAAAATGTCCGGTATGCGGAAAGAATTTGGTTCTTCGCAAAGGGAAAACTGCGTTCTGGGGATGCGAAGGATTTCAAAACGGATGCCGATATACAGAACAAGTAGCATGTGATGTTGATATATGAAATTTTGGCTGTTTCGCAAAAATGCGAAACGGTCTTTTTGTTTTTTAATACATTTTTGAAAAAGAGTCATCTTGAATGGATGGCTCTTTTTTATTTTTTGCCCAAAATATATAATTCGATTTTGTGCAACTTACTGAATTTTACTCGGAATCGAAAAAAATGTGTAAAATCACCGATAACGTGACGAATGAAACCGGTATATATAGTGAGGAGGCATTTTTTCAGATGTTTTCTGAAATTCTCCTTTCAGCACTTTTATGGGGAGAGCACATTGCAGATATATTGCTCCTTCCTCGTGTCTGTTCCAATCGGCTGCAAGCCGATGAAACAGACAGGGCTAACTTGCCATTGAATTTCTCACTAAGGTATCGGGCAACAGCCCGAAGAAAGTGGGACACCCACAGGGTGTCCATCTAAGATAGCAAGCACTGTTATTTGTGACACAAATAACCATTTCCACAGGAAATGATGCTTGTTAGGGGAAATCCCCTAAGACCCCAATTTTACATTTCGGCACAGCCGAAATAACACGCACAGCGAAACAAAGGAGGTACATGCAAATGCACGATCAATCAGAAAATCGCACTGTTTACATCAAATGCCGTGTGACGCCAGAGGAATACGATTATATTCTGCAAAAAATGAAATGTACTGGTTGCAGTACAATGTCTACTTATTTGCGGAAAATGGCGATTAGCGGATTGATTGTCCGGTACGATTCCCAGCTGTTTTTAGATCTACAGCGGAGATTGCATAGTGTTGCGAATAACATCAATCAGATTGCAATCCGTGTGAATCAGAGTGATTCATTGTATCAGGATGATTTATTGGAATTGAAGAAAAAGGTGAATGAGATATGGCGTACACTGAGATCCATTCAATCCACTCTACGCTGCGAGATGCGATAGCTTATATCATGCATCCAGTAAAAACGGATAATGGTAGATATGTAGAAACATATGGATGCTTGCCCTTTGATGCAAATCAAATTGCACAAGATTTTGAAGAAGTCCGTAAAATGGGAACGAGTCGGGGTAGTGTGTTAGCGCAGCATATGATACAATCCTTTCGCCCAGGTGAAGTGACACCAGAGCAAGCAATGGAAATTGGCAAAAAAACAGCAGATGCATTTTTCAAGGGAAAGTATCAATATGTCATATCCGTGCACTTGGACAAAGAGCATCTGCATTGCCATGTCATCGCAAATAACATTAGTTTTGATAACTTTCGCAGTTTTGAATATCAGGAAAATCAAAACAAAAAAGCCAAAGAGAATCTCATGAAAATCAGCGATGCAATTTGTCAGGAATATGGTCTGAGTGTCATTGAGAATCCAGAGCATGGAAAAGGAAAAAGTCACTATGAATGGGACATGGCACGACAGGGACTTTCTTGGAAGGCGAAGCTGAAAAATGAAATCGACCAGACAATTATGGAGAGCAACAGTTTTGAAGATTTTCTTGAAAAATGTAAGACTCATGGTATTCTGGTGGAGTATATTCCTGATCATAAAATCAATCTGAAATTCATGCTTGCAGAGCAGAAAAAAAATAACCCCCGTGCGCATATGACGAGAGCAAGAACACTGGGCTGGTATTATGAAGAAAAGCAGATTTGCAAACGAATTGAGAATTATACATTACTGAAAACTGGAAGACTTTCTGCGCCGCAAAAATCACATCTCATTGACACCACATCAGAACGATTTCAACAGGCGAAGGGATTGGAACGTTGGGCAGAGATTCAGAACATGAAGGAAGCTTCCAAGATTCTAAATTTCTTGACAGAGCATGGAATTGAAGATCAGGCAGAATTGGAGAAACAATCTGTTTCCGCATATGGAGATCGTGTACAGTTGGTTGGCAATTTGAATCAGTTACAGCGGCAGATTGATGCTGTTTCGGACGTGATAAAGCTTGTCAAAAAATACAAGAAATACAAGCCCTACCAGGAAGAGCACAATCAAGCGACTTTTAAGAAAAAATATGCCAAGGATCATGCGCATGAATTGCAGCAGTTTGAAGATGCAAAAAATGCTCTGATGCAGCAATTTCCTGATCGGAAAATTCCAAGCCTGGAGCGATTACAGAAAGATCGGGATAAGTTGATCGCACAACGGAATGAGGAAAACGGAAAGTATCGTCAAGTAGTTGCAGAACTGAAAGAATTGGATTTTGCCAGAACGACGATTGAAGAATATTTGCGCAGTCAACAGCAGACACAGCAGAGGCAGAAAAAGAAAGATGATGAGCTTTACTAAGAATCTGTTCATAGAGGAGGAATGCGTTTTATGCTCTATCAGGATTATTGAAATGTGACATTTGAGCAGATTGAATTGATGAAACGTACAATTGGTTTTGACGGAACAAGACTCCATGGCTTGAAGTACAAGTCGTTTCGAATCCGTAAAAATGATTTTTGTGCTGATGGGAGAGAATCAAAACAACTGCACTATCTTTGTTCTGTTGGCATAATGGAGCATTGCAACAAAAATCATTATCGTCTGACAATGGATGGAATTACGCTTTTGGGTTATGTGACGGAAGTAGAAATTCTGGGATGGTAACAAAAAACAGGAGGAATTCAAATGAATATGAATCAAGTAAACTTAATGGGACGTTTGACAGCGGATCCGGAATTGCATATGATTGATGAAGATAAATGTGTATGTAATGTAGTAGTTGCCTGTGAACGCCGGGACAGAGAAAAAGTGGATTTTATCCGCTGTGTCGCATGGAATAAAAAGGCGCAGTTTCTTTGCGAATGGTTTGCGAAAGGACGCATGATTGCACTCAGTGGAGCACTGCGAACACGGTCTTATGAGCAAAACGGTGAAAAACGATATTTGACCGAGGTGCAGATCATAGATATTTTCTTTACCGGTGAATATGCTGCAAAAAATCAAGAGGAAGAACTGGACGTACAATTGAAGGATACAGTATCGGAATCTGGTTGGAGCAATGACTTTGACCTATCAGAATTTGAAGAGATTCTGTCAGATGAGGAGATACCATTTTGAAAAAGATGTGGAAACAGGAACAGCTGTCAATCGCAAGGACAGAGATTCCGGTAAAAGACGTCAAGGAACTGTTGGAAGCCTTGCATCCGACTGAACGAATACACGCTTATTCGTTTTATCAAGATGCATTGGAAGCCGTCAGAAGCCGTTTGGAATGTACCTATCATTTTATTTGTCAAATGAGTACATCTCAGGTTACTTATTCACCACTGCTTTCTCCGAGGCAACATGCCTACTGTGGACATGCAATGCTGGCAGCAAGTGTTGGTGATTTTGATAAAGCTTATCAGAATGTTATTCTCTTTGTGCAAGATCATATTGCAAAGCAAAATATCAGTAAAGGAAGTATGCTGACTGGTGCAGAGCTGATGCAGTTGTACCGTATGATTCTTGTTATACAATCTTATGGGAGAAAGGAGAACCAGTATGGGAATATTGAAGACAATTTGGAATCGACTGATGATTCCGCCGAAGAAAATCGAGCCAAGCTATTATGATTACATTGCGGCACAAAAACGTGTAGAGCAAATGACAGTGGTCAATGAGGATATTCAGAATCTGGATGAGATGATTACAGATATGCAGATGTGTCGTCGTGGCAATCGGGAGGGCATTTTGACATTGCAATGGTTTATAATGGCGAGGAGAAAGAATTGGAACTTTGGTTGGATGGTGATTTTTCTGACAATACCACATGTGGAGAATTGATGCAATTTTTACTCCGTGAACGAACACGACAAAGAATACTTCTTCGGCATCTCTTGAGTAATGCATGATTTTCCAACGTTCGTCACGAAAGCGGAGAAAAATACATGCTTTCGTGACGAGCAGAAAGGTCTTTTTATCGTTCCTGTGACGAAATGAAAAGGTTTTTTCAGGGAATGTTTTCGTGACGAAACGGGGAGGATTTTCTTTGGAGGTGAGAGAATGACAGAAACGAAACATTGTAAGATCTGCGGAAAGGAAATCGGTAATATTTATGAAACAGATTACTTTTCTTTGATTTCAAGACAGTATTGTCAAGACTGTCGGAAGCAGTCTGATCGGCAGAACAGCCGTATTCGTTCCAAGAAGTATCGGGAAAAGAAAAAGCTGGAACTGGAAGAAGCCAAGAAGAAGGCACAGGCAGTACAGGAAGAAAACGAAGAGCTGCAGCAGCAGATCAGAGCACTGCGCAGTATCATAGATTGAGAGGAGTTTTTATTATGGGAAAGGTAATTGCAATTTGTAATCAGAAAGGCGGCGTGGGGAAGACCACAACGTCATTTAATCTTGCTGCTGCATTATCGGCAAAAGGAAAGCGTGTGTTGCTGGTAGATTTAGACCCACAAGCGAATCTGACTGCTTATTTGGGTTATGATGGCGAAGGTACAACAATTACAAGTCTGATCGATGAGGTGACAGCTCAGAGTGTGGTTCAGCCGGAACAAGTGCAGCAGGGCATCTGTCGAAATCAGAAGTATGGTATGGATTTTATCCCGTCGGACATCAACCTTGCCAATGCAGAGATGCAGATGGTACCGGCACTTGCAAGAGAAAGCGTTGTAAAGCGGATTCTGTTGCCGGAAGTGACAGATGCATATGATTATGTGCTGGTGGACTGTTTGCCGTCCCTGGGCATTCTTCTGATCAATGCATTGGTTGCCGCAGATGAGATGATTATTCCTGTGCAGACGCAGAAATTTGCATTGGATGGTCTGGATTCTCTGATGCTATTATATCAGCAGATTCGTTCTATGGTAAATCCGAAATTGCATCTGCGAGGTATTCTTCCTACCATGGTAAATGATCGTACTACAATCAGCCAGAAGATTATGCAGCAGCTTGCAGTTCGTTATGATGGGCAGCTGTTTGAAACAGTGATTCATCATAGTGTTGAAGCGGCAAAAGCAGCAGCAGCTGGAAACATCATTGCTGTGCGGACAAAGTTGGGGGCAGAGTATGCTGCACTGGCTGAGGAAGTAGATTGTATGGAAGGGAAGCAGGAATGAATTATTTTGAAGATGTTAAGTGTATACTCCGTTGCATGGAAGCATTTCACAAGGACACAGGGCAGCCTGAAATGAAACGATATGCCGATTCGTTAATACAGCTTCTGGAGGTTATGCGAGCAATCCAGAACGTTGCCTTTGATCAAACGGATATTTTGGAGAAATTTGACTATGTGGATGTGAAAGATTGGCTGCTTTGCGACTGGATAGAGACGTTTCCGGAGACAGATGAAGAAACATGGAAAAAGCTAAACACTTGTGATTACAGCGCATGGGGGTATGATTCTCCAGAGGATTATTGGAGAATAATTGAGAACTTCTGCTCCAGTGGGGAAGAAGTGTTATCGGAGGAATCAAAATGAGAGCATATTTTAAAGTAGCAAACCTTGCAAAAGATAAAGATGGAAATCCTGATTATGCAGGTGTAAAAATTACATTTAATGACGATGATACCAAGGATGCAATTTATTCTACACCAGAACAGAAAGAGAAAATGATACAAAGCATAGCTGATTTTTTTCCTTGTTGTAATGGAGATGTAATACTTATTTCTGGAGAGGAATATGAAGCACTTTATGGGAAGGATGATGATAATGACAATTAAAAAGGTTGCAAGCATAATTCTATGTACTGCTGTCGCTATCAATTTTGGAGGTTGTATTGACTATGACAGTTCTGTCAGTCTCAATGCAGACCCGACAACCACATTCCAGTTTGAAGCGTTGCTATATGACAACATGGGAAATAATTATGTGACTTTCAAAGGAAATAGCTTTGATATTACGCCCAACAAAGTGAAACAGTGGGGATACGATACTGATGGTTCCTGGATAAGTTGGTATGAAACAAGTTCTGTTGTTTCTATTAAAATAGATGGAAACTATGTTCAGACCTGTGGAAGCTCTGTGATTTTCAAAGATTCACGCCTTGAAATCATGCCATTGGAAGAAGATATTGGCGTTGTGGGAAGTTCTGACGAATCCGGTTATTCTGTAGATGTTTCTGATAATGGTCTTATCAACTATTTTGCATTGACGAACTGGTGGTATGACACCCATGAGAATGGTCAAGGCGGTGAAAGGATTGCATTGATTCAATCACAGGATGGCTACAATATTGGAATTGTTGAAGGAAATGATGTTACGTGGGAGATTGCAGAAAAGCTGCCTAAAACAACACTTGTTACAGTTGACGGTATGCCGTTATATATACATAGATGCAATTTCACCATTATTGATACTGCGTTATTTGAAAAGGCTATTATGGAATGAACATATTTATGAGGTGGTCGCATATGAGAAATGTAAATCTTGGGGACATTTTAGGGATTATCTTAGGTTTATCAGCTGTTATCGTTTCGGCTTCTATGCTTATAAAAATGAGTAAGCCGCTGAAAGCGGAAGGAGAAGCCATAGATTCAGCGTATTCTGGAGAAATTGTCGATAAGGAATTAATAAATGCATCAAAAGGCATTTTTACTTACAAGGAAACGGAATATCGTATTACCATTAATGTAGAGTATGAGTACGAAGGTGAAACAAAAAACACTACAAAATACTTTACTGTAGACAAAGAAACGTATTCAGCTTATGATATTGGCGATTGGTTCGACAGCCATAATTTAAAAAATACAAAAGTTCTATATTATGATTGAGTAGAAAAGGAGGAGCGTCAAATGACAGCATTTAATCTTGGAGCAATGCTTAGTACGCCCAACAATAGCAATGTTCTGATACAACAGATCCCGATAGAAATGCTTAAACCCTATCACGATCACAAATTTCAGCTGTACAGCGGAGAACGTTTGGATGATATGGTAGAAAGCGTAAAGACAAACGGTATCCTGGTTCCTATCATTGTTCAGCCGTTGCCATCTGGAAAATACGAAATTCTGATTGGTCATAACCGATGGAATGCATCTAAGCTTGCTGGAAAGCTCACAGTTCCGGCAATCGTGAAGAACGGTTTGTCTGAGGAAGAAGCGGAGATGTATGTGGTTGAAAGTAATCTTATGCAGCGTGGCTTCGATAATCTTCGGATCTCAGAACAAGCAGAAGTGCTGCGAATGCGTCATGATAAGATGTTTTCACAGGGAAAACGGAATGACATCATCCGGGAATTGCAGCAGTTAGAAGGAAATACGCCGGAAGAAAATACTTCTTCCCCAGTGGAGAAGAAGTTGACAACGGAGATTGTCGGCGAAGAATACGGTATGAGTCGTAATTCTGTTGCAAGGCTGCTGAGAATCAGTAAATTAAATGATACTATGAAAGAATGGGTTGATACAAAATCAGTATCCATTCGTGCAGCCGTAGATATTTCCTATCTGACATATGAGGAACAAGATCTGCTTTGCGAAATTGCTGTACCAACTATGCTGCAAATGAAAACAGCGGAATTATTAAAAACATATTCCAAGGCAGGAACACTTACCAGAGAAAAAATGCAGCAGATTCTCTCAGGCAATTTGCTGCAACGAGAATCCAAACTAAAACCGGTGAAAATACCATATGACGCATATCATCGCTTTTTTGCCGAGAATACAAAACCAGAGGAAATTGCAGAAACCATCGAAAATGCATTGGAATACTATTTTTCGGCAAATCGTGTCGAAGTTTGATGTAATTAGTATAATTTTATCGAACACGCTCGAAAAGTTATGTTCCATTGCAATTGCCTTTTGTGAATTCACATGGTATAATGTAATTGTAGTATTATGCGTTATAACAAGTTTAAGGAGAGAGAAAAGATATGAAAATGAAACAGTGGATCGCAGTAGTAAGTGGTGTATGTGCAATGCTGTCTATGCAAATGACAGCGTTTGCAGAAGCAGACCGGGAAGCATTGAAAACTGCGCTCGTTGAGTATGAGTGGAGAAACTATACATTACCGGAAACCCGTGCAAAGGGAATTGAAAACAATGCAGATTTAGCGTGGATTTATACCTCGCTGGATGAGTTTTTCAACGATTATTGCGAAGACAATGTGCTTAGTGATCCCCTAAGCCTCATTGATGTAGATTCAGATTATAGTGTCCGTAATTTTTTTGATGATTGGACAGACTTTCTGGATGACTGGATGGAAGAAAAAGAAGAACTTTATGGAGAATTTTCTGTTGCGGATGCAGGGGATTCATTTCAGATTGTAGATGCTGCTGGAAATGCGGTGGAAGCCTTTGACAAGCTGTATCAGTATATGTATTTGAATGATGAAATGTCGGAGGAAGATAAGGAGTTCTATCTGAATGAAAACGGCGGTATGTCCGAGGATTACAATAGTGGAATCATAGATGGTGATGCAAACTCTGTTGATGGGAATACATACAATGACGGGCTTGGAAATGTAGACGATGCAGCGAATAATGCAGCTGAAACAACGGTGAATTCCAATCATGGGAATAACACAGCAGCAGACAATGCAAATGTCAACGATGGAAATGCAGCAGCATATGCATTTTCTGAAACAACGGAGGAAACTACAGAAGCACCAACAGAGGCAACTGAGGAGACCGAAAAGGGAAGTGCTGTACCATATGTTGTTGGTGGTGTTATAGTTGTAGTAGCGGTAGGTGCTGGTGGATATTTCTTTTATAAAAAGAAAAAAGGTGTCTGAATAGGAGGGCTTTTGGATGGAAACGAATGCAAACGTGAAACTGAATACGGAAGAGCTGCGGGAAATTTCGCAGATTACCAGTTGGGATGAATCCATTTTGAAAGAATTGCCGGAAAAATATCAGACGGAATTGATGTTTTCTTTGGAGTTTGGTGCATATGATGAGCTGTACCAAATTGCAGAAGAAGGCTTTGAAGAATATTTGTTGTGTCAGATTTCCGATTTTATGGGCATTCCTGCGGATGAACTGCGAAAGTATGGCAAGGATTGTACAGGACAATTGAGTGCGGCATATGAATTTTCTCATGACTTACCGGATAGCTCTGAAGAGAGACTGCGTCAGGAGCTAATGCGGATAATTGCAGATTATAAAGAAGGAGGAAATCCGAATGATGCTGGATTCCACAATGATGGTGTATGATATGAATACTTCTGAATATGTTCCTAAGTGGCGGTTAGAAGAGTGCGCTGAGGGGAAAGATCGGTTACCAGATTCATTATTTTAATGACTGGAAGATGAAGTATCGCATTGCTGCGGAAAGCGACCGTTATATTAACGCACATTTGCGTTATCTGATGGACTTTCATCCACAGCGCATCACGGAGTATTTGAACAATGGCACGCTGTATTTGTACATGAAACGGTTGGGGCGAAAGACGCATCAGGTTGTGGATGATCAGGTGGAAGCTTGGCAGGAAACAGATCGTGAATATCGCCTTGCCAAAGAAAATGGTGATTTTCAGCAGGAAGTTGGTCTTCTATATAACTTGATTGCACGGGCGGAGGAAATTATGTATCCGGCAGTGATCTACACATCGTAAAAAAGCAGCCTTGGCTTCCACTTTATGGGGGAAACCAAGGCTGCTTTTATAATTCTTGATTATGTTTTTTCTTTTTGGACTGCTGGTTGTCAGGGTCAGACTTCTGGCTTTTAGGCTGAACTTTTTTCGATTGTTCTCTGGTGAAGGTGAATCGATTTGGTGTATGTAATTGTTCTGCGCTGCGAGATAAGCGCTTTTCTAAAACGGTTTCGAGCTTTTTGAAATCACAGCAACGGCGAGTGAGGTTGCGATCTTTTTCAGGCGTCAGAGTTACCTTTTTATATAGCTTATTAGCTCTATTGCTAATAACTGAGACATTGTCTCTGCACCATTTCAATTCATTAATTAACAACTGCTTTGCGGGATTGCTCAATTTTGAATTTGTAGAAAAGTCCACTTTTGAAATTACTTCATCAGATACAGGTATCATATTGTTAAGATTAAGAATACCAATTGTACGTGGTGCACCTTTTTCATCTTTAAGTTTAGGGTCGGGTATTTTTATAAAATCTTCTTTTGATTTTACTTTAAATTTATCTTTCGGACTTGTAAGTGGAATGCAGTATTTTTTTTCATTTGCAATGACAACAACGCCTATAAATGGTCGCATTTCTTTCCCAACTTGTGGTGAAATTGACATCACTCTGCTGTCTGCTTTTGATAAATCACGAACATATTTCAAATCAACCATATATGCATTCAAGAATTTTTGTTCCATATGTTTTTCTCCTATTATTAAAAGAGCCGTGCGTTTTGCACGGCTCTATCCTATTTCGCTCGGTAGGGCTCCCGGCTTTTATCGTTCCCATTTATTTATACTGGTAGGGTTCCCATCTTTAATCGATCCCATTTATTTATACTGGTAGGGCTCCCATCTTTAATCGCTCCCATTTTCGCACGGCAAGGAAACCGCTGTAAGCAGATTGCTTACGTTAATTATATTATATCCGATTTTTTCGAGAATGTCAATACCAAAATCGGATTTTTACAGAAAAAATTTACCGTACAAACTTTGTTTCCGATGAATACAAAGTTAAATGTCCCTTTGATTTCTGTTGTATGGCTGTATGGTTCGATTAAGCTCTTTGTTCTTTTCTCTCAATTCTTCATTCTCCTGTTCCAGTCGGTTTATTTGAGAATTAAGATTATTCACATCTGATGTTAAGCGTTGCCAGCTTTCAATAAATAACTTAAAATCTTCAATAGCTTCAGCCATATTATGTTGCTCAACAGTGAAGTTACGAATACGTTTTTCTTCTTCCATATAACGTCTTTCGGCAACATCGATCTCTTTCTGAAGCATATTCTGCAAATCGGCGTGCTGGGCAGTTAAGGTTTTATCATTGATAGTTCTACCAATTTCATCAGAGATACTTTCGCAATACTTTTTTTGAGAATCTTTAAGCTTTGACACGCTTTTTGATAATGACTTAATGCTATCCGAATTTTTGTTTATCTGAGATTTCCGACTTATAAACAAGGTAACTACACAAGACAGTGCAGCAGGGATAACAGCGGCTAATAAAGTAACCCACCAAGGTGTCATTTCACCACTCCCGATACATAAAAATATGGTGAAGAAAGTTATATAAATGCAATTTACAAATAAATTGACTACAATATACTTCTTCAATTAACTCACTCCCAGTTTATCATATTAAGTTGCTTTTGTCAAATATCAGATTACTATACCGTCCTTCCTTTACCTTTACTGTTATCTTTTTTGCTCCTATGGCTGCCTGATCAAACTCTTTGGTAAGGTACTCCATATACTACGATTTTGCGTTCAACTCACCTCGAATATTGTAGTCATATTCGATTTTAAGAAGCTTTTTTTTGAAGCTTTAATTTACCTATGATCACTTGAAAAGCCGCTTAAAACGAATTCTGGTTGCTCTCAACCTACTTCTGGATTGTTTTTTCCTTTCTGTTTTTGTTTACTTGCCTCTTTAGGCACCTGTTGTGCCAATTTCCGAAGCCTTGCCATATCAAAATAGAAAGTTTGCTGTATTTTGTTGCCCTCTGCTGCTTTGTCATTTAATTTGGATTTTTCTGCAAGCTCAGCACCGCTGGTAAATGGTTTGGATAATTCTTGTTCAGCCATTCTGTCATGATGCTTCGTAAAGAAGTCTTGGATTTTTCCCATATCATAAGTTTCATAAACCTGGATTAGGCTATGTATTTCCTTGGCAGTGTAACTCTCATCCAGTTCAGAAAGCATCTCATGAGGTAGATCAGACTGAATGGCTTGAAATAAAGCAGCCTTTTGATCATCTTGATAATGGTGCCCTCTCACAATGGAATGCAGTGTGATATTAGCTTCAAATTGTGCTTTCATTTGTTTTAGTTCTTCCAGTCGCTCGTTGTGTGGAGCAAGTTGATCGGAAATTGATTGGGAATGATATGCAATAAACAAGTCGCTGATTTCATTCAACTGCTGTTCAGTGTATTCTGGATTAAGGAAATCCATATAATTTAGCAATATAGAACCTTCAGCTTCATGAGCAGCACAGAATGAAATAAGAGGCTCTAATGTTTGTGTTTGCTGTTCAGAAAATCCAGCTTCTTGCAGATCTTTATGAATCTCAGAAAGGTTTTTTGCGAGAATCAATTCCTGATAAAAACGACTTGCATCTTTTTGTGCAATAGAAAAAACGCCATAATCATTCGCATCTGTATGAACAGAATAAGTGATGCCAGATTTGTTCAAAAAAGGCTGAATAGCATCCAGTTCTTTTTGTGGTAAATTGGGCAGGGAAATTGTGATGGTTTCCTGTTCTGCGGCTTGCCTGTGTTGTTCTTGACGCTGTGCAGCAATTTGATTGTAAATATTTAGAACAAGTTCCTGATCAGCATTATTTACCGTAATAGTCCCTCTTTTATGTGTGTAAATTCGTCCAGAAAAAGAAATACCCTGTTCTTCAAGCTGCTTTGCTGCTTGCAGAAGAATGTCTGTACTTCCACGAATATAATTTTTATCTGGAATGTCATAATAATTTGTGTTGCCTATGATGTTAAAACTTGGTGGGATATAGCGTTTGGTTTCGGAAATCCAGTGAATCCGAGATGCAGTTTCTTTCCCAAGAAGATTTTGGATTTCCTGACTATCGCTGTAGTTTATGACCATTTTGACCTTGCCGTTTTTCTCAGCGGCATAGTAGTTCATCTGGTAACGCTCTAACTGTTGTTGCAGCGTGTGAAAAGCGTCTTTGTCCATGAGCAATGTTGCTTTTCGAATACTGGGCGTAGCAGTATTCCAGATTTGGTTTCCGTAGTATTCCATCATGCCTCCCATATCACTCTAAAGATGTTTCTTTTTTATGTTGCTTTGTGACTTTCGGCTGTTCTGCTTGTTTTTCATGCCGTTTTTGCCCCTCTTTTTGTGATTGCCCACGTGTGATGCGGAATTCACGGCTGGGTGTTTTACGGTTTTGAAAAATTTGCATTGCCTTTGCATCGGATTTGTCAATTGTAACAGCTGCTTTCCCGTCAGTTCGCTGCACTGCGGAAAAATGACATCCGGCATTTTGCAATTCCTGCATATACGATTTTGCCTCTGGCAAGGGCAGTATTGAGATATGTCGATTTACACGAGGAAGTGAATGATAAAATTCAGGATTGACTTTACTCATTGTTTCGTTGCTGGCTTTATTGGTATGTGCAGTTTGAATCGCTGCTGCATTTACAGCTTCATCGAGCTTGCGCTCATCTGTTTTATGTACTGTAATTGCGGTCATACCCTGTGCCCTGCGAACAGCGGAAACGGGAATGTTAGTATCTGAAAGCTGCTGAATCGCTTTGTTCGCAACTGTATCCGGCATGATTTTTGTACACCTGTCATTCGAGGAAAGGGACTGATAATATTCTGGATTTAGCTTTTCAATAGAATTCTTTTTTGGAGAACTGTTCTGATGAAATTGCTCTGACTTCTGCTCCACTGGGGCAGAAGTTTTTTGCTGCTCCTGCACAGTTTCTTTTTGCAGCATGTCAAGCGAACACTTGACATTTTGCGTGGAATATGCTATACTATTATCAAAGCAGATCGCTGAAGACGCCTGGGGTAATTGGCATCCTATGACCGTAGTCAGTGCTTCTGCTTTTTCTTTGTTATAAGCAAGAATCTGATTGTTTTTGATGGCATTTTGCAAATAATTCTGAATGTTATTTTTGCCATATATACTTGCAATTTTGTTTACGATTCCTTTTTTGCCGTTTACATCAATAGAGATAGGTACAATAATGTGTTTTCCTTTTTTGTCTTGCAGTTCTGTTATTGCTACAACAGTTCCTTTTTTTGAGCCAGAACAAATCATGATAGGATTTCTTAGATGCTCTGGAAGTTGTTTTAATACGTCAACTGCAATGTTATGACCTTCTGTATGATCTTTTCTTTTGACATTTTCACTGTTGAGACTGTTTTGCACAACACTTTGGTTTATCGTTAAAATTTCAGCTGTTGCACCTACTACGTATAGTATGTTTGGTGTTGTTCCCACAGTGATCGACTCAGAGTTGTTTAGCTGTGCATTTAGGAATTTGTCCAATTGATTGATAAATGCCATGTCTTCCACTTGGTTCTGTTGAATTTTCTCTGACATAGCCAATATGTCGGTTTCGTTCACAGTGATTGTTGCTTTTTCTGGAGTTGGCAATGTGAATTCCGGCTGAATGGGTTCTACCTTGCCGTTTGTCAGCTGGTATCCTTTTTCTTCCAAGGCTTTAATCAATTCTTCAGGCACTTTTCCCATAAGTCTGAGGTCTGTATCCACAACGAATTGCAGCTGTTCTTGTTCTGTCCATTGGGATGCATCACCTTGTAAGGTGTGTCCGTCTTCGTTTTGCGTTTTGACTGGCATGGTGATTCTCCTGTTCAAAATATAGATTGATATACTTCTGAAAAAGCTGATGAATGTGTTCTCCAGGAGCAATTGTAGCCTGGCAGACTGAAACATTTATCAGCTTTTTGTATTATTTTTTTATTTCGTCTCGCTGTTTTTCTTTTTCCGGGGGATTGGAGGGAATATCATGAACCTTCGCAGCTAAAGCTTTCATGTTGCTTCTGGAAAAAGAAAATCCTGTTTTCTTTGGTTTTTCCTGTTCTGGTTCAGGTTTCACTTTTTCATTATTGAGAACGCCATCAATCATATTTGCATTGGTTTCGGTCATTTCTTCTACGGAACGAAGGTGGTTTTTTGCGGCAGAACTTGCTATTTCACCAAGAGGCATTTCTTGTGAATGCTCGTGTTTTCGATTGTCAGAATCTGCTTCTTTTGCAGAGACAACAGGAGATTTTTCCTTTTCTGTTTGATGTTCTTCAAGATCCCGTTTTGTTTCATAATTTGGGTTGATGATGCAAGTGAGTGTTTCTTGTAGTGTTGCTGGGTCTGCAAAATAATTGGCTGTATACATATTTTTTAGCATCATCTGAATATCTTGTGGTTTGCTTTCAATTTCTGAAACAGACATGTTCAGAATGCCTGCAATTTCAGGCATAAGAGATTGGTCGGGCTTCTGATCCGGCGTGGAGATTGCTATTTCCGGCAAAAAGTCTACATTGCTGATACAAACTTGTTCTGCAAGGACAGGCATTTCAGTTTTCCCGGTTTCTGCTGCTTCTTTCAACTGATGTTCGGTTTTCAAAATGATATTGTCAAGAATAATATCCGGTTGTTGCATATAAGGTTTTGTCACACCGTGAAGCCTGTCCAGCTTTGCGGTGATTTTTTGTTTCTTTTCCTTTTGTGCATTAATTTTTTGATGGATTTTCAATTTATCAGCTGCGCTGTCTGTTTCCATATATCTTTGAGAAAGTGCAGAAATTTTTTGATTACAGGTATCCGCTTTATAGGTCAGTGTCTGTGATGTTGCCTGATGCAGCCCATCCATTGCCTGTGCAAACTCCTGTCTTCTTTCAGTATTGTTGGGAATACCAAAACTTTTGATAAGTTGATTCATACTGCGACAGCGATTCATTTTGCATTGGGTAATAGCACTTTTTCTGTCGATGCTGCTAATCTTATTGGTATGCCTTTGAATTTTTGCTTGATGTGCTGGTATCTTTTCCTTTTGTATTTTTGCAATTTTCTGTTCGTTGCGGCGAATCGTAGATTCTACCAAAGCTCTTACACCTGGAATATTTGTATCTTGAAAGAGCGATTTCAGCATTTGATTGGTGTTCGCAAGATGTTCTGCCTTGGCAGAAAGCCTGTCTATTTTTGCATGGTTATTTGCGATCTTGTCTTCAAGAACAGCACGTTTTTCAGCAAGCGATTCCAGTTTTCCGGCGTGTTTCACCATCTTTGCATGCAAAATAGGAAGCAGATGTTCTGGTTTGGGTTCAGAAGATTCCAGTGATGCTGTTAAGTCAGATTTTTGTGGCAGATTTTTATCTTCCTGAGATTGCTTTGTATTTTGCGTCTGTTCTTCAAGCTGCTTTTGTCGTTGTTGAAGTTCCTCAACCAGTTTTTGCAGTTCTTCCAGTGACTGTTGTGCAGCTGGTGCTTCCTGTTTAGGGACAGCGGCAGCATCGTTCAAAACATGATTGATTTTCTCCCAATCATTTTTGGAGAAATTCAATGTCAGTTTAGTATCGTCATACCGCCCAAAAAAAGGAATATTCTCTTGTGTCAGCTTAGAAATAATGTCCTGTGCTTTTTTAGTATCAACAGTGACAAATTGCCGGTTCTCTATTTTTTTGAAGTCAATGTTTCCAACAGTAGTCATAAGCATTTCCTTTCAGCATATGTGAAACTATATTAGTATGCAATGGTGTCTCCATAATTGATTTTCTGGATGGATTTGATGTTATCAAAATTCAGTCCAGACCAGTTAAATGAACCGTAATTTCCGGTAAAATGCACACATCTGGGAAGATATCCGTTTGCATGAATGAACTCTACAATGCATTTTCCGCCATAGCCGAAGGGATGATAGGAAACATCCCCTTTGCTGTCGCACAGCTTTACTGTAAATTGTGTGCCATTTTCCAGTTCAATTAAAAAACGATCATTGCAATAACCATACCTGGTACCCATAGCGACACAGTAATCACCGTATTCATCTCGCATGATTCCAGTGTTTGTAACAGGATCCGGAATGCAACCCTGAATTGCAGACCATGACGGATTACGTGTCAATCCGGCGGCACTTTCATAAGCGAAGCAATTTGTCCAACCGTCTTCATACGGAAATTCTTCAATGACTTCTACCTGTTCTGTTTTGGCATATGTACTTGTTGATTGAATTTTTGCATTTTCACCGTCTGATAGCATAGGCTTGACAGTAATTTTATAGGAAGAATTTTCTCGTAACCCTGTGATATAACAAAGTGCATTGGACTTAAACTCAAAATACATATTGTCTACATATCCTGTATCAGGATTGACAGTAGCACAGATCACCTCATAGTCACGATTGTCCTCAGCATCCCATTCGACTTTGATACAGGATACAGAAATTGTTGAAGTTCGTAAATTGTCAATGCTGATTATGGGAGGAGTTGTAGGCTCAGGTGTTGTCAAACGAAGCGCAAGGAGTGTTCCAAGTGATACCGAGGATATAATTTTTGGAATCATAAAGCTTACTTCTTTCTGGGCGGAAATTCAAATCCGGTGGTGTTGTCATCTTTTAGGATGACATGGGCATCAAATTCTTTTCCAGCTTTGCTTTTGAATCCCTTGATCAAATCCGTTTTTCTTTTTTCCAGCAGCTTTTTCGCCTGTGTTTCTGAGATGCTTTTTCCGCATATGTTTTTCCAGATGATAAAGCCGCATCCATTTTTACCAGACTCGCAAGAATATGACTTCTGCCAAACAACTACTTTTTTACCGCACTTTGGACACTTTCCGATTGTGTTGTGCTTCTTCTGAAATGCTGCATTTTCTGCGGTGCTGCTGTATTTGCTTGTAATGTTGCAAATAAAGCTTTCTATATCATGCATGAATTCTGAATCAGTACATGTCCCTTTTTCCATGTCTTGCAGCTTTGTTTCCCAATCAGCTGTAAGCTTTGCTGATTTTACTTCATGGGGAACAACGGCAATTAAATTGATTCCCTTTTCCGTAGGGAAGATCTGCTTCTTTTTTCGTTCGATGAATTCTCGTTTGACAAGTGTTTCAAGGATTGCAGCACGTGTGGCTGGTGTTCCAAGACCTTTCTTTTCTACATCTGCATTTTCCTCATACGCATCATTTCCAGCAGTTTCCATTGCTTTCAACAGTGTATCTTCGGTATACGGTTTTGGCGGACTTGTCCAATGTTCCGCTGTGGAAGCGGAAACATTTTCAAATGTCTGCCCCTGTGCAAGTTCTGGCAAGGCTTTTCCATCATCTGAATTTTCCTCAGAAGTTTCACCTTTCAATCTGGATTTGATTTGAGATTCAAGTGCCTTCCAGCCGGATTCTGTCACTGTTTTTCCTGTTGCGGTAAAGATGTGACTTTCGCAGGATACTGTAGCCTTAATAGCTTCATAGCGGTGCGGATCGGCTGTTGCCAGAATCAATTTAGAGGCGATCAGGAAAAGGATATTGCGTTCTCCATCGGGTAAATCAGCCAGATTCTTTTTTTCAATTTCCACAGTTGGAATGATGGCGTGGTGGTCGGATACCTTTGCATTATTGATGCAGCGTTTTACATTCGGCTGCAACAAAATGCCTTGACAGCAGGGAATAGCGTTGCATATGGTTTGTACCATCTCTGAAGCTGTTTGTTCCATGTCTTCGGTTAAAAACTGGCTATCCGTTCTTGGATAGGTAACCAGCTTTTGCTCATAAAGCGATTGTGTGTAATCCAGTGTTTGCTGTGCTGTGTATCCATATTGTCGGTTAGCTTCACGCTGTAACGTGGTCAGATCATATAACTTCGGAGGGTTAACAGTTTTCATTTCTTTTTGAACTTCTGCCACGGAAGCTATTTTTCCATTACAAGTGTTTGCAATGGATGTTGCAGTATTTTCATCATCCATTCGTTCTGAAGATGCAACGAAATCTCCGCAATTCAGTTCCACAGTAAAGAATTTCTGTTTCACGAAGTTTTTTACATCATAATCACGTTGTACAATCATGGCAAGTGTAGGTGTCTGTACACGTCCAATAGAAAGCAAAGTGTTGTAGCGACAGCTGAACAAACGTGTTCCGTTCATTCCTACAAGCCAATCGGCTTTTGCACGGCAAAGACCGGCAGCATACAGATTGTCGTAATCGCTGTCAGGACGAAGATTAGAAAAGCCATCTCTTATTGCCTTGTCTTCCATAGAGGAGATCCAGAGACGTTTACAAGGCTTTTGACAGCCAATCTTGTGATAGACGTAGCGGAAGATACACTCTCCCTCTCGTCCGGCATCTGTAGCGCAAATCAGTTCATCTACACGAGTATCCCCCATGAGTTTTTTGATGACTTGAAACTGCTTTTCTGTGGACTTAGAAACAACAAATTTCCATTCCTGCGGCAGAATCGGAAGTGTTTCAAAGTTCCAATGACCACTGTACTTTTCATCATATTGTTCAGGATTTGCAAGCCCTACCAGATGACCAATGCACCATGTGACAATATATCCATTTCCTTCAAGGTATCCATCTCGTTTTTCCTTGGCACCAATGACAGAAGCAATAGAACGTCCGACGCTGGGCTTTTCGGCAATTACCAACTGCATAAATTTATGACCTACCTTTCACTTCTGCTCCAGTGGGGCAGAAGTTGTTTTTCTTTTCCATATTTCTCTCAGCATAATGTTTTCTGAAAGTTGATTTCGATATTCTTCATGTAATTGTGCGTTTTCTGCCCTCAAGCAAGCAATTTGCTTATAAGCGAAAAATGTTATTGCTGTAAATGCACTGAGAATACCGGCAATCGTATAAACAGCAGCATAATTACACTTCATCAGAGAATTCCTCATCACAAAATGCAGCTGCATTTTTTTCGCCTTTTTTTGAAAGGAACCAAAGTAGTCCTAATGTCGCAGCGATAACTGTACTTATAATCATCAGCTTTTTCATAGTTACATCTCCTCATCGCTATCGTCGTACTCGTCAAAGTCTAGATCGTCATCTTGTACAGCAGAATTCTTTTTCTTTCCAGGACGGATTTTCAGGAAATAGAATGCTGCGGCACCACCGATCACAACAACACCACCTATCAGAAGCAGCATATTAGAATTGCCGCTGCTCTTTTGGGGCGCAGTACCAGAAACAGTCGTTGTTGTATCAGCACTATTATTTTCTTCTGATGCATCGGTACTCTTTGTGTTGTTGGCTGAAGCAGAGGAACCGGATGCAGCTTGATTTTCATAACCTTCCAATGCACTTCCATCTGAGGAATCGTCTGCATAGAGTAAAGAATAAAGGTCATAGTCATCGACCTTATTCAAGAAATAAACCACATTCTCACCGCCATTTTCCGCAGCAGATGTGTAGTCGATCAGAATATAGAAGACGTTCCCATCCTTGGTGGTGACAGAGATGAACTGCATTTCATCTGAATTGTAGATAATGCTCTGATTTTCAATCAGCGAAGCATTTCCCTCTGTGTCGTAATAATCATCCTCATAATAATCAATAGCGGAATTTTCCTCTTGCTTGGAGGATTCCTCTGTACTTTCTTCATTGGTGTAAGAATCAATCAGTTCTTCCACCATCTCGTCTGAAATAACACTGCTTTCTTCCAGGGATTCCTGTGTGCCGCTTTCTTCTGCGAAAGCTGGCATAGCGGTTAAACTTGCAGCTGTTAATATTACTGCGGCAATTGCCGCAAACCATGATTTTTTCATAAAGTGTTCCTCTCTTTCATATCCGAAGTGGTTTCTGCTACAGGCTCTTTTGCACTTGGTGCAAGCAGCTCGTTAATGTCTTCAAATGTGATGCCGGCATCTCTCAATTTCTGTCCCAATTCCAGATCGCCGCAGACCACTTCCAAGGACAATTTGTTTTTACGTATCATGCTGAAAATCTCAGCGTTTTCAATCTCACTGATCTGATGCAGCAAATTTTTTCGGTCTAAGGAAACACTGATTAAATCTTCCCATTGAGCTACAAATATGGTATAATAGA
>NZ_DXUU01000003.1 GCF_019417665.1 Ruminococcus sp.
ATGATTGGTGCGGTTTTTTTCAACTATCGCTTTTATTCAGCGTGTCCCTAATTCTTGTCACAGCTTTCCCATCAATTTCAGAAGGAATTTCTATAGATGTAACTTTTTCCCATTCTGACCACTCTCCTGCCAATCCAGTGATCTGAATCGTACCGTTATTCAGCACCTTATACGCCAGGTCTCCATATGTTCCCGTCTCTGCCGCCGTCTCCTCTGCACGAACGACAAACGGTGCACTCACCGCAAAAATCACGCCGGCGGATAACACCGCAAGCATCCTCTTCCAAATCCTCATACCCAAATACTCCTTTTTCACTTTGTTTCATTCCACGAACTGGAATATACAAGAACATTATACCATGAAAAAAGGGAAATTTAATGTATATTTTGTAAAATGTAAACACCGATCTTCTCTGCCATTGTGTTGCCTCCTCAATCTGTTTTTCCAAAGGCCGCAAAATCCTCCTCCGACCCCACAAACACATTTCCATCAATATACCGTTCTTCACCGTCATACCCTTCCAACCGAAGCCGATTGGAATACTGCCAGAATGTCCATGTCCAGCCCTTATCACCGCCTGACGGTTCGCTGTAAACACTGCGTTCCCAATAGGCATACTCCGGAAATGCCGTTATCACCCAGAAGGTATCTTTTGTCACATAGAGGATAGGCTTCACGCCATACGTCTCTTCCAGCACTTTCAACATTGTGGAAAGTTCCTGCTTCACAGTATCCCTGTCCGGAGGCGTTTCCTTGTAATCGCTGTAATATTCCACATCCACCACCGGCGGCAGCATATTTTCCACAGGTTCTACTGTCTGGGTAAATAGTGCCGCCTGAGTCTCGCCGCTGCTGTCAAAACTGAAAAAGTGATATGCCCCGATGCGCAAATCCGTTTTTGCAGCATTCTCCCAGTTATACGAAAACTGCGAATCCACATAGCCGCTGCCCTCTGTGGCTTTGATAAAAGCAAAAGAAATATCCTGTGCTGCCAGCACTTCCCAATCGATCTCGCCCTGATACTCGGACACATCCACGCCGTGCACCGGAAACTGCTTTGCAGCATGACCGTTCAGTTGGATCACACCGAACCAGATCATCACTGCACAGACGACAACGATCAAAAAAAGTACACCGCCCGTGAGGGCAATGCACTTTCTGAAACGCTTCACTGATTCTGCTCCTGCTTTGCAGCATCCCGATCCATGCGGATTGCCTTGAGGACAATGGCGCATTCCAGACGCTTTTTCTCGATCTCACAGGAGAGCTTGTGCGCCTTGTGCACATCACCGGCATACTGATAGTTATTGGCATTACATCCACCGCTGCAATAGAACCGTGCCCAGCATGTCCGGCAGTCTGGCTTGCTGTAAATATGGGTTTTTGCGAAATCCGACTTCATTTCCTGATTGAATGTACCGTCTGCCAGATTGCCCATTTTATAGTCCGGATCGCCCACAAACTGATGGCAGGGATAGATATCTCCATCCGGTGTGATCGCCACATACTCATTACCGCAGCCGCAGCCCCGGAGACGTTTAATTGCGCAAGGTCCCTGATCCAGATCCAACATAAAGTGGAAGAAGTTAAACTTCTTTCCCGTTGCCTCATAGTCCAGAATCCGCTGCATGAGCCGTTCGTATTCCTCAAAAATACGAGGCAGATCTGCCTCTGTAATGGCATAGGGTTCAGACGGGTCAGCCA
This sequence comes from Ruminococcus sp., assembly GCF_019417665.1. Lineage (GTDB taxonomy): Bacteria > Bacillota > Clostridia > Oscillospirales > Ruminococcaceae > Ruminococcus_C. Next base: position 1,706 of record NZ_DXUU01000003.1, read on the forward strand.
TTACCGGCTCCACGGAGATCTGGTCGAATCCGGCATCCAGCAGTGCGAATACATCATCGGAGAAATCCAGGTTATACTTGGTATATGTACCCCGAACGTAGTATTCCTTATCCCCACGCTGCTGTACCAGCTTCTGGTACAAGGGCACAATGCGGTCAAAAGAACCTTTTCCGTCTGCACGGGGGCGCATATTGTCATTGACTTCCTTTCTGCCGTCAATGGAGAGAACCACGTTGGACATTTCCTTGTTGATGAAATCGATCTTGTCATCTGTCAGGAGCATCCCGTTTGTGGTAATCGTGAAACGGAACTTTTTCTTGTAAATTGGCTCTTGACTCCGGGCATATTCCACGACCTGCTTTACCACATCGAAATTCATCAGCGGTTCGCCGCCGAAGAAATCCAGTTCCAGGTTTACACGATCGCCGGAATTTTTCAGCAAAAAGTCAATTGCCTGCTTTCCAGTCTCATAGGTCATGAGTTTTCTGCCTTCACCAAAGTCGCCGGTAGAAGCAAAGCAATACTTACAGCGCAGATTGCAGTCATGAGAAATATGCAGGCACATTGCCTTGATGGGAGATGCCACAGCAAAGTTGGCATACTTTTCATAGTCATCCGGCGAGAAAAGAATTCCCTCCTCATATGACTCCAACACTTCTGCATAGCAGGAGCGAATCTCCTCAAGGTCATAAAAGCGAGACAGCTTTTCCACCACATTCTCTGGACATTCCGGTGCAAAGGGCGGTGCCACATTGTCCAACATATCATATGTCAGCTCGTCCACCACATGAACACCACCGCTGTTGACATCCAGAACAACATTATAATCGCCCAGTTTATATTTATGAATCATATACAATTTCCTCTTTCCACGCCGTCTGTTTTTCGGACAGCAAAATATTCTCAGGATGCGAAAAAAGGGACAAAAGCTGTCCCTTTTCCGTATTTGTTTGCAAGCGTACAATGAAAAACTGCCGTAGAGCAGATCGCACTTAGTGCTCGCACTTCTGATTAGCTACTGTGCAGGAAGTCTTGCAAGCAGACTGACAAGAAGCCTGACACTTACCACAGCCGCCCTTTGCAGCAGAAGCCTTCAGGTTAGCCGCATTGATGGTCTTGATATGCTTCATTCAGAACCCTCCCCAAAAAAAGTTTACTTTCATTATAGCACAAATTTGTCCGATTTTCAAGCTTTCTATGCAAAAACGGAAAAAAGTTTACATATATCGTTTCACAGCTGAATGATTCACCTTGGCGGTTTTTTATGCTGTGCATTCACACCAGAAATACCGCCCCAGCAGCCGCCTGCCAGCAAACAAACTGGGCGCAGGAATCCTCCGCCTATGCCCTGCCACACCAATCCCAGCAAGAGCAATACCAAATACAGCATCAAACCACACACCAATCCGGTTTTCAGTCCATGATGCCGCCGGTGAAACCCGGCGAAACGCCCCATTCCATATCCTGACAGCAACAGCGAAACTGCCGCCATAAGAGAGAGCATCCACTCTGCCGCATCTGCCAGCATCATCATTCCCGCAAGCACAAGCAGACACCCCAGCAGTATCCCTGCACCTACCGGCAGCGAAAACAGCAGATACCACACTCCGGATTCCCACAAACTGCGCCTTGCCGGCGGCCGTTTTGTCTGCATGGCGCATTCCTCCCGTCCATTCTCTTATGTTGGATTCATATGCGAACACACAGACAATTAGAACAAAAACAAAAACGAGCTGTATTTCTACAACCCGCTTTATGAAATGTTATTTTTACAAACTTAGTCTTTCAGCATGCCCTGATCTCCGTCAGAGTCATCCTTTTTCTTCTTGTTTGCTTTTTCCTCTTTCTTTGCCTTTGCAGCAGCAAGCTTTGCTTCCTGTTCCCGCTTGGTGTTTTCGGTCATGGTCAAATTCTCCTGGATCGCCCAGTTTTTCAGGCGGATCTTATTCCGGTTGCCGGTCGTTTCAACCACAATCGTATCTTCGCCAACCTGTACAACCAGACCAACAATGCCGCCGATGGTGACGATCTCATCCCCCACCTGAAGACTGCTCTGCATTGCCTTTGCTTCCTTGTCCTTTTTCTTCTGGGGACGAATCAGAATAAAATACATGACAGCAAACAACAATATCATAAAAATCAGATAGCCCACTGTGCCAAAGCCACTTCCGCCAGCACCATTAGCCGATGCTGAACCACCCTCCGCAAATGCTGTTACGGCGCAGAGCGAACCTGTCAGTGCTGCTGTACTTGCAGCGAGTCCCAGTTTTGCAAATTTCTTCATCATGATCAAAAACCCTTTCCTCACGTTTTACCGAGCGTTGTTATGCCTTTGCAGCGTTTCCGCCTCTCAGCACTTCATCAATGGATGCAGCAGCTGTTTTTCCGGCACCCATGGCAAGAATCACCGTAGCTGCGCCAGTGACTGCATCGCCGCCGGCATAGACTTTTTCCTTTGTCGTTGCCATCTCTTCATTGACCACGAGACAACCCCAACGATTTGTGTCAAGTCCTTCTGTTGTCGCAGAAATCAGCGGATTCGGTGAAGTGCCGATCGCCATAATGACTGTATCCACATCCAAGACAAACTCGCTGTCGGGAACGGCAACCGGACGGCGTCTGCCGCTTTCATCCGGCTCGCCCAATTCCATCCGGATGCACTTCAAGCCGTTGACACGACCAGTTTCATCACCCAGGATCTCCACCGGATTGCACAGATTCTTGAATTCCACGCCTTCTTCCTTGGCATGATGTACTTCTTCCAAACGTGCCGGCATTTCTGCCTCTGAACGGCGATAGACAATATAGACATGCTCCGCACCCATACGCAGTGCACTTCTCGCAGCGTCCATTGCCACATTGCCGCCGCCCACAACAGCAACCGCCTTAGATTTGATGACCGGCGTTGCATATTTCGGGTCATATCCGTGCATGAGATTAATACGGGTCAGATACTCATTCGCAGAGCAAACGCCCACCAATGCTTCACCCGGGATATTCATGAACCGGGGCAGACCAGCCCCAGAACCAATAAATACCGCATCATAGCCAGATTCCATCAGTTCATCCACAGAGAGGATCTTGCCGATAACCATATCGGGTTGGATTTCCACACCCATTTCTTCCAGTGCATGGATCTCTTTCTGGACGATTTCTTTCGGCAGACGGAATTCCGGAATTCCATACATAAGCACGCCGCCGGCAACCTGAAATGCCTCGAAGATCGTTACCTGATAGCCCAACCGTGCCAGATCACCGGCACAGGTCAGACCTGCCGGCCCGCCTCCTACAATGGCAACACGCATACCATTGGGCTTTACCGCTTCGCTCTTTCCGGTATAACCATGTTCTCTTGCATAGTCTGCCACAAAGCGTTCCAGACGACCGATCGCAACCGGCTCGCCTTTCTTGCCGCGAACACACTTTCCCTCGCACTGATTTTCCTGAGGACAAACACGGCCGCAGATCGCTGGCAGACTGTTTGTTGTACGAATAATATCATACGCCTGCAAGAAATCGCCGGCAGCCACTGCTGCAATGAAATCCGGGATAGGAACGCCTACCGGACATCCGCTGACGCAAGGTTTTGCCTTGCAATGCAGACAGCGTGTTGCTTCTTCCTGTGCCTGTTCCGGCGTATAGCCCATGGCAACTTCCTGGAAACAGCGTGCACGCTCCTTGGGATCACGTTCCGGCATGGGCACTTTCTGCGGTGCCATATTGAAATTTCCTGCCATGATCACTGATCCCCCTTTCCATAGAGTCTGCACTCATGCTCTTCTTGTTCCCGATAAGTGCCGTTCCGGCGCATCAATTCGTCAAAATCCACCTGATGTCCGTCAAAATCAGGGCCGTCCACGCAGGCATAGCGGATCTTTCCGCCGACAGTGACACGGCATCCGCCGCACATGCCCGTACCATCCACCATAATCGGATTGAGAGAAACAATGGTCTTAATGTGATACGGCTCTGTGGTTTTGCAGACAAATTTCATCATAGGAACTGGTCCGATGGCAATGACTACATCATACTTCTTGCCCTTGTCCAGCTGTTCCTGAAGCACATTGGTCACAAAGCCCTTTGTGCCGTAGGATCCGTCATCTGTACATAAATACAGATGATCGCTGCATGCCCGGAATTCATCCTCCAGAATCACGATATCCTTATTCCGGAAGCCTACAATGGTATCTACTTCCAAGCCCATTGCATGGAGATGCTTTGCCTGGGGATATGCGATAGCGCAACCCACGCCGCCGCCGATCACACACACAGACTTCGCACCCTCCGGCAATTCCGTAGGAACACCCAGAGGTCCCACAAGATTCAGTATGGAATCTCCCGCCTCCAGTTCTGCAAACCGGCGTGTGCTCTCACCAGCTGCCTGGAAGATCAGGGTAATGGTACCTTCTGTGCGGTCATAGTCCGCAACCGTCAGCGGCACACGCTCACCGAATTCATCCAGCCGGAAGATAATAAACTGACCCGGCAGAACTTTTTTTGCAATGAGCGGTGCAGCAATACGCACCATGGTCACTGCATCGTTCAGTTTTTTCTTTTCTACAATTTGAAACAATTCTGTCACCTCATAAATTGAGTGTTTAACGAAACAAGCCGACGAACCCGCCGGCTTGTTTTCCCTCAGAATCTGCACCAAAATACCCCTGATACAAATTCTGTTTCATGCAAAATCATGCCCGATTATTCATCTGCGTCCGGCGTCTCAATGGGCACTTCAAATGCGTCCATAGTCAGATCGCTATAGTCAAATTCCAATATTTCGCCGCAGCACGGACACGGCATTTCGCCTTCTTCCAGAACAGATTCATCCAAGACAATAACATTGTTGCAAGAAGGACAAACTGTTTCATACAGTTCCTCCTCGTCATCGTCATCATCCTCATAATCGTCCTCATCGCAGCAGAAATCATAGACATCTTCGTCGTCGTCATCGTCCTCCTCATAGACGATATCCTCCAGATCGCCCAGATCCTGATCCAGCAGATCACAGACCTCTGTCAGCTCGTCCACCTGAGTTTGCAAATCTACGACATAGGCGGTCATTTCCTGCATGACATCCAAAAGCTTTCCCAGTACCTTGCCTTCTTTTGAACCGGTCAGATCAAGCTCCATGCCGTCGACCATACCGCGCAAATACGCCATCTTATCTGTCAGATTCATACAGTATACCTCCTGTTCTGTGCAACAGCCTGCCACTTTTGTGAACAGTGCTACTCTATGCAAAAAGTCCCTTTGACTTATGCACGCTCCATATACTCACCAGTTCTGGTATCGATGCGGATCATATCACCCTGGTTAATGAACAGCGGCACTTTGATCTCTGCACCAGTCTCCAGCGTTGCCGGCTTTGTTGCATTAGTAGCAGTATCGCCCTTGAAGCCCGGATCTGTCTCAGTCACTTCCAGTTCTACGAAGTTGGGCGGCTCTACGCCGAAAACATTACCCTTATAGGACAGGACCTTCACCTCCATGTTTTCCTTGACGAACTGGAATGCAGAACCCAGCTTCGACTTGTCAATGGGCTGCTGCTCATATGTTTCCATATCCATAAAGTAATACAGATCGCCGTCGCTGTACAGATACTGCATGTCCTTGCGCTCAATATAAGCAGTCGGATACTTATCTGTCGGGTTAAACGAACGTTCAACCACGGCACCGGTGATCACGTTCTTATACTTGGTACGCACAAATGCAGCGCCCTTACCCGGCTTTACGTGCTGGAATTCGATTACCTGTACCACGTTGCCGTCCAATTCAAATGTGATACCGTTTCTGAAATCGCCTGCTGAAATCATAAATTGAAACCTCCGTTTTTTATCCTTTGTTGCAACGATGTGGGGCAGCTCGTTTTGTCAGTCCAATATGTTACAGTCTTTTCCCCACCCAAAAGCATTGCTTACTACTATTATACAACATTATTGTAAACTTTGCAAGCCTTTCCTGAAAAAAAATCAGGGCTTCCGCATGAAAAAATCAGGAAAATTTGTGCAAAGTGACATAAATAAACGCTTATAATTGTTACCTTTGAGGAGTAAAATCATTTTGTTAATAGTAAACACCTCATGGAATAGTGAAGATACGCTGTTAAGTTTTGATTAAGCCAAAGAAAAATATACAATATCATCTATTTCAATCGTCAATTCCTCTAATATAAGCATCTTTTCTTGTGCATATTCAACAAACTTTAGAGAAATTTTCATGCGGAAGCCCTGGAAAAAAATTGCTTTAGAGTTCCTCTAGAAGAATTTATCGGATTTGAGGTGAAAAATCACAGCACAGTGCCATTCCTCAATCCAACACCATCAAATGCTTCGGCGCCTTTGTCAGATTTTCGCAGCCATCCTCCCGGATCACCACAAAATCCTCGATCCGCACGCCAAATTCACCCGGCAAATAAATACCCGGTTCTACAGTCACCACATTGCCCGGCTCCAATACTCTCTGAGAGCCTGGCGAAGCATTGGGATACTCATGGATCTCCAGACCTACGCCGTGTCCCAGGGAATGCCCGAAATTCACACCATAGCCTGCCTCTTCTATCACATCCCGTGCGCATTTATCCAGTTCCCTGCCGGTCATACCTGCCTTTGCTGCACGCAGCGCCGCCGCCTGTGCCAGATAAACCGTTTCATACACCATCTGCATTTTTTCGCTGGGCTGTCCCACACAGACAGTCCGTGTCATATCACTGTGATAACCGTCCACAGTTGCGCCATAATCCATGAGTACAAAGTCGCCCTCCTGCACCAGCCGGTCGGCCGATGGTACTCCATGAGGCATAGAAGTTGCTGTACCTGTCAGGGCAATGGTAGGGAAAGACTCCCCGTCTGAACCGTGCTCCATCATAGTCTGGTTCAGCCGCAGCATCACATCCCGCTCCGACACGCCCGGACGCAAAAATGTCAGGATATCCTCAAAAGCAATTTCCGCAATACGTTGTGCTGACCGGATCTTCTCTATTTCTTCATCGGATTTCACTGTGCGGCAATCGTAAATGACACGGCTCAATGTGTCACTGCAATCCAGCTGTACCTGACTTCCCAGATCCTTTTTCAGCTTGGAAAACTGGCTGAGCGTCATGGTCATGGATTCCATAGAAAGGGTATGTGCATGGTGCTTCTGGAGCAGTTCCCGGATCTGTTCCTGCAAATCATGCTGTTCGATTACAGTACAGTCCTTCACACACTGCTTCGCCTTTTCAATATACCGAAAATCAATGAGCAAATATGCTGCATCCCGGAAACAGAGCACTGTTCCCGCAGAGGACTGCATTCCCGTAAAATACCGCCGGTTCACATCCGACTGGATCAGCGCAGCGTCTGTTTCCGGGGGAAGTTTTTGCATCAACACTGCAATTCGACTCATCATGTCCGTTCACCTCACATTTCAGAAAGTGCCTGAAGCGCCAGAAAATAGCCGTTGATGCCGAACCCGGCAATAGTTCCGGCGCAGACCGGACTGAGCACCGAATGGGAACGGAACTCGTCTCTGGCATAGATGTTGCTGATATGTACCTCTACGCAGGGAATGCGGATATCATGAATGGCATCGTGAATGGCATAGCTATAATGCGTATATGCACCAGCATTGATCACAACACCGTCAAAAGTATGCCGTGCCGCATGGAGCTTGTCAATAATCGCACCCTCGTGGTTGGACTGGAAGATCTCACACTCCAGTCCCAACCCCTCTGCACGATCCAGGATCTGACGGTTCAGATCGGCAAAAGTGGTGTTGCCGTATACGCCCGGTTCCCGTTCGCCCAGCAGATTCAGATTCGGTCCGTGGATCACCAATACTTTTTTGATCATATCAATCGACTCCTTCTTCTTTTTCTTCATAAATTTTCCGTGGCAAAAACGGCATTTCCAGCTTCCGCTTCACCTTGAAAAACGTTGTCTTTTCCATCTCCATGGGGAATACAAAAATGCACGGGATCCGGAACAGATTTGCCCCCAGCACGTCCGTGAAGATCTGATCTCCCACTGCGGCAACTTCCTTCCGGGACAGTCCCATTTTCCGCACTGCCTCCCGGTATCCCTTGGACAAAGGCTTTTTTCCCTCACACACAAAATCCAGCCCCAGCCGCTTAGCAAAAGGTTCCACCCGTGGGGGATGATTATTGGACACCAGACACAAAGAAATCCCTGCAGCCTGCATTCCTGTCACCCACGCCTCCACACCAGGGGCAGGTGTGGGATTATCGTGAGTGGTAAGGGTGTTGTCAATATCTAGTAAAAGTCCTTTTACGCCCAGGGTATCCAGCAGTTGGGGCGTAATATCGCATACGCTGCGCAGTGCGATCTTTGTCCGAAACAGCATGGCTGTCCCTCCTTATATCCGAATAGAGGGACAGCAAGTCCCCTAATAGTATCATTATACTCTCATTTCCCTGCCGGAAATGTCGAAAATGCGCATACTGCAAAAAACGGGCGCACTCTTCTCAAGTGCGCCCGCATGCTGTGTATCGCAATGATTTTATTAATACTTGCGCTTACGAGCAGCTTCAGACTTCTTCTTACGCTTTACCGAAGGCTTTTCGTAATGCTCTCTCTTACGAACTTCAGCGATAACGCCGTCCTTCGCACAAGATCTCTTAAAGCGCTTCAGAGCGGTGTCCAAAGACTCGTTCTTACCAACGCGAACTTCTGCCACTTACATTTCCCTCCCTTTGCCACTACGGCAGAGGCTAATTTTCCATCTGACCCAAGGTCAGACTTCCAATCTATATCACCAGAATCCTGCATAAAACAGGATATCGGGGACTAGCTCCATCTGTCACCAGCAAACATTTTTTGCAATGTAATCTATTATAGCATGTCTCACAGAATTTGTCAAGCAGTTTTTTCGAAAAACTTATCTTTTTGTTATTTTACCACAAAATTGACCAGTTTCTTTGGTACATAAATTTGTTTCATGATCGTTTTGCCCTCGACAGCTTCTGCAATCTTCGGTTCTGCGGCTGCCTGTGCCAGAACGACATCCTTCTCTGCATCAGCAGCAATTTCCAGCTTTGCACGAACTTTGCCGTTGATCTGTACCACGATCTCAATGGTATCATCCACGCACAGCGCCTCATCATAGGTCACCCATTCCTGTTCGCTGAGTACGCCCTCACAGCCGATGACCTGATACAGTTCCTCCGAAATATGAGGTGCAAAGGGATACAGCAGCACCAGGAAGTCACGGAATTCCTTCTTTGTGATAGAACCAACTGTGTAGATATCATTGAGCAATGTCATCATTGCCGCAATGGCAGTGTTGAACTTCATGGCTTCGATATCCTCAGAGACTTTCTTAATGGTCTTGTGCATATTGGATCTCAGCCCATCGCTGTAGCTGTCACTATCCACCAGCTTGTCCTGCAATGCCCAGATACGGTCAATGAAACGCTTGCAGCCCTTCACGCTGTTGTCACTCCAGGGTGCAGCCTTTTCATAGTCACCCATGAAGAGGACATACAGCCGAAGCACATCTGCGCCGTAGACATCCACCACATCGTTAGGGTCAACGACATTGCCTCTGGACTTGGACATCTTTTCTCCATCCGGTCCCAGGATCAGACCCTGTGCCGTTCTCTTGGCATAAGGCTCAGATGTGGGAACCAATCCCAGATCATATAGGAACTTGTGCCAGAAACGAGAATAGATCATGTGTCGTGTCACATGTTCCATGCCGCCGTTGTACCAATCGACAGGCATCCAGTATTTCAAAGCTTCCTGGCTGGCGAATTCCTTGTCGTTGTTGGGGTCACAATAGCGCAGGAAGTACCAGGACGAACCTGCCCACTGGGGCATCGTGTCAGTCTCACGCTTTGCAGCACCACCGCACTTCGGGCACTTGCAGTTCACAAAGGAATCGATCTTTGCCAGTGGACTTTCACCATCTGTACCCGGCTCAAAATTCTCCACCGGCGGCAAACGCAGGGGCAATTCCTCATAGGGCACAGCCACCATGCCGCATGTCGGACAGTGTACAATGGGAATCGGCTCGCCCCAATATCTCTGACGGTTAAATGCCCAGTCTTTCATCTTGTACTGAACGCCCTTTTCACCGCAGCCCTTTTCCTCCAGGATCTCCAGCATTTTGGCTATGGCATCCTTCTTGTTGGTGATACCATTGAGCACACCGGAGTTGACCATTTCGCCGTCGCCGGTATATGCTTCCTTAGAGATATCGCCGCCCTTGATAACCTCGATAATATCAATGCCAAACTTCTTGGCAAACTCATAGTCACGGGTATCATGTGCCGGTACTGCCATAATGGCGCCGGTGCCATAACCCATCATAACATAGTCCGAAATGTAAATGGGAATTTCCTTGCCGGTAATGGGGTTGATACCGGTCAGTCCCTGGATTTTCACACCAGTTTTGTCCTTGACCAGCTGCGTCCGCTCGAATTCACTCTTCTTAGCACACTCCGCCTTATAGGCGTCCAGTGCGTCGATATTGGCAATACTGTCCCGGTATTTCTGGATCATGGGATGCTCCGGTGCAATGACCATGAATGTCACGCCATAGAGGGTATCCGGACGAGTGGTGTAAATACGCAGTGTCTCATCATGCTCCTTGATAGAAAAGTTCACGAATGCACCAGTGGATTTGCCGATCCAGTTTTCCTGCTGGAGCTTTACATTGGGCAGATAATCTACCTCTTTCAGTCCCTCCAGGAGTTTATCCGCATATTCGGTAATGCGCAGATACCAGACTTCCTTTGTCTTCTGAACAATGTCGCTGTGGCAGATATCGCACTTGCCGCCCTGGGAGTCCTCGTTAGAGAGAACAACCTTACAGCTAGGGCAGTAATTTACCATGGTCTTATCCCGGAACACCAGCCCGTTTTCAAACATTTTCAAGAAAATCCACTGGGTCCACTTGTAATAATCCTCATCTGTGGTATCGATCACACGTGACCAGTCGAAAGAGAAGCCCACATGCTTCAGCTGACCAGTAAATTTCTCGATGTTATTATCTGTTACGATTCTCGGATGCACACCGGTTTTGATGGCGGTATTTTCTGTAGGCAGACCGTAGGCATCGAAGCCGATGGGAAACAGGACATTATAGCCCTGCATCCGGCGTTTCCGGCTGACAACCTCCAGACCGGAATATGCCTTAATGTGTCCCACGTGCATACCGTGTCCCGACGGATAGGGAAACTCTACCAGCGCATAAAATTTTGGCTTGGTATGATCCTCGTTGGCACGGAATGTACCGTGTTCCTCCCAGTATTTCTGCCACTTAGGTTCCACAGCGGCAAAATCGTATTTGTTGCTCATGTATATCATTCCTTTTATTATATTTACTCGTCTTTATATTCCCATTTGTCTTCCGATGCGAGTTCCACCAGCTGCTGGTAGATCTCATCCCGTGTAAATGGGTAATTTATCAGAAAGCCATAATGATAGCGTTCTCTTGTTATTGTATTGTAAATCTCCCTATTGTCGTTGGAAAATACAACATATACTGCAAAAGCAACACCATTCCAGTAATCATTCTTCTCTTCCGCAGAAAAATTACAAAAGGGGCGAAGCGCACCAATACCACTGTAAAGCGCATAGATTTCATCCGCCTTTTCCGATAGATTATCCTTTGAAAAATCCACCGTAATATTTCCATTTTCGCCAAAGCTGTCATAAATATTATCAGAATGCCAAGGTTGGTCATTTATGGTATTTTCAAAATAGCGGAAATCTGTACTTACTACTCTTGTAGGAATTTTATGTTCTATGCAGTAGTCCAGCCATACTGTGGCTTCATAATTATCACCCATGAAATACTCCGGAAACTCGTAAATAAACGGTATGAGGTCATTCCATCCAGCTTTTGACCAACCAACATTTACCTCAAACTCCAGATCTGGATTTTCTTTCGGTGAAACAGTATATGTTTTCTCACGGATGCTTTCCGCACTGCTGTCACAAATTACAAATTTCTCCTGATATTTTTGTTCCAGCTGATAACAGACACGCCATCCGCTTTTCAGCGAAGAAAGCCGGAACGCCTCCATTAACGCAATCCCCAGTATGCATCCAAATATAATACAGGCGTTTCTTTTGAAATTTCTATTTTTTCTGTTACTTTCCAAAGTAAGCCTTCACATTCTTCTCAAACACCAGTACAGCCGCAGCGCCTACATCCAGCAGACCTTCCAGCAGATACAGCCACTGGCTGCCGAAATTGCTGATATTGTTTCCCACATGCATCAAAAACATGATCGTCAGGAACACCGCCACAATATAGTTGATATACGGCACACGGCTCAGCATCAGCACCAATGCCACAACAGACACGATCAGCATGATCAGGTTTGACGCACTGAATCCCAGAAGCAGGTTCAGTACCGATTTCACGATCAGATACAAACCGATCCCAAAGACCCATTTCTTCCCGGTTTCTGCCATAGTTCTCATCCTTTCTCAAAAAAGAGACAGAGCTGCGCTCAGCAGCCCTCCTGCTTTGTCCACGCCGAAATATCCACCGGCTCGCCGTCTGCCCAGAGACGCTCCAACTGGTAGAAATTGCGGGTCTCTTTATAAAAAATATGCACGATGATATCAGAATAATCCAACACCACCCAGTTAGAGCCGTTTCCACGTCCCTCCCGGTGTGTCGGTTCCTTTCCCTTTTGAGAAAGCTGATATTCCACTTCGTCCGCCAGCGTCCGGGTATGGGTCGTGCTGGTACCATTGGCAATGATAAAATAATCGCCAAGAATGGTCAGATCATTGACACGGAGCACCTTGATATCCTCTGCACGCTTACTGTCCAATGCTTTGACAATGGTTTCTAACATTTCCTGCTGCGTCATAATAACTTCCTTTCTATATTGAAGATCACCTTAAAATGAAATCAATTGATTTACTGCGCGCCATCCTCTGTATCACCCTCATGGATCTTTGACAAATTCTCCTGCGTGTCATCATAGGTAGTCGCCAGATACTCCCCTTCGGGAACAAGCTCCACAATGGTGCTCTCCTCCGGGTAGATCTCATTCTGATACGGTCGAAAATAGCCGTTCAGAAGATCAATGGTAGCAGACTTGTGGATGGAATAAACTGACTGGCTGCTCCCATCTCCCGGATAATAGGTAGAGCCCTCACCAGGTACCATAAAGACATTGACAGAATCCATGGTCAGCCGTGTGGAAGCAAAATCCGCCACCATACTGATCTGCTCCAGAGACAGATCCGTTGCGATCCACTGATTTTTATAGATCTTCTGCATAGCACTCATCAGTTCTGTCTGGCTCATATTCAGCATCTTCTCCATAGCTGCCGCCAAGAAGATGCGCTGTGCTTTCACACGACCGATATCCCCTTCGGTATATCCATGACGGAACCGAACAAACCACTCAGACTGCTGACCATCCAACACCTGTTCTCCTGCCGGAAGCACTTTATCTGCTTCATAGATGATCTCCTCCGGCAATGTAATGGGAATCCCGCCGATGGAATCTACAATATTGGCAATATCATTGCAGTTTAGCTTGACATAACAATCTACGTAGATACAGAAATTCTCTTCAATGGCATTGACCACACGCTGAATCGGCGTTACACCTGTCTCCTGACCGCTATGATAAATGCTGTTAAATTTTCCAGTAGAGTAGGACGCATAATCCGGCATATAAGAATCCCGGGGCACCTGTAGGATATTCATCGTCCCAGCGATCAAATCGAACTGGAAGATCCAGTTGACATCAGAAAGCTCGCCGCTTTCATCCATTCCCAGGAAAAGAATGGTATACTGACCCTCGATCGTCTGCTCCAGATCCAGTCCATCATTCATATCCGAATCCAGATCACTTTTGAGATTCAGTGCAGATGCATCTGCTGAATCCACCTTGGAAAGCGTACCCTCACGTTCCACCAGGGGCTGCCATAGTTTCCAGTATTTCACAATAGAAACCTGCTGGGTCGTAACGGTATTACCCTCAACTTTTTCGTAGTTGATGATAGGCACATTGCATACCATCAACAGAATCAGTACAATACTGACCGCAATACTGGCAACAATGACCACAATATCCCGCACACTGTTTTTCTTCTGTTTCGGTGTATAATATCCATATTCATTTTGGGATCGTTTCTGCTTTCTCATACTGGTAAATTCATCCTTCCTGCTGCTGGAGCTTTGTGACATATTCATTATACGCTTCCACAGTGTGATGGGGAATCAGCGCCTCTCGCCGGAGCAGCTTCTGCAAAGAGATCTCTAGCCCATAGCACATTCCCTTTGCAAGGCTTTCCCTGGTTTTCTGTCGCATCACATCCACGTCGGAATAATCCCGTTCCTCCGAGATCATATCCGCCAGATAGACGATTTGTTCCAGAACCGACATACCGGCTCTCCCAATGGTATGATACCGCACCGCATAGAGAATATCCGGATCTGTCACGCCGAAAGTATCCCGAAGCATTTCTGCCCCGGCGATGCCGTGCCACACCTTAAACGCCTTGCGTTCCTCTTCACACACATCCAACGACGAGCGCATCATCAGGGTATACTGTACATCCCGGGGTTCTTCCTTGCAGATATCGTGAATCAACCCTGCAAAGCGTGCCTTTTCAGGATCTACACCCCCAAAGCGTTCTGCCAGCGCTGCACTTGCCGCAGAGACATTGACCGAATGTGCAAAGCGTTTCGGTGAAAGATGCTGCTTCAGATACTGCCGATATTCCTCGATATTTTCCATGCGAACGCAGTCTCCCTTCTACTCCTGTTGATACAGCTCATGAGATATTATATATTGTACTACTTTTTCCGGCAAATAGCAAGAATAATCTGTTTGATTTTTGTAATTTTCCCGAATTTTTGTAGAAGATATGGTGTATACATCCGCACTGCACAAAAAAATTTTGCCATATTGCAATAAAAATTGCTGCTGCGCCTCCAGTGCGTCTCTGTCATCAGCCTCACGAGAGACCACCCCCAGCCCAGCATACTGTAAAATTTCCTGCCACCGATACCAACGGCAAAAAGACAGGAACATATCACTGCCCACCAGGAGTACCAGTTCCGCATCCGGATACTGCTGCCGGAAATACCGCACTGTATCCACAGTATAACTCACACCCTCCCGTTCCAGTTCGCAGCTGTCCACAGTACAGCCGGGCACAGTTTCTGCCGCCAGCCGGCACATGGCGAGACGGTCTGCCGCCGATGCCATTTCTGTATGATGCTGTTTAAAAGGCGACACCCGTGCCGGCACCAGAATCACCTGATCCAGCCCCAGACATTCCTTTGCCGTCCGGATCAAGTGCAGATGTCCATTGTGGATGGGATTGAAACTGCCGCCGAAGATCCCGATCCGGTGCATCAGAATTTCACGACCGGTTCTTTGGGATTGCGCTTGAACAGCACGAACCGATTTCCGATGACCTGTACCACATCAGATTCTGTTTTCTCCGCCAGTTCATCGGCCGCTTCCCGGGCATCCAGAGGACAATTGTCCAGCACGTGCAGCTTGATCAACTCACGCTTATGAAGTGCATCTTTTACCTGCTGTACCAGTGTATCGCTGATACCGCCTTTTCCCACCTGAAAAATCGTCTCATATGTGCTGGCAATACCACGCAGTGCCGCACGCTGTTTACTTGTTAGCATATCTACTCTCACTTTCAAAATATTGTTTCAGCTCTTTCAGCGCATTGCCCCGATGACTGATCTGATTCTTTTCTGCATCTGTCATCTGCGCCATAGTCTTTTCACCACAGCAGAATATCGGGTCATAGCCGAAACCGTTTTCCCCCAGAGGCTCCGTCCCGATATATCCCTCGCAGATACCTGTGAAGAACTGTTCCTTTCCATCCCCGTCCACATAGCACAGCACGCATACAAACCGTGCCGTCCGCTGTTCCAAGGGTTTATTTTCCAATAATTCCAGCAGCTTTTCATACCGCTGGACATCTGTAGCATTTTCCCCGGCAAAGCGATGGGAATACACACCCGGCGCACCGTCCAGCGCATCTACCATAAGACCGCTGTCATCGGCGATCACGGGGCAATGCAGAGCTTCATAAACAGCATGTGCCTTCAGTGCTGCATTTTCCTGAAATGTCGTACCTGTTTCCTCTACTTCGGCATGAAATCCGGCTTCTTTCTGAGAAATTACCTCCAACCCAAAGGGTGCCAGAATGGCACGGATCTCCCGAAGTTTTCCGGCATTGTTTGAAGCAATGACAATTTTCTGCATCCTTACGCCTCCTCTGTAGGTTCAAAAAGTGCCTGTACGAAATCTGCACCACGGAACGGTTGGAGGTCGTCAATTTTTTCGCCAACGCCCACAAGCTTCACCGGAATGCCCAGTTCGTTGCGAATGGAAACGATAATACCGCCCTTTGCAGTACCGTCCAATTTTGTCAAAACAATGCCTGTAATATCGGCAACCTCTTGGAACAGCCGTGCCTGATTGACCGCATTCTGTCCCGTGGTGGCATCCAGTACCAGCAAAATCTCCCGATGGCAGCCCTCAGCCCTGGTCTCAATGATACGATTGATCTTTGCCAACTCCTGCATGAGGTTTTTCTTGTTATGCAGACGGCCGGCAGTATCACAGATAAGCACATCGCAGTCCCGTGCCTTTGCCGCATCAATAGCATCATATACCACCGATGCCGGGTCAGAGCCTTCAGCATGTTTGACAATATCTACGCCGGCACGCTGTGTCCAGACCTCCAGCTGATCAATCGCCGCCGCACGGAACGTATCGGCCGCAGCAACAATAACCTTTTTGCCCTCGGATTTCAGCTGATGACACAGCTTGCCGATGGTAGTGGTCTTGCCTGCGCCGTTGACGCCGATGACCATGACGATAGTGGGCTTTGTGGGATATTCCAGTGCCTGATCCTCACCCAGCATTTCAGTAATGATCTCCTGGATCATACCCATGATCTCCTGAGGATCTGTAACGCCTCGTTCCTTGACACGCTGGCGCAGCGTGTCGCAGATCTGCACAGAGGTTTCCGGTCCCAGATCGCTCATGATCATGGTCTCTTCCAGTTCGTCAAACAGGTCGTCGTCGATTTTTGTGAAGTTCCCCAGCACCTGCTGCATCCGGGACATCATGGCATCCTTTGTCTTGCGCAGACCATCCCGAATCTTTGCAAAGAGACCCTTTTTCTCTGATTGCTCCGGTATCGCCGTCTCCGGAATCTCCTCCGGCTCTTCCGGTGTTTCTTCGGATATTTCTTCAGCCGCTGTCTCTTCCTCTGGTTCAGCCGCAGGTTCTTCTGTGACCTCCGGTACTTCTGTTTCCTTCGATTCTGCTTCTGATACTTCGGGAACTGTTTCTGTTTCTTCCGGCGTTTCCTCTGCTGTTTCCTCCGACATATCGGACTCCGGTACATGACCACCTTCTTCCTTTGTCAAAATTCCGGCAGCCTCCAGCGCTGCCTGGCGTGCCAATGCAATTGCTTCTTTTCGCTGCTCAGACGCCTGAACAACTTCTTCCGCAACCTGACGCACCTTTTCCACTTCGTCCTGTTCCTGGGCTGCAAGTGCTTCCAGTGCCGCAGCTGCAATTTCCTCTGCCTCATCCCGCTGCGTAGGATCCGGCTGTACCAGTGGCTCCTCTGTCGGCTTTTCCTTATTGCGTTTCCAGAACGGTACGTTTTTCTCTTTGTTTTTCTTTCCAAATAAGCCCATAATACACCTGTCCTTTTTCAGATTACTTTACCCAAATACATTTCATTTCGCATTATGAATTATACATTCAATTCAACGCAAATTCTTCCTGCTCCATCCGCAGCAAACGGGAAATACCATCCTCCTGCATAGTGACGCCATAGAGCACATTTGCCTCTTCCATGGCACTCCGGCGGTGGGTCACCAGAATAAACTGAGTGGTATCCGTAAAGTTTTGCAGATACTGAGCATACCGCCGCACATTGCCCTCGTCCAATGCCGCATCAATCTCATCAAGAATACAGAACGGCGACGGGCGCAGCCGCAGAATGGCAAAATAAATGGCGATCGCCACAAAAGACTGTTCTCCGCCGGACAAAGAGATCAGATTCTTGATGACCTTTCCTGGCGGCGCCACCTTAATCTCAATACCTGACTCCAGCACATTTTCAGGATCTGTCAGTTCCAGCCGTGCTTCGCCGCCGCCAAACAAATCCCGAAAGATCTCCTGGAAATTCTGGTTGATCAGGGTAAAACTCTCCGAAAAGATCCGCTGCATTTCCTCTGTCAGAGATGCAATCAGATCTTCCAGTTCCTCCTTGGCAGTCTGTGCGTCCTTCATCTGTGCCGACAGAAATTTGTATCGCTGAGATACTTCATCATATTCCGCAATTGCCGCAACATTGACTGTTCCCAGTGCACGAATCCTGCTCTTCAAGCTTTGTAGCTCTCGCTGTGCTGTCTGCAAATCTTCCAACGGCTGCGCTAATGCCTGTGCTTCGGAAAGGGACAATTCATACTGTTCGAACAGCTGCCGGATAACACCGTCATAGTCGCCATGTACAGACAGTTTCCGTTCTTCCAGACGGCTCATTTCTCCGGAATATTTCTCCCGTGTGGCATTGGTTTCCCGCAGACCGTTCTGGATCTGCCGGATCTGCTGATCCTGCGCATCATGCACTTGCTGCCAATGCTGTATCTGTGCCTGGCTGTCGGTACGGTCGTTTTTCATCTGTTCGATTTTCGCATTGCCCTGGGTGATCTCTTCCTGTTTCTGAGAGATCAGCTGTCGCTGGACTTCCATATCCGACCGGATCTCTTCCAGCCGCTGCACCATGGACTGCTGCTGCTCGCTTTGTTGCTGCATTTCCCGGGACAGGGTCTCCATGTCCTTTTCCAGTTCCATCCTGCCGATCTTCAACTGAGCACGCCGATCTGCAAGCTTTTCCTGCTGTTCCTGCAAGACACTGCGTTTGTCTGTCTCCTGTTCCAATGCCGCCTGCGCCTGAACAATGTCTTGTTCTGTCTGCGCTGCCTGGGCTTTTGCAGCAGTGTGTTTTTCCACAGCTTCATCCAGACGGCTTTGCAGGGATATCTGCTGTGCCTGCGCCTCAGCAAGCCGTTCCGTTGCTTGCTGCTGCATATAGCTGTATTTTTCCAGCTGCGTATTTGCCGTCAGGCTCTCCGACTCTGCCTTACGGCATTCTGCCTGGAGTGCTTCCATCTGCTGTTGTAACTGCACCGACTGCGCCTGCGCTTTCTGAAAAGCATCTGCCGCTTCTTGTTCCTGCTGTTCCAGAGTCTGTACCTCCGCAGACAATGCTGTCAGCTCCGCACGCCGTGTAAGCATTCCCCCAGAACGTTGCGCCGAACCACCAGTAAAGGAACCGCCGGCATTGATCACCTGACCGTCTAATGTCACAATGCGGAACCGGTACTGATGCGTTTTGGCAATTTCCGTTGCCGCATCTAGATCCTCTGCCACAGCGATACGCCCCAACAGGAATCGGACAATATCCGCATATTTCGGATCATAGCGCACCAGATTGCAGGCCAAATTCACGAACCCCTCGTGACGTTCCAGACCGGTCTCTGTCAATTGTTTCCCACGAACTGAAGTCAAGGGCAGGAATGTGGCACGTCCGGCACGATTTTGTGCCAGATAGCGGATCCACTGCTTTGCAGCACTTTCATCGGCTACAATGAGATTCTGCATTGCACCGCCCAGTGCAGTCTCAATTGCCACGCCGTATTTCTGGTCGGTGGTGATCAGCTGTGCCACTGTACCGAACACGCCGTGAGGCTTGCCGCCGTCTGCACGGAGCACTGCCTTGACACTGCCGGCAAACCCCTCCATGTTTCGTTCCATATCCTGTAACAGCTTTTGCCGCTGGCGTTTTTCCCGGAGTGCAAAGGTCGCCTGTTCCCGGCGCTTCCGTCCCTCTTCCAATGCATGTACTGCATTGGCATAACGTTTTTGAAAGCCACTGCGCTGATTCTGCACACGCTGCAATTCTGTCTCTGCCTGCTCCGCCTGGGACTTTGCCGTCTGGTATGTCCCTGTCTGTGCTTCGCACGCCTGTTTCAGGGCATTCTGCCGCATGATGTGCTCCGCCAGCTGGGCACGGAGTTCCTCCTGCTGCCCGGCTGTGGTCTGCTGCATCACACGGAGTTCGCTCTGCTGAACATAAAGCTGTTGTAACCGGGCATTGGCCTGTTCATACTCCTGTCCCCGCTTTGCGGCATGCTCTTCCAGTTCATTCCACTGCTGCTGAACCTGTTCTGTCTCCAGAGACAGCGCCTCCCGTTTCTGCCGCAGCTGTACTGTCTGTTCCGTCAGAGAGGACATACGGTTTTTCATACCCTCAGACTGCGACTGAGTCTCCTGCATCTGCCGTTCCAGGCTTTCCAGGGTCTGTTTTCCATGGGTGATCTCATTTTCGCACACGGCAACTGCCGCACGGAGCTGTGCAGCTTCTTCCTCTGCCTGCTGGATCTTCTGCCGGATAGCTTCGATCTGGAGCGTACTCTCCTGCATCCGGCGATAGCCCTCCTGCACCTGTTCATCTGCACGCTGGATCTCCAGTTCAGCGTTCTGATATTCCGCCTGTGCCTGCAAAAAGCCGTCAGAAAGTGCCGTCAACTTTTCCCGCAGTGCCGAAAGTCTGCGCACCCACAGAGAGATCTCCAACTGCTTTTGCTGTCCGGCAAGCTCCACATATTGTTTCGCTTTTTCCGCCTGCTGGCGCAGAGGTTCTACACGGGATTCCAATTCCGCCACGATATCCTGGAGACGCACCAGATTATCCTGGGCGGCATCCAGTTTACGCTGTGCCTCCTGCTTTTTATAGCGAAACTTAGAAATCCCGGCAGCCTCTTCAAAAATATCCCGGCGGTCAGTACTCTTGGCGCTGACGATCTCTGCAATACGCCCTTGTCCGATAATGGCATAGCCGTCCCTGCCCATGCCGGTATCCATGAACAGCTCAGTCACATCTTTCAAACGGACATTTTTGCCATTGATGCGGTACTCACTATCACCGCTGCGGTACAGCTTTCGGGTAACACTGACTACCTCACCATAAGTATCGCCCAGTTCGCCGGTCTCGTTGTTGATCTCCAGAGTGACTGCGGCAAAGCCCATAGGTTTCCGGGTTTTTGTGCCGGAGAAAATGACATCCTCCATTTTGTTGCCACGGAGGGTCTTGGTGGACTGTTCTCCCAGCACCCAGCGCACGGCATCGCCGATGTTGCTTTTGCCGCTGCCGTTAGGGCCGACAACGGCAGTCAAGCCCTTGTCAAAGGTCAGTTTGATCTTGTCAGGAAAGGACTTAAAACCCTGTAGTTCCAGCGACTGTAAATACATACACACATCTCCTTTCGTTGTTAAATTCGCATCCGAGCGAAGCGAGCCGTCTTTTTTCTTTTTCGCTTCCTTTTTCTTTTTTCAGCAAAAAGAAAAAGGAAGAAACACCCTCTCTATCAAGTTAACGCATAGCATACAAAGCACAAACGCTACTAAAATAACTTCCCCATACAAGCAGTGTAAATTCAGGATTCCAAAGTAAACCATACAGTAAAACCCCAAACAGCGTTTGTGCGAACCAAGGCGAACAGCGAGCAAAGCGAGCGAATTTCGCCGCCCCACTTTCGTCAAGTCTCATTCAGAACACGACTTTCCCACTGCAAAAACCGCACGGCATAAATTTTCCCGCCAAAGTCCGACAGCGGCACCAGTGTCTCCTCTTCCTCCAGCGGATCCATACACCAGTATTCTCCGTCCGTACTGCTGACGATGAGCACGTAGTGATAGCTGCCGGTTCCGCCCACACGCACCCGGACAATAGGATAGCACCCATCCTCCAGATATTCATCCAGTTCTCCGTCTGCCAGTTCCGATGCGTCTTTTTTCGTTACAGATACCCCCGTCACCTGCTCCAGCACATCCCATTGCAGGTTGCCCTCGCTGTCATAGACACCATGCTCCGAAAAAAATCGGTTCACTTCTCCAGCATCGGCATCAGCAGATAAACCATCCACAGAAAAGCCCTGCATTTGCAGCACTGCCGCCATGCAGCATGTCAGACAGCCGGAATCATTCATGGTATACTTGGAATCTCCCAGCTTGTCCGATTTCCATGCATCGTCTTTTTGATAAAAGAAAACCACGTTTTCCGGAGCATATTCCAGCGTTGTCTCCACAGAAACCGGCTCCGCACTCTGTCGGCGATACAGGACATAGCCTGTGCCGAGTCCGGCGAGCAGAACCGCAATGATAACAATCAGGATCCAGATCTTACGGCGTTTTTTCTGCATAGCATTTCCTCCTGTTGAATAAGAAATTGTTCTTTTGCAAACGTTCCACCGGAACGTTTGCAAGGCTTTCCTTTACTTGTATGGTTTCACAAGGAGGGGCGATCTTGTTCGCCCCTCCTCGAAAAAGCTATCGCTTTTTCTCACCACCCTCTCCGTGCGCCGAAAGTACGGCGCAGGGTGTTTCGCCGTCTGCGGACGGCGACCAGGGACGCTGTCCCTGGACTCTGCCAGGGCTTCCGCAACCCTGGATCTGCGCCAGCTGTACTCAGCTGGACCAGCATGATGGGCTCCCTTTCTGAAAATTGGCAGCAAACATGCTCTTATATTACTTTTCACTAAAAAAACAGGTCATATGTCTTTTCACCGACACGAATTCTGCCTTGCTGCACTCCCATTGTTTCCACAGCTTTCAGCATCACTCCACGCTCCGCCAGCCACTTCCGGTTACACCCGTGCTGTCCCAGCAACTTACTCATGGTTCCCGGTGCAGTTTCCACAAACAATTCTGATTTTCCACGATCCTCCGCCGCCTGTTCCAACACACGGCGGTACAGTCTGGATTCCACCAGTTCCCGGTACGCCGGATGATAATACCCGGCAACCATCCGTTCCCGAATGGACGGCGTATCATGAAGTCCCAGCCGAATGACACGCACATCTTCCTGAGCACAACGGCAAAGCGCGTCTGCACAGAACTCCAGTACCTCCTCCTGAGACAATGCCGGATAGACACCAGCCTGACAGCATTCCGCCAGCTTTGTTCCCTCCAGCACCACTGTGGGGTAGATCCGCATAGTTTCCGGTCTGCACCGAAGCAGCTGTTCCAGCGTGTCATATTCGTCCGCCAGTGTACTGCCATACAACCCAACCATCTGCTGTAATCCCAATGAAAACCCGGCACTGCGGATCGCTGCACTTGCATCCCGGACAGCCTGTGCCGTATGCCCACGTGCATTTGCCGTGAGAACAGTGTCTGACATACTCTGTGCACCCAGTTCAATCGCTGTCACATGATATTGTTTCAGCCGTTTCAGAACCTCCCCATCAATGGCATCCGGACGTGTGGAAATACGGATACCCTGGAATTTTCCCACCCCCAGAAAAGGCTGTGCGGCCTCCAGCAGTGCGACCTGATATCCCTTCTCCACCGCCGTAAAACTGCCGCCGAAAAAGGCGATCTCTGCTGATTCCAACGGTGCTGATCGTTCCAGCATTTCCCGGCAGGTCTGTGCGATCTCATTCGATTCTGGGGCATCCTGGGTGCCGCTGATAGTGCGCTGATCGCAGAAGCTGCACTGGTGAGGACATCCACGATGGGGAATGAAAAAGGCAAGTGTCTTATGCTTTGCCATAGCCCATGAGCGACAAGGCTTCCTTTGCCGCCAACTGTTCTGCTGCCTTTTTACTATGACCGACCCCCATGCCGATCACATTGGAATTCAGACAGACCTCCACCTTGAACGCCTTGTCATGGTCGGGACCAGATTCGCTGACCAGTACATATTCCACCTTTTCTTCCGGATTCTTCTGGACAACTTCCTGAAGCTGGGTCTTATAATCCTGGAATCCGATGGGTTCCTTTTCCTCAGGATCATCGGGAATAAACCGCAGAATATGACGTTTTGCCGCACCCATGCCGCCGTCCAGGAAAATTGCTGCAATGACTGCTTCAAAGGCATCCGCCAAAATGGAGGAACGTTCTCTTCCGCCGGTGTGCTCCTCGCCCTTTCCCAGTAACAGGAATTCGCCCAGATGGATCTCCTGTGCAAAAACATGGAGTGCCTTTTCGCAAACCATAGAGGCACGAAGCTTTGTTAACTCGCCCTCAGGCATATTGGGATATTTATGAAACAGAAACTCAGACACCACAATAGACAGTACGCTATCACCCAGAAATTCCAGCCGTTCATTGCTATTGCGTGTCTTGCGCTTTTCATTTGCATAGGAGGAATGAGAGAGTGCCTCCAGCAACAAGTGTTTGTCATGAAAATGATAATGGATGTAGGTTTCAAACCGTCCCAGATCCACATATTCGGTATGTTCCATTGCTTACTTTCCTCCGATTTTTTCCGACCGCATAGCAGAAACGGTCTCTGTTATAGACTGTACTACATTTCCGGCAACACAATCCCGTGCCTGCCGGATGGCGTTGAAAAATGCCACGGCATCTGAACTGCCATGAGCCTTGATGACCGGCTTCTGGACGCCCAGCATGACTGCGCCGCCCACTGCCTTATAGTCCATTTTTTTCGTCAGCGCCTTGATCTTCGGCAGAATGAGCAGTGCCGCCAGCTTGCCGGTAAAACCGGCAAAGAGGTTGCCCTTCATCTGGTGCGCCATAAATTTGCCCATGCCCTCATACAGCTTCAGTGTCACATTACCTGTGAAGCCGTCTGTAACAACCACATCCGCCGCACCTGCCGGCAGTTCCCGGGCTTCGATATTCCCAATAAAATTGACCGGTGCCTGTGCCAACTGGACATAGGATTCCAGTTCCAGTTCTCTGCCTTTTGTTTCCTCTGCACCTACGTTCAGAAGTGCCACCCGAGGATTTTCCACGCCCATGACATTCTGCATATAGGCACTGCCCATAATGGCAAACTGCACCAGCATTTCCGGACGGCAGTCGTTATTTGCACCACCGTCAATGAGAATAAAAGGCGTCTTTTCCGTAGGCAATACCGGTGCAGCTGCAGCACGTTTGATGCCGGGAATACGCTTTACAAGAAATGTTGCCCCCACAAGCAGTGCCCCGGTACTTCCAGCACAGACAAAGGCATCCCCTTTACCGTCATGGAGTGCCTGCATACCCACAGCCATGGAACTATCAGCGTGTTGCTTCAGCAGTGTAGTCGGTTCTTCGTGGATATCAAACACCGCCGAAGCATGAAGCAATTCCATGCCATCCAGAGAAATATTATTTTTTGCAGCGCAATCTCTGATCTTGTCCGAGTCACCCACCAGAGTCATAGCCACGCCCAATTCTTTCACAGCCTGAGCGCTGCCCCGGATGACCTCCAGCGGTGCGTTGTCACCGCCGAATGCGTCTATTAAAATGTTCACGTTTTTGAGTTCCCCCATTTCGTTTTCTACAGAATAAGGAATTAGGAGTGAAGAATGACGCTCATTTTTCCGTCATTCCTCAATTCTAACGCCTGATTCTTTGTTCACTTAAATCATTCCGCCATAGCTCAATGGTCCATACATCAATAGCAAGCCTATCCCCGCCAAAACCATGCAGATCACCATGAGCACCAGACTCACGATTCCCAGAACCAACAATACGGTTTTCCGATTTTTATGCCAAAAACAAAAAAACAGAATGCTTCCGATCAACAGCATCACTGCCGGCACTGCAAATATCAGAAAAATGATCAGTCCCAGTCCCAAAACAAGCCCCATTTTTACTTGTTCCTTTCTGCCTCAGATCTGCGCCAGATAAGTTTCCAGCGCTGCCATTGCCCGGTCTGCGTATGCCTGATATTTCTCCTGCTTCCCACGGATACGCTCCGACAGATCCGGCAGGATGCCCATATTTGCCCCCATGGGCTGGAAATTCTCTGTAGGTGCGCTGCTGATATATGCGGCAAGTGCACCCATCATAGTCTCTCTGGGGAGAATAAGCGGTGGCTTGCCCTGTAATTTCCGTGCCAGATTTTTCCCGGCAAGAATACCGCTCGCCGCAGATTCCATGTAGCCCTCTACGCCGGTCATCTGTCCTGCAAAATAGAGATTCTCTGCCCCACGGAACGCATAATCCGCATTCAGCAGCCGTGGACTGTCCAGAAAGGAATTCCGGTGCATGACACCATACCGATGAAACTCCGCATGCTCCAATCCCGGAATCATAGAGAACACCCGGCGCTGTTCCGGAAAGCGCAGATTCGTCTGAAATCCCACCAGATTATACATCGTGCCCTCTCGATTTTCCCGGCGCAGCTGTACCACTGCCCAAGGACGATGTCCCGTCCGGGGATCTGTCAGCCCCACGGGCTTCAGCGGTCCGAACCGCATGGTATCCATCCCTCGGGATGCCAACACCTCAATGGGCATACAACCCTCGTACACCCGGAAAGCATCCTTGTCGCAGTCGTGCAGAGACGCACGCTCCGCAGTCACCAATGCATGGTAGAAATTCTCGTATTCTTCTTTATTCATGGGACAATTGATATAATCCGCATCGCCCCTGCCGTAGCGTGCAGCAAAAAATACCTTTTCCTTGTCCAGACTCTCAAAGCTGACAATAGGCGCCGCCGCATCAAAAAAGCTCAGTCTTGTACCGCAGCGCTTTTCGATATCCTCTGCCAGTTTTCCAGCCGTCAGCGGCCCTGTGGCAACAATTGTAGGCGTGTCAGGAATTTTTTCCACAACAGCCGTTTCCAGCGTGATATTCGAATGATTCCGAATTGCCTCCGTTGCCAGATCAGAGAATTGTTTCCGATCAACTGCCAGCGCACCGCCGGCAGCAACGGCAGACTTTCGGGCGCATTGCATCAGCAGCGATCCCAGCCGGGTCATTTCTGCCTTGAGCAGACCTGCCGCAGAATTGATACGGTCTGCTTTCAGGGAATTGGAACAGACCAATTCTGCCAGTCCTTCATAGTGATGCGCTGGGGTATATTGTACCGGCTTCATTTCCAGCAGACGAACAGAAAAACCTGCCTCCGCCAACTGCCACGCCGCTTCGCATCCGGCAAGACCGCCACCAATGACCGTTACCTGACTCATGATGCACCTCCGCCCACAGGACGGGAGTAACCGCAGTTCGGCTTTTCACAGACAAGCGTACCCGACTTTCCGCCTTTCTGGAACAGAGTCGAGCCGCACTCCGGACATTTTTCCTCTGTGGGAACATTCCAGGTCATGAAATTACAGTCCGGATAGGCATTGCATCCATAAAAGCTGCGTCCACGCTTGGATTTTTTCAGAATGATCTTGCCGCCGCAGAGAGGACAGCTGCCGGCAGTTTCCTGAACGATCTTCTTGGTATTCTTACACTCCGGAAATCCCGGACATGCCAGAAACCGACCGTATTTTCCGATCTTGATGACCATATTTCTGCCGCACTGATCGCAGACAATATCCGTTTCTTCGTCCGGCACTTTGACACGTTTGCCTTCCATTTTTTCCTCGGCAGTTTCCAAGGTTTTGGAGAAGTCGCCGTAGAAATCCTCCAGCGTTGCCACCCAGCTTTTTTTGCCCTGTTCTACTTCGTCCAGGTTATTCTCCATTTCCGCAGTGAATTTTACATCCAGAATATTCTGGAAATGCTCCTTCATCAGCTCTGTGGTCACTTCGCCCAGAACTGTAGGCTTCAGCTGTTTTCCCTCACGCTCCACATAGAGGTGAGATGTAATGGTAGTAATCGTAGGTGCATAAGTGCTCGGACGACCTATGCCGTTTTCTTCCAGAGCCTTGATGAGCGTTGCCTCGGTATAACGAGGGGGTGCCTGAGTAAAATGCTGGTTACCCTCCAGAGATTTTACCCTGATCGCCATGCCGTTTTCCAGCTCCGGCAGATTCTTGTTTTCGCCCTTTTCACTTTTTGCATCATCATACAGCACCGTAAAGCCCTCAAATTTCACGGTAGAACCAGTTGCCTTGAAGATGCAGTGATCCGCTTCAATATCCACGGAAACCGTATCCATGAGTGCATCTGCCATCTGACTGGCAATAAACCGTTCCCAGATGAGCTTATACAGCTTAAACTGATCCACAGTCAGGCTGGACTTTACCCGATCCGGTGTCAGATCCGGCATAGACGGACGAATGGCTTCATGAGCATCCTGAGCGTTTTTCTTAGATTTGTACACACGGGGTTCCGGCGGCAGATAATCTGCGCCATACTGTGCAGTGACATAATCCGATGCGGCTTTCTGCGCCTCTTCGGATATACGCAAACTATCGGTACGCATGTAGGTGATCAGACCGACTGCACCCAGTCCCTCAATATCCACACCTTCATACAGTTCCTGCGCAACTTTCATGGTGCGCTTGGACTGAAATCCCAAACGATAAGATGCATCCTGCTGGAGTGTTGACGTGATGAACGGCGGTGCCGGATGTCTCTTTGTGACACGCTTTTTCACGTTCTGCACAGAATACGCAGCATTCTGAAGCCGTGCCAACAGCGCATCTGCATCTTCTTTCGTGGGGATCTCTGTCTTATCCACACGTACACCATCCACTTTCACCAGCTTTGCCCCAAACACTTTCCGGGACGGCGGTGCAGTGAACTTCGCATCAATAGACCAGTATTCCTGGGGCACAAAGGCACGGATCTCGTTTTCCCGATCTACCACCAGACGCACTGCCACAGACTGCACACGACCAGCCGACAGACCACGGCGCACCTTTTTCCATAGGAATGGGCTGAGCTTATAGCCCACCAGACGATCCAGGATCCGGCGTGCCTGCTGGGCATTCACCAGATCCAGGTCAATTTTATGGGGATGACTCATACCTGCCTGAATACCGCTTCGTGTGATCTCGTTGAATTCCACGCGATTGTCCGCATTCATGTCCAGGTTCAGCATTTGCGCGATATGCCAGGATATGGCTTCTCCTTCCCGGTCCGGGTCAGTTGCCAGATACACACGGTTACACTTTTTGGCGTGTTCCTTGAGCTTTTTGATCACATCCTCTTTGCCCTTCATATCCGTATACTGAGGCTGGAATCCATGCTCCACATCCACGCCCATTTTGGACTTTGGCAGATCACGAACATGACCCATAGAGGCAATGACATCATAATCCTTGCCCAAATATTTTTGAATGGTTTTCGCCTTTGCCGGCGACTCAACAATGACTAAATTCGACATAGTTACTCTCTATACTCTCTTCTCTTGTTACATTTTCGCTTGATTTTCGTTTATTTCTACAATATGACGATGCCTACATCACTCGGAACTGCTTTCCCGGCAGTCGTTCGATCTTTCCATACAATTCCAGTTCTGTCAACGTTGTCATCAATACATCCATAGGCGCATCCAGTTCCGCTGCAATCTGATCCACATGCATAACCGCCTGTGATCGAAGCAAATCCATGACCTGTCCCGGCAGTCCCTCCAGAGTCTCCTCTTCCGGCATCAGATCTGTCACGGAATCTGGCTCTGTCGGATGGGATTCTTGTGGCTTTGCCTTTGGCGCAGACGATTTCTGCTTTTCCGTCTTTTCGCCCAATGTCATGACCAGACTCTCGGATTTCTCCCGGTTCTCATCATAGAGTGCCGATGCCGCTATCATGTGCGCATGATTGGTATAATACTCATAGACAATATCCCGGCTGTCAAATACCGGAATCGCACCGTCCCGAAGATATTTTATCACACCCATATACCGTTTGTCAAATATGTCCGCCGGCGGCACACAAAAAACATCTCTTCCCTGTTCCATGGCATTCTCTGCGGTAATGAGCGCACCGCTTCTTGCTGGTGCCTGTACCACAAATGTACCCATACTCAAACCGGAGAGCACCCGGTTTCGCAAAGGGAAATTTGCCGGTGCCGGGGTCGTTCCCGGCAAAAACTCCGACAGGATCAGACCATTTTGAGCGATCTGGTATTTCAGATTGGCATGAGGCTGGGGATACGCAATATCCAGACCGCAGCCCATGAGTGCAATACTGGGTTTGTTTTCCTCCAGCGCACACAAATTTGCCGTAATATCGATTCCCACTGCATAGCCCGTCACCGGAACAAATCCCAGCTGTACCAGATCATGGCAAATAGCCTTTTCCACACGCAGACTATACTCCGAAGGGTTGCGTGTCCCCACAATTGTCAACAGCAGATGATGCTGAAGCAGCGCCGGATCACCCTGATAAAACAGCAGCACCGGAGGATTTACAATGGAAAACAGCTGCTCTGGATATAGATCATCTCCATACCAGAGAATGGACAAGTCCAGCTTTTCGCATCGTGCCAGCATCTCATCAATCTGTGCCTTTCCGATCTGGCGCATCCTGCGCTGGGTATGCTCCGGCAAATGCAGCTCTGGGTCAGAGCCGGAACGAAGCACTTCACAAGTGCGCTGAGGTGTTTCATAGCGATGGAGCGCCGTCCAGATCCGGGGATTTCCTGCACCGAATACCATGACAAGCCACAGCAGGCAACGAATTTCCTCCATATCAGCGCACCTCTTTCTCCATATCTGTCTTGGCTTTCTGCACTTCCCACAAGATGATTCCGGCAGCCATTGCGGCATTCAGGGACTCGATCGTCCCGTGCATGGGAATGGTTACCCTCCGGTCACATGCTGCTGAAACCGATTCCGGCAGACCGTTTCCTTCGTTGCCAATAACCACAGCCGTACCCTTCTGAAAAGTGCACTGTCCCACCAATTCTGCTGCACCGCCGACCACTGCCGCACAGGTTTCCACGCTAGCAGCTTGGCACGCTTCTAACACAGGAGCAATGTCCGCCGTACAGCAGATAGGTACCCGGAACAAAGACCCCATCGTTGCACGCACGACCTTGGGGCTGAAAATATCGCAGCTTGCACTGTAGATGACGCCATCTAATCCCATAGCATCAGCTGTCCGCAGGATCATACCAGCATTGCCGGGGTCCTGCAGCTGGTGCAGAACAGCATAATTGCCGCCGGGTCGAATGAGATCGGAAAGCGCCGGCTGTTCCGGCATCCGGCAAATCGCATACACACCCTGGGAATGTTCCGTCTGAGACAGCGCCGTCCCGAGGGCATCAGAGAGGAGTGCACAGCGTATTTTCCCCAGATCCGCCCGAATGGATTCTTCGTTCCAACGGACATAGCCCTCTTCCGTCCAGAAAAGATGGGTCAGAACAGCTCCATTCTGCACCGCATCCGACACCAACCGCAGTCCTTCCAAGACAAACAGTCCTTCCCGTGTCCGGTCTTTTTTGGAGCGTGCCAGCTTCCGATACAGCTTCACCGCTCCATTGTCATGTGCTGATATTTTCAGCAGTGCTTCCACAAAATCAACCCCGTTTATCTGATCTAATTTGAAATATCACAACATACAACAAAACACGCCCCGTATCGTTCCAGAGCGTGTTTCGCATTCGATCTTACAGAGCAGCCTTTGCCTGTTCTACGATTGCAGTAAAACCAGCTGCATCATGAATAGCAATTTCAGAAAGCATCTTGCGGTTCAGTGTGATACCAGCCTTCTTGCAGCCGTTCATGAACTGAGAATAGTTGATTCCGTTCATTTTGCATGCAGCAGAAATACGAGTGATCCACAGCTGTCTGAACTCTCTCTTCTTCTGCTTTCTGCCGATGTACGCATAGTTGCCGGACTTCATAACGGCCTGTTTTGCCATCTTGAAGTGCTTGCTCTTGCTGCCCCAGTAGCCCTTTGCCAGCTTCAGCGTTTTATTTCTTCTCTTGCGAGTCATCATTGCACCCTTCACACGTGCCATAATTCTTTACCTCCGTTTTTCTCTGATTCCAACCAAATTGACCGACTGTGCAGTTTACAGATACGGCATCAGCTTTTTCAGTGCCGGTGCGTTTGTGCTGTCTGCGATGCCAACCGTACGAGCGATTCTCTTCCGCTTGGTATCCTTCTGAGTCAGTCTGTGTCTCTTATTGGTCTTCTGATACTTCACTTTTCCGGAAGCAGTCATCTTAAAACGCTTTTTCGCACCGGAATGTGTCTTAGTCTTGATCTTTGCCATGGTGATTCCTCCTGTTTACTTCGATGCCTTCGGTGAAATGAACATGACCATACTGCGGCCTTCCATTTTTGCCGGCTTTTCAACAACGCCAACCTCTGCACACGCCTCTTTGAAACGCTTCAGAAGTTCTTCGCCGATCTGCGGATGGGCAATTGCACGCTTACGAAAACGAACCGAAACCTTCAACTTGTCGCCGCCTTGTAAAAACTTTTTCGCCTGATTGATCTTGGTCTCAAAGTCGTGGGTGTCGATAGCAGAAAACATCCGAATTTCCTTGATGGAAACAACCTTCTGGTTTTTCCGTGCCTCTTTTTCCCGTTTCTGCTGTTCAAAACAGTACTTGCCATAATCCATGATCCGGCACACCGGAGGCTTTGCCATCGGTGCGATCTTCACCAGATCCAAATCTTTTTCGTAGGCGATCTTCTGCGCATCTCTTGCAGACATTGTTCCGAGCTTTTCGCCGTTCTGGTCGATGACCAGAATTTCCTTGTCCCGGATTTCCTCATTGATCTGCAGCTCCTGCTTGCTGATAAGCCAGCACCTCCAAACATGTTAATTCAAAAACAAAAAAAAGCGTCCACCTTTGTGAACACTCCTTCTCCGTTCGTCAAACCACACTCTTCCCACAATATCAGGAAAGCGAAAACGAATTATTGACCGTTTCGACAACAGGCCAAACGGTGAGAACTGGAATGCTCTTCTTTGTTTACTTTACGTATTGTACCACGGTTTCATGCGTTTGTCAAGAGTTCCTTTCAAGTTTTACAATTTATACACATATATGAATGAAGCCAAAAAGATTCCTATTCCCCGCTACAGCACCCGTTTCACATCACCCACTGCCGTCACGATCTCATACCCGGCAGATGCCACACGCTGTTCCAGACAATGACGGCACTGGGCGGATTCCTCTCCGGTACAGATCTTGTCATCATAGAGAGAATACAACTGCCGCACCCGGACTGGCGAGAGATTTGGCATAACCACATTTGCACCGGATTTCAGCCCCAGTTCCCTGCCCTGAGAATGGATCGTCCCCAGGGCAGTAGTTGCCGGGATCAGCGCATAGGGAAACATCAGCCGCAGCACAGCGATCAGCCGCAAAGTCAGTGGCAGACTGCCGTTGGGTTTGTCCGCAAAAGGCGTATCCTTATGGGTAAGATACGGACCGATGCCGATCATATCCGGCTGCAATTCCTGTAAAAAACGCAGATCCGCCAACAGATGCGACGTAGTCTGAAAAGGTGACCCTACCATAAAGCCGGAGCCGATCTGATACCCGATCTCTTTTAAATCAAACAAGCAGCGTTTCCGATTTTTCAAGGACATGCTCTCCGGATGCAGCCGCCCGTAATGCGCCGCATCTGCCGTCTCATGGCGAAGCAAATAACGGTTTGCGCCGGCGTGATAACAGGCAAGATAACTTTCACGGGAACGTTCCCCCATAGACAGGGTAATGGCACAATCCGGAAAGCGTTCCCGAATGGCAGAGACAATCTCACAAATAATCCGATCCGTGAAATACGGATCTTCACCGCCCTGAAGCACAAAGGTACGGAATCCCAGACCATAGCCTTCTGTACAGCAGGACAAGATCTCTTCTTTGGTGAGACGATAGCGCACTGCCTTGGTGTTGCCCCGGCGTATGCCGCAGTAGTAGCAGTTATTTTTGCAGTAATTGGTGAATTCGATCAACCCACGAATATAGACATCTGTGCCGTAATATCCTCTTCGCACCCGGTCTGCTTGGCGGAATAGTTCCGTATCATATGCGTCAGATTCCAGCAATTCCCGGAGAGATTCGTCCGGGAGATCACCAGTTGTCACAAGCTGCGAAATAAGACACTGCATAATCATTCCCCTTTCCAAAGAGATAAAAATAAAAGAAAAAATCATTGCAGGCGGCAGTGAAGTTTTTTGATCCAGCAATTTTTCAAATTAGATTTTTTGTTAACGCACTATTCTTATCCATCCTGCTCCTGAAATCATTTTCGTAAACCCGGACAAATTAGGGTTGCTTTTTTCTCAGAAATCTTGTATAATAAAAACAAGAACATTTGCGGCAGCTGCCGTATGAAAACAAAGGAGTTAAACTATGACCACAAATGAAATCATCGAAAAGATCCGGGACGGACTGACCGGAGAATACAGCGTGGATATTGTCTACCTGGAATCCCAGGCGGACAAGTACCGCCCGACAAAAAACGGAAAGGAAATCGAAAGCGCCATCGCTGATCTGGCATATGAAATTATGCCCGAAGATAAACGTGCCATTCTCAACAAAATGATGTACATCGACGGCAAGCGCCTGGATGTTGTCTTTGCCGAAGCACAAAAACTGATTCAGGAAAAGAAAATCGAAGAATCCTTCCGCCTGACCGAAGCACTCTATACCAAGATCCGTATGAATTATCGCGAAACAGAAAGCGAAGTCTATCTGAGCATGCGCAATACGCTGGAGCACCAGCTCTATCTCTATTTCTATCGCCCGTCCAAAAAACTAGTACGACCAGTATTCGACCTGTCTCAGATGGTGCTGCTCCACGGCTACAATCTCCTGGAGTTAAAACGTCCGGAAGAAGCAGCACGTGTTATCAACGATGCCATCCGCTATAATCCTATGAATACGGACGCATATTTCGAACTGGCAGAGTGCTACAAAGCCATGCACGACCCGGATCAGCTGCTCTCTGTCATCAAGGAGACGCTGGAAGTCGCTGTCACACCGGTACAGATCTCCCGGTGCTACTGCAATTTGGGCTTCTACTGCGTGGAAGTGAAGGATTACGACCGGGCTGTTTGCTTCTACTATGAGAGCCTGATCTATGCAGATCACCCCTTTGTTGCGGCAGAACTGCACCATATCCACACCATTACCCAGAAGAAGATCGTTCCGCCCACACGTGAAGAGGTCAATGCGGCATTTGAACACTATGGCATGAAGCCCGGTGCTAATCAGGATGTGGTAGGCGTTATCACCGCACTTGCCAAGGAAGCTGTGGAGAATAAGGATCTCCCGGCGATCCGGTTCTATTTGCACATGCAGTACGGTCTGACAAACGATCCTGAGATCAAAGAAATGATGGATCGTTATGACCTGCTGGCAAAGGAACGCAGCGGAAAACAAGCATAAAAACAGCAATATATTAGAATAGACGGGCAGCTGAGGCTGTCCGTTTTTTGATTATCCTTCTGAGTCAGATTCTTCCGGTATATCATCATACATATGACAGACCTGGCGTATTTTTTCTGCAAAATCCCGGCGCACCGATTCCGGAGACAGAATCTCCACTGTACTGCCGTACTTCATGATCCAACGGTAAAAGCCATAGCTGATACCGATCTTTGCCCGAACGATGACATAATCCGGATGGGACAGATCATCACGAATACTAGCGTAATTTCCCAGCTGTTCCAGCATATCATCCAGCAGTTCCCGACTCACACGCAGCCTGATATTTTCATAGCGTTCCGGTTCAAAGATATCTACCACCGCCCCTTCCCGTTTCGGCAGTTCCAGGCAAACTTCTGCCTTTTCGCCGGCAGTGATATTTTTCATGCGGTCTACCCGATAGGTACGCACCTGCCCGGTCTCTTCACTGACACATTTCAAATAAAATCGCTCATTGAAATAGACCACACGGCAAGGGATTAGCTCTCGTTTTTTATCATAATAGACCATTTGCTTCTGGGTGTTGTATTTTCCGTAAGCAAAATTGATCTTCTGGTGTTCCGCCAGGATCTGATAGATCCGCTCCAGATTTTCCAGCAGATCCAGAGACGGCGGCGTCACTTCACTGATGGTGATACGTCCAATGAGTTTCCGTACTTCCGCCTGGGAGCACAAACCCTCGAATTTACGGAACAAGCGCTGTTTCTGCTCTGCTGACAGGAACTTGTTAATAGAAACAGAATCCGCCAGAAAGCGGATCTCATTGAACGTAAATCCCCGGCTCGGCATCCGGTAATAATAGGTATTGTGCGGACCTCTCTCGATCTCGATCTGATTTCCGGCAAGGATCAGGCTGTCAATATCCCGCCGGATGCTCAGGGGAGAAATGCTGCCCACATTGGTCTGGGCTGCCAGATATGTCTGGATCTCCTTGACCGTAGCGCTTTTTTCATCGTCTGTATATCGGCTGAGAAATTCCAGTATATGTATGATTCGTTCCCGTTCCATAACGCCTCCATGCAATGGGCTTTTTTCATTGTACTATATCACCGTTTTATATACATGATACCTTTAAGGCAACACCGCACAAAAAAACGCTCTTCAACATTATTCCTCCCGGAAAAATTGCCGGAATGCCGTGGGCAGAGAGATCTCCTCTGCAATCTTCTGTGCAGAAAGCCAGACAAACTGCTCATCCTGTCGGGCACAGGTCAGATAAACTCCGTACATCTCCCACTCCACATGGGTAAAAATATGCCGCCGCTCTACTGTTTGCAACAGATCCTGAGGTTGGCAGCGCCATGCACTGACCTGTGCGATCGCCTCCTCTGCGGTGCAGATACCCGGAATATTGGGGTATTCCCACAAACCATGGAGAAGTCCCTTTGCACCGCGTTTCCGAACCGCA
This sequence comes from Ruminococcus sp., assembly GCF_019417665.1. GTDB lineage: Bacteria > Bacillota > Clostridia > Oscillospirales > Ruminococcaceae > Ruminococcus_C. The sequence goes on from NZ_DXUU01000003.1 coordinate 38,190, forward strand.
TATTTCCCATCACAGCACAGTACAAATACAGTATATTGTTCCATCTTCCGAGGCTTTTTTGCCGTTCTCTGGGGCAGACGCATGACATCGTTATTTTTCCGTGCCGTGCATAGCGCTGCCAATGGGCATTCTCCGCAAAGAGGCTGACCATTGGGCAGGCAGACTGTAGCACCCAGTTCCATGAGTGCTTGAGTCAGCATGCCGCAGCTGCCTGGGTGAGACTGGTATACTTCCGCAAGATTCTTAGTCACTGCCTCTTTTTGCTCTGTGCGGTCGATCTCGCAGAAGTTGTCTGTCACCCGTGCTGCTACCCGGAGGACATTGCCATCCACCGCCGGCGTAGGCAATTCATAACAGATAGAACAAATTGCACCAGCTGTATAACCTCCTATACCTGGCAGACTGCGCACTTCCTCCCAGGCAGACGGAAAGATGCCGTTGTATTTTTCCACGATCTCCCCTGCGGCTTTGCGCAGATTGGCGGCTCTGCTGTAATAGCCCAGACCTTCCCAGCATTTATTGACCTGATCCTGCGTCGCTGCCGCAAGGGCATGAACATCCGGGAACACTTCCAAAAAACGCTGATAGTAGGACTTCACTGCCTCTACACGAGTCTGTTGCAGCATAATTTCCGACAGCCAGATATAATATGGCTCCCTGTCATGCCGCCAGGGCAGATCTCTTGCATGGGATGGATACCAAGCCAAAAGCGGTTCTGCCAGTGCAGCCATCACCTGCTTTTGCCGTGCAGCACAGGCACGCATCCGTGCAATCACCTTTTCATAGACTGGGAGCATATGTGGTTCCCGACAGACCTGCGTCAACTGTTCCACCGGGATCCAACGGACATCCTGATTTTCGTCCGGCTTTACAGAAAGTATTTCCTTGGGATCGGCGATCAGTCCGTATGTTACATTATAGTGCACATGCGCCGGCACTTCAGCGCCGTTTTTCACATGTGCTCTTACCGGCAGCACATCCAGAGACAGAATTACACCAGACAGTGGAAAAGGTTTCCGAACCCCCGTTTCCTCCTTCGCTTCCCGAACAGCTGTCCACAAGAAATCCGCAGAACCGTCTGCATGTCCCCCTGTCCAGGCAAAGGAATCATAAATATTATGGTACACCATCAGTACCGCATCCAGCGCCGGATTCATGACAAAACCGGAACAAGTCACATGACCTGCATTTCTGGAACGATACAAGATCTGCCCGCCGTCAGTTTCTGCCGCCTTGCATATTTCCTCATAGTCTGCCTGTTCCTGTGCATCCTGTGGAACATATGCGGCAAGACGTTCTTTCCAATCTGACACGTCCATTTCCTGCATCACATTTCTCATGAACTCCATCTCCTTTCTCTAAAGGGTATCTCTAAAAAATTTAATATGTTGAATTAACACATTTCCTTTTCCGCTTCAACGCCCTTGCATTTTTGCACAAATCGTGTTATACTAAAAGTACCATAGAAATGACAAAGGAGGTTATTTTTTGAAACAGCTTTACTTTATCTGCAACCTGCATTCCGGCAGAGCTTCTGTCGGTTCTCATCTCGCTATGATTGTAGACCGTTTCACAGCTGCCGGATTCCAGGTCACAGTGCATCCCACACAAAAACGCGGCGATGCCACAATATGTGCAAAAGAAGCCTGCGACGCCGGGTGTTATGAGATCCTCGTCTGCTCCGGCGGCGACGGCACGCTGAATGAAGTGATCCAGGGCTGTATGGCAAGCGAGACCCCTTGTCCCATCGGCTATATTCCATTCGGTTCTACCAACGACTTCGCACGTGGTCTGGGCATTCCAAAAGATCCCGAAGCTGCTGTAGACTGCATCATCAACGGTAAACCCATGCGATGTGACATCGGCAGCTTCAATGATAAATATTTCACCTATGTTGCGGCATTCGGCGCACTGACGGAGATCTCATATCAGACATCTCAGCAATTCAAAAATGTCCTGGGGCATGCTGCCTATATTCTCAATGCGATCTCCAAACTGCCGAAGATCCGCTCTTGCCGGATGCACATCGAACATGACGGCGGCGTCATTGAAGATGAGTTTCTCTACGGCATGGTAACAAACTCTTCCTCCGTGGCAAAATTTCTGGCGCTTTCCGATGTCCGCTGGGATGACGGTCTCTTCGAAGTAACGCTGATTCACAAGCCGTCCAATCTGATCGAATTTCACCAGCTCATTGCGGCATTTTCCAAGATCCAACTGGGACTGGCAAAGCAGTATCTCCACTACTTTCGGACGTCCCACCTGACGGTGACCAATCTGGACGACGAACCGGTCTCCTGGACCATTGACGGAGAATACGGCGGCACAGAACGTGTGAACCAGATCGTCAACAACCATCAGGCCATTTCCTTCTGCGTGGATCCCGCCTGCCGGGAACAGGCAGAAGAAGCGCCGGATTCCGGCTTTGCAGTAGTAATGCCGCCGCCGGAAGAAATGAACAGCCAGGAACTGCCGCAGAAGCCAAGGCTCGCCGAGGGTAACGAACTGTAATTCTCAGAAGCAATCTACAGAAGATTTCGCAGCCAAAACAAAGCCGGCTGACCGGGATTTTCAAACTCATAGACATCTGGATCGACTGGCGTGGGCACAAGATCTGACTCCTGGTATAGCATCATCAGAATCCCCAGAAAACAAATCACCCAGTATATGGTGGCAACAAAACCCACGCAGACCCCGATGATGCCAAGTACCATGCCGATTATGGTGATATGCCGGCTGCTGTATGGCTGTTTTCTGGCTTTTGCAGCATAAACGATAGCCGCAATACCCATTCCCACAGGGATCAGCGGCAGCTGGCAGAATAAAAAAGAAACTGCCCCGAAGATCAATGCTCGTACGTCATAGTGATGCTGAGATTCCGGCAACTGCCAGTACGAATTCGGCTGCATACGCAATTCCTCCACGTAATAAGATAACAGTAAGTATCATAACAGAGTTTCGACAATTTGTCAAGCAGACGGTTTTTATTGTCAAAAACGATTTTTGTTGTTTTATCTTATTGAGATCATATCAATGTAGGGGCGAACTTTGCTCGCCCATTGAGTAATTTTCGGAATTCTGCGAGTGAACGCAGTCTGTCCCTACAATTTCCAGCCTTTCTACGCTTCATTGCAATTTGCATGATGCACCATAATTTACACATTATGCTTAGGAGGATCAATCATGTCTGAACGTCAATTCCACATTCAATGCGCTCCTGGTGAAGTGGGACAGTATGTCTTTCTTCCCGGAGATCCCGGACGGACGGCAATGATCGCAGGCTATCTGACAGATGCACGAAAAATTGCCCGGAACCGGGAATTTACTACCTATACCGGAAAAATCGGCGATACGCCTGTCAGCGTCACTTCCACCGGGATCGGCGGTCCATCTGCCGCCATTGCTATGGAAGAACTGGCTGCACTGGGCGCTCATACTTTCATCCGCATTGGCACCTGCGGCGGTATGCAGCCAGAACTGATGCCGGGATCGCTCATCATTCCCACCGGCGCCATCCGCATGGAAGGCACCACACAGGAATATCTGCCCCTCGCTTTTCCGGCAGTACCCGACTTTTCCCTGACGCAGCATTTGGCATGCGCTGCCCAGTCCCTTGCATATCCTTATCACACCGGCGTAGTACAGTGCAAGGATTCCTTCTATGGACAGCACGACCCGGAGTCTATGCCCATCTGCCATACTCTGCTGGATCACTGGCAGGCATGGAAAGCGGCAGGCGCTCTGGCATCCGAAATGGAATCCGCCGCACTGTTTATTGTAGCTGCTGCCCGGCATGTCCGCTGTGCCACAGTGCTCCAGATGCTGTGGAATCAGGAACGGGAACAGGTCATACGGGATGATGCCCATGCCGAAAACGACATGACGCATGCAGTGGAAACTGCGGTGCACGCCATGACGGCAGCCATCGAGGAAGATCTAAGGCAGCACTGTATAAAGAATGCCTGACGGCTTTTGCGATATTGCCCTAACAGAAGTTACAAGAAAGAGGACGAGAATCTTGGCAAATATATTTTGTGTTGAAGATGACAACGGCATACGAGAACTGATCACCTGCGCATTGCAGTCCGGCGGCTACACGGCGGAGGGTTTTTCCAACGGCAAAGCTTTTTTCCAGCGAATGCAGACGGCTTCACCATCATTGATCCTACTGGATATCATGCTCCCCGACGAGGACGGCATTTCCATCTTAAAGCGTCTGAAATCCGAAACGGTGACACAGAATATCCCCGTAATCATGCTCTCTGCAAAGTCCACGGAGATCGACAAAGTGACCGGACTGGAAAACGGTGCTGATGATTACATCACAAAACCTTTCGGCATTATGGAACTGTTGTCCCGTATCAAGGCGGTCCTGCGCCGCAGCCATCCGGCAGAGCCAGAACAGCCCCATGTTCTGACTCTCCAGAAGCTTGTCATTGACTTGGATCAGCGCATGGTGAACTTCTGTGACACAGAGATCTCCTTGACATACAAAGAATTTGAACTGCTGTCTTATCTGGTACGAAACCGAGGCACGGCGATCTCCAGGAACCGACTCTTAGAACAGGTCTGGGGCTTTCAGTACGAAGGGGAAACACGCACAGTAGATGCACATATCAAAACACTGCGGCAAAAATTGGATGCTGCTGGATGTCAGAATTTCATTCATACGATTCGAGGATATGGGTATAAGATCGGAGGATAAGACATGGACTGGATTGCATGGACTGCCTTGACTGTGGCAATCACCCTGCTGCTTATTCTGGGCATAGTACATATGCACCAGAAACAGCAGATGCAGCAGCAGCACAGCGAAGATCAAAAAGCACTGACTGCCCTGCAGCAAGAGATGAATCGCACCCAAAAGGAATTGTGCCACGAAAAAGATATCATTGGATTGATCCAGGAGCACATGGTAGAAGGAATTCTGATCCTGGATGATTCCGATAAGATCCAACTGGCAAACCGTACAGCCACAGCGCTGTTGGAAATTGCCAAGGGGGAATGGGAGGATAAATCCATTTTCATTCTCACAGACAACCAGAAATTTCTGAATGCTCTGCGAAAATCCAAAACAGAGCACCATACATCTGTCCGCCAGCTTTTGAAAATTGACGGAAAATACATCCGTGCTCACATCAGCCGGGTGGAAATGGGCGGCATTTTCGGTACGATTATTCTCCTGGTGGATGTGACCTACAGCGTCAAGGCAGAAAAAATGCGGCAGGAATTCACAGCAAATGTCTCCCACGAACTGAAAACGCCTCTGACGACCATCAAAGGCTTCGGAGAAATGTTTGGCAGCGGCATGATCACCAAGACAGAAGATGTGCTCAAATACGGTGCCATGATTGAACGAGAAAGCGAACGGCTGCTTTTTCTCATCAATGACATCATCCGTCTCTCTGAGATCGAAGAACATACAGAAATGCTGGATACCCCTGTAGAACTTTCTGTCTCCGCCAGAAGCGCTATTCAGATCCTGGAGCCGCAGATCCAACAAAATCAGATCCAGGTGACACTAGACGGTACCTGTCTCCTGCTGCATAGCAACGAGGGGTATATCCGAGAACTGTTCATCAACCTGATCGACAATGCCATCAAATACAACAACTCCGGCGGTCAAGTGCACATTTCCATTGCCCACGTGGAACAGCAGGCAAAGATCGTCATCTCCGACAACGGCATCGGCATTCCCTTGAACGCACAGAGCCGGATTTTCGAACGGTTTTACCGTGTGGACAAAAGCCGTTCCAAACAACGTGGCGGCACAGGTCTGGGGTTGTCCATTGTCAAACATATCGTTGACTGCCATGACGGCACCATTTCTCTCCGAAGCAAACTGGGAAAAGGCACAGAGATCACCATTTTGCTGCCCATTGAGAACAGAACAGTGTGATACCAATCCCACATCAACCTATTGAACATAAAACAGCCCTGCAAGTACATGTTTGCAGGGCTGTTTGCATTCAGTCATAAATTTTAAGGCAACACTGGAATCTGCATCACAATATGCATCAGAAACTGCATTAGGGTAAGAACATCTTTCTGATCGATCACCCCATCCTGATAGCAGTCCGCCTGAACCTGCTGCACTTCACTAGCAGTCACCTGTCCCAGCATGATCTGCTGCAACAGAACTACATCCGCCAGGCCGACCTCCTTGTCCATATTGACATCGCCTATTTTGGTACAAAGAGACATTCCATCGGACATGGTATTGCTAGTCGTGGTGCCAGTCGAGTTCAGATCCGTCATCGTATCTGTCGTAGTCACTGTGGTTTCAGCTTTTCCTGGTATCCATGCTCCCTCCAGAGGTGTTTCGGAAGAGATCACCACTAATTCCCAATAATAGAAATAGTATTCCGGATCATCCTCCAGATAGCTTATGCCAACACCGATGTACTCATAATGTTCCCCCAACATAGCGGCACGATGCAGCGGGGAATTTTTCCAGGCCTCAACAACGCCCTCCGGTGTTTCATAACCAGCTGCAACGTTTTCTGCAGCATAGCAATTGGTATCCAGTCCCATTTCATCTACTACCGTAAACCAATCTTCACCGGATGGTCTTATGTGACCATACGCCTGCTGCTGTTCCTGCGCACGGATAGAAGAGGCCTCCAGCAAAACAGGAGCGATCTGCAGCGGCTCCAGCCCGTTTTCAGCCCGAAAAGCATTGACCAGCACAGCGACTTCTTCTGGATATCCGCTCATATCCAGTACCTCTGCCTGATATTCTGCCGCTGCCCGTACTCCGCTTGTGTGCAGTGAAAAAACAGAAAGACAAACCGCCAGGATACAGACCATGCAACTTCGTATCAAATGTTTCATACTACCACACTCCTTTGCAATATTTGCACGAACCCATTTGCTTTTATTATAGCACACATAACAAAAAAATGCAACATTTTAAAAGAAAATATAGTAAACCTTTTGTGCTGCTTTTGCAAAAAAACACCGTATGAGAAACTCACACGGTGTTCTTCACATTTAATACACAATGGCACAAATTACTTCTGTGCTGCTGCATCCTCCTTACGAATCTGTGCACGCTTGATCTTGCCGCCCAGTGTCTTCGGCAGCTCATCCACATATTCAATGATGCGAGGATATTTATACGGTGCAGTGGTATGTTTTACGTGATTTTGCAGTTCCTTGGTCAGTTCTGGGCTGGGAGTATAGCCCTTTGTCAAAACCACAGTTGCCTTTACTACCTGACCACGAATCGGATCCGGTGCCGCAGTAATGGCACACTCCAGGACTGCCGGATGCTCAATCAAAGCACTTTCTACTTCGAAAGGTCCGATACGATAGCCAGAGCACTTGATAACATCATCGTTTCTGCCCACGAACCAATAATAGCCGTCTGCATCCCGTTCAAAAACATCGTGAGGGCAATAACTTCCGCCGCCCAGCACTTCCTTTGTCATTTCTGGATTGTTGTAATATCCCACAAACAAACCTGTAGGCCATGCCTTCTTCAAATTCTGCATCACCAGAACGCCGCTTTCGTTATCCGATACCAGCGTACCATCCTCACGCTGCAATGTGATATCATACAGCGGCGACGGTTTTCCGGTAGAACCGGGCTTCGGAGTGATCCATGGGAAATTTGCAATCAGAACAGTGCCTTCGGTCTGCCCAAAGCCCTCCCGGATCTCCTTACCAGTAAGTTCCTTCCAGCGGTTGAACACTTCAGGATTCAACGGCTCACCAGCTGTGGTAAAATTTTCTACACTGGAAAGGTCATAAGAAGCAACGTCCTCTTGAAGCATAAACCGGTACATCGTGGGCGGTGCGCAAAAAGTTGTAAGCTTGTAGTCCTGGATCTTCTGGAGCAAGTGGGCGGGGATAAACTTGTCCATGTCATATGCAAACTGAACTGCACCGCAGATCCACTGACCATAAATCTTGCCCCAGCCAAACTTTGCCCAGCCAGAATCAGAAACACTCATATGCAGCTTGTTCTCCTGCACCTGATGCCAATATTTCGCAGTAACAATATGTCCCAATGGGTGAGTACAGTTGTGCTGGATCATCTTCGGTTCGCCGGTGGTGCCGGAAGTGAAGTATACCAGCATGGTGTCTGTTGCTTTTGTGCCGGCTTCGCCAGTCGGGCGTACAAACTCGGTGGAAAATCCGTCCACTTCATCCTGAAAGCTTCTCCAGCCTGCACGTTCGCCATTTACGACAATTTTATTGACAATTGTGGGAACAGCGGGCTGTGCCCGTTCCACCTGTTCGATCACATAATCGTCATTGACGCAGATCATGGTATGGATCTTTGCACTGTTTCCACGATAGATCAGATCCTTTTTCGTCAGCTGGAGAGATCCCGGGATCAGAATGGCACCGATCTTATGGAGTGCCACAGCGCATACCCAATATTCCCAGCGGCGGCGCAGAATCATCATAACAACTGTGCCCTTCTTGATGCCAAGTCTCAGAAAATAATTCGCAGCCTGGTTGGACAGAAGAGAAATATCGGTAAATGTAAACGTACGCTCCTCACCGTGATCATCACACCAGACAAGTGCCTTTTTCTCCGGTTCCTGCTTTGCCCATTCGTCAACGATGTCAAAGCCGAAGTTGAAATTCTCCGGGATGTTGACACGATAATTCTGTTTAAAATCCTCATAGCTGTCAAATTCAATACGCGGTAAATATTTGTCGAGCAGCATAATGCAAATGCTCCTTTTCTATTCAATTTTTTTGCAATTTTCTGCAATCTCGCCTGTATACATTACATAAAATTGGCGACATTGTTTTTATTATACTATATTCCCCTGACATTGTCAAGGAAAATCTAACGTTTTCCTCGCATTTTCAAAAATACTTGTTTTTCTGTAGCCGACTGCTGTTTTTCTACAGCGGACGAAGGGATTTTGTTTCAAAAATTACTTGACAAGCTAAAAAAATGTGGTATAATAGATGAAAACAAGAAAGGCAGGTGAATCTCATGCGAAACCGTACATATCATAAGAGTGTAAAACTGAACAGCACAAAAAGCAACCGAAGCATGATCATTCCCTGCGCACGGCAGATCTGACACATCTATCTGATCACATTCTGGAAATCCATGCACTTTTGCTTTCAGCAGAGGTGCATTTTTTATTCCCAAAATGACGCATGAAATGTATAATTTACAATTATAATATCGCTTACAGTGATAAATCGATGGTTTGTTTGTCAAGTTCCATATACAAAAATATACATTCATGTCCCGGCGCAGGTACAACAGAAAGGAACAGAAATGCTCACATTAAACGGAAAATACAACGAAGCAAAGGTCTTTACAGATCACATTGACGACACTGCCGTGAGGCAGATCATTCAACTGTGCAGCCAGCCCATGGCAGAAGGCGCCAAGATCCGCATTATGCCGGATGTCCATGCCGGTGCAGGCTGCACCATCGGTACTACAATGACCATTACGGACAAAGCTGTGCCGAATCTGGTAGACGTGGATATTGGCTGCGGCATGGAGGTCGTCCGGCTCAAGGAGACCCATCTGGAGCTGCAAAAGCTAGACAAGCTGATCTACCAGAAAATTCCTTCCGGCTTTTCCATCCGTGAAAAACCGCACCGCTATGCACAGAACATTGACCTGACAAAACTATACTGCTACAAGTATATCAATTCCATTCGTGCAGAACGGAGCATCGGCACACTGGGCGGCGGCAATCATTTCATTGAAGCAGACAAGGGCAGTGACGGCAGTCTTTACCTGATGCTGCACTCCGGCTCACGGCACCTGGGTGTGGAAACGGCGCAGTATTACCAGGAAGAGGCGTATCGTCGCCTCAACGGCTGCTCCAAGGCAGACCTGGACGCCCTGATTGCCAAGTTGAAAGCTGCCGGAAAGGAAAAGCAGATCCAGACGGAATTGCAGAAGCGGAAAAATACCAAATACACCAGCGTACCGAAGCCCCTTGCCTATACCGAGGGAGAGTTGTTTGAACAGTATCTCCACGACATGAAGCTGGTACAGGAATTCGCCATGTGGAACCGCAAGGCAATGATGGATGAACTTATCAAGGGCATGGGACTCCACGTGGCAGAGCAGTTCACCACCATCCACAACTATATTGACACAGAGCACATGATTTTGCGTAAGGGTGCCGTTTCGGCACAGTTGAGCGAAAAGCTGCTGATACCCATCAACATGCGTGACGGCAGTCTCATCTGCGTGGGAAAGGGCAATCCCGACTGGAATTATTCCGCGCCCCACGGTGCAGGCAGAGTGCTTTCCCGTTCTGCCGCCCGGAATACGTTTACCGTATCAGAATTCAAAAAGCAGATGAAGGGCATCTATACCACTTCTGTCAACAAGGACACCCTGGACGAGTGCCCCATGGCATACAAGTCCATGGAGGAAATTTTGCAGTGCATCGGCGATACAGTAGAAGTTATGGATATCATCCGTCCCATTTATAATTTCAAGGCAGGTGAGGAAGCATGAATCAGTTCGTTCCCTTCGAAAAGTGCAGCAAAAAGGAACAGAAACGCCGCAATGCACTCCGGCGGAGAGATTGGGGCAGCATTGATCCGGTAACAAAAGTGGCAGATACCAATGTCAAGCGCTATCGCCGGAAAGAAAAGCATCCGAAGCGGATAGAGAATGAATGGTAAAGGCAGTCTCCATATTATTCCTTACTCATCTTCAAAAAAGTCCCTTGACAATGAAGTTTTTGGTTCAACAATTTTTCAAAAATGCTGGTGGGGTCAGGTGGCAAAGTCTCTTGTCACACAGATTGCCCAAACAATATCACAGATTCCATCCCACAAATTACACATCCATAAATTCGATTTTGTGAAAAAACATGTTTTTGATTTTGTGAAAAAACATGTTTTCCACTTGACAAACCCTGCCAAATCCACTATAATAATAGAATGTTGAAATGCAGTGAAAAGGAGGAGTATCCTGCACTAGATTTTTCGGATGGTGTGGGAAAAGGCAGCCTTTGGAGCAGTGCGAGGTGATTTCACATGGAACTACAAGTAAAACTAGAAGCAAAAGAAGGTACAGAACTATATCTACTTTATGACAATCAGGAGTACGATCTCTATGGTGACGATGAGATAACGATATCTTGTTCGGCAATTACGTCAATGGAAATTTATTCGAAGCCAACCACAAAACAGGATTTGAAACATGTCTGGTGTACTGCGCCGTTTCGGATTTTGTTAGGATTTTGGGATATATTCTTTTCTAACACGCCTGATCAATGGATTAAGGACGTGGAACCGTATGTTTTTTCTTGCAGCTATACGGTGACAAAGCCAGATATTACAATTAAATATACACCGTCCCGATACGATGAAATTACCCATGCCTGCCGTTCGCCGAAAATCATGGTGAATCAGAAAGAAATCATTCCGATTGTTACACCGAATCCGCTACACGCAAAACTCTGCTTCTGGAAATATTGCCGGCATATCACTTCTATTTGCTTTGATGGCTTGTTAATTTGGGGAATTCTTTGGATTTTAATCAGGAAATTACCAGTGATCTGGATTCTTCTGATGGTAGGAACCCTGACGGTTTGTATCTATTGCATTATCCATGAGCTTCAGAACTGGAAAAAGGTACAGATGTTTTTGCCTGAAGAGGAATGAATGGTTTCAAAAAATCTTCTGCTTGCCCACTTGACAAACCCTGCCGAATTCACTATAATATAGGATAGAATATTGAAATGCAGTGAAAAGGAGGAGTATCCTGCGCCGGCTCTTTCAGAGAGAAAACGGTTGGTGCGAGTTTTTGGACGGTGCAGGAGAAGGTAGCCTTGGAGCAGTGCAGAAGAAGTTCTCGTCCGGAGAATGGGTAATCTGCACCGGGTGCGCCCGTTCCAGCGCAGGCAGAGTTTTTCTGCAATGAGTGCGGCAGTTTTTGTTGCCGAATTCAGGTGGTAACACGGACAAATGTTCGCCCTGAGCAATCTTTCAGATTGCCGGGGTGTTTTTTATTGCGGCAATCAGCACATATTATACATGGAAAGGAAAAGTAACTATGAAACAGGAACTGGCAAAATCTTACCAGCCCAAAGACTTTGAAGACCGCATCTACCAGATGTGGAACGACAGCGGCAGCTTCACGCCTCATGTGGATTCGGAAAAAGAACCCTACACCATCGTGATTCCTCCGCCCAATATCACCGGTCAGCTGCACATGGGTCACGCACTGGACGAGACATTGCAGGATATTCTCATCCGCTGGAAACGTATGTCCGGCTACAGCACCCTGTGGCTGCCGGGTACAGACCATGCCTCCATTGCAACCGAAGCGAAAATCGTGGAGGCAATGCGCAAAGAGGGCATCAAAAAGGAGGATATCGGACGTGACGGCTTTCTAGAACGTGCTTGGGACTGGAAAAAACAGTACGGCGGCAGAATCGTAGAACAGCTGAAAAAGTTGGGTTCTTCCTGCGACTGGACAAGAGAGCGCTTCACCATGGACGAAGGCTGCAATAAAGCAGTCAAAGAAGTTTTCATCAAGTACTATGAAGAGGGACTGATCTACCGAGGTGAGCGTATCATTAACTGGTGTCCGAAATGTCTCACCTCTATCTCCGATGCAGAGGTAGAATATGAGGATCAGGCAGGTCATTTCTGGCATCTGCGCTATCCCCTGAAAGACGGCAGCGGTTATCTGGAACTGGCAACTACCCGTCCGGAAACACTCCTGGGCGATACTGCCGTAGCTGTAAACCCCAACGATGAACGCTATCAGCATCTGATCGGCAAGACGCTGATCCTGCCGCTGGTACACCGGGAAATTCCCATTGTTGCTGATGAATACGTTGAAATGGACTTCGGTACTGGCGTAGTCAAAATCACACCGGCACACGACCCTAACGACTTTGAAGTTGGTCTGCGTCACAATCTGGAAGTCATCAACGTTATGACAGATGATGCCAAGATCACAGATGATTATCCCAAGTATGCTGGCATGAATCGCTATGAAGCCCGCAAGGCAATCGTCGAAGATCTGAAAGCCGAGGGTGCACTGGTGGAGATCGAGGACTACAGCCACAATGTCGGCACTTGCTATCGCTGCGGTACGACAGTTGAGCCGAGAGTTTCCAAGCAGTGGTTCGTTAAGATGAAACCCCTGGCACGGCCGGCAATTGATGCAGTCAAGTCTGGCAGGACTAAGTTCGTTCCGGAGCGTTTCAACAAAATCTATTTCCACTGGCTGGAAAATATCAAAGACTGGTGCATTTCCCGTCAGCTGTGGTGGGGTCACCAGATCCCGGCATTCTACTGCGACGACTGCGGCGAAATGGTTGTCACCAAGGAAAACAGCGCAGTCTGCCCAAAATGCGGCAAACCCATGCGTCAGGATCCCGATACGCTGGACACCTGGTTCAGCTCTGCCTTGTGGCCGTTCTCTACTCTGGGCTGGCCGGAACAGACAGAAGATCTGAAATATTTCTACCCCACCAATACGCTGGTAACAGGCTATGATATCATTTTTTTCTGGGTAGTCCGCATGATGTTCTCCGGTCTGAAAAATATGGGCGAAGTACCTTTCAACACCGTTCTTATCCACGGTCTGGTGCGTGACGAACAGGGACGGAAGATGTCCAAGTCACTGGGCAACGGCATTGATCCACTGAAAGTCATTGACGAATATGGTGCAGACGCCCTGCGCTTTATGCTGGCAACCGGCAATGCACCGGGCAATGATATGCGTTACAGCGATGATAAGGTAAAGGCTGCCCGGAATTTCGCCAACAAGCTGTGGAATGCATCCCGATTCATTCTGATGAATCTGCCGGATGATTTCCAGTACAACGGTCTGCCGGAAGATCTGGAGCTGGAAGATCGCTGGATCGTATCCAAATTCAATGCAGTGGCAAAGGAAGTCGGCGAAAATCTGGACAAGTTCGAGATCGGCGTAGCAAGTGCCAAGATCTACGACTTCATCTGGGATGTATACTGCGACTGGTATATTGAACTGACAAAGCCCAGAATCCAGGCCGGCGGTGCTGCCATGGAAAAGGCACAGGCTGTTCTGGTATGGGTAATGCGTGGTATGCTGAAGCTGCTGCATCCGTTTATGCCCTATATCACCGAAGAGATCTGGCAGGTACTGACAGACGGCGAATCCATGATTATCACAGAATCCTATCCAGTTTATGAGGAACAATATAACTATACCGATGCAGCACAGTTCGAAAAGGTGATCGACGCTATCCGTGCGATCCGCAACCGCCGGACAGAATTACAGGTTCCGCCGTCCAAGAAGGCACGTGTCTGCATTGAGACTACAGAGCCGGAACTTTACAAGAGCACTGCAATATTCTTTGAAAAACTGGCATCTGCCTCTGCGGTAGAAGTTGGTGCAAGCTTCGATATGCCGGATGCAGCTACTGCTGTAACAGACAGCGTGAGAATTTTCATCCCCATGGATGAACTGGTGGACAAGGACAAGGAACTGGCACGGCTGAAAAAGGAACAGGAAAAGGTACAGAAGGATCTGGACTTCCTGAGCAAGAAGCTGTCCAATCAGGGCTTTTTGGCAAAGGCACCGGAACAGCTGGTAGAAGCAGAAAAGGCGAAACTGGCGAAGGCACAGGAAAAGATGGACAAGATCATGCAGTCCATGGCGGCGCTGCAATAACACTCATGTTGACTTTCGGGAACATCAAATTTTGTAGGGGCGAACCTTGTTCGCCCGTGTTCCCCAATTGAAAATACAGCAGCGGGCGAACAAAGTTCGCCCCTACATTTTTACCGAACTACTTTTGAACGAGGTGAATGATAATGACCATTTCCGAAACCATGGACTATATCCAGAGCTTTCAGAAAAGCGGCAAGCCTGTCCATGACCTTTCCCGAATTCATGCCCTGCTGGATGCACTGGACAATCCCCAGGATTCTCTCCGTGTGGTGCACATTGCCGGTACAAACGGTAAAGGTTCCGTGCTGGCATTCTGCGCAGCGGCAGCTTCTGCGGCAGGCTTTCGGGTGGGCACGCTGACTTCTCCCTTTATCCGGCATTACACCGACCGGATTCAGATCAATGGGCAGGATATTCCCATGGAAACCCTCTGCACTCTCTGTGAACAGGTGCAGCAGTGTCCAGTCTCTGGGGATTGTTCCCAGTTTGAGATCACGTTTGCCATTGCACTTCTTTGGTTTGTGCAGAAGGAATGCGATCTGGTCTTTCTGGAAACAGGGATCGGCGGTCTGCTGGATGCCACCAATGTGGTGAAGCATCCTCTGGTCTGTGTCATCACTTCGGTTTCCTATGATCATATGGCAATCCTCGGAAACACCCTGACCCAGATCGCAGCGCAGAAAGCCGGCATTATCAAGCCGGGATGTCCCGTGGTGCTGTCCCCGGACAATCCTTTGGATGTGACTTGTCTGGTACAGGAAACGGCGCAGCGCAAGCACGCCGCACTCATTACCCCAGCCATGGAGGACTGTCGGATCGTGTCGGAAACGCTGGAGGAAACTATATTTCAGTATCATTGTTTCACCTACACCCTGCATATGTCCGGACGGCATCAGGTGTACAATGCACTGACTGCCATTGAGGTGATCCGTCTGCTGGGAATGCATGGCTATCTCATTTCCGCTGCTGTCGCTCAGCAGGCATTTGAAAAGGTGCAAGTGCCGGCACGCACCCAGGTATTGCAAAAGGAACCACTGGTTCTGCTGGACGGCGGTCACAATCAGTCAGGCGTCATGGCACTGACAGATCTGATCCAGCATGCAGGACGCAAACCAGTACACGGTATCTGCGGTATGATGCAAAACAAGGATTATCAGACAGCCTGCGGTATTCTGCGCCAGGCTCTGGACACGGTTATCTGCGTGGACGATTTCACGGAACATGCTGTCAATGCCGAAACTCTGGTGAAATGTTTCGAAGATCATAAACAGATACAGACTGCACCACTGAAAGAAGCCTATGCAACAGCATTGCAGCAGGCAAAGGCGGACGGCGGCATGGTCGTGGTCTGCGGTTCCCTCTATCTGGCAAGTGCTGTACTTCAAGAAGAAACAGCGCCAGAAAATCAGCCGGTGCTGTAAAATCATCTGAAATAATTGCAAAAAATTGCAGAGAGTGCTATGTGCATTCTCTGCAATTTTTGTTTAAACAGATTTTTCCGGTGCATACTTCTATTGAGGTGACCGATATGAAAAAACTGGAACTTGCATTATTGTTGGGACTTGCCGGAGCGATTTGTTTTTCTTCTCTTTCCAAAACAGCAGAAAGCCGTTCTGATCTAGAGGACAATGTCCTGCGGCTGCACATTCTCGCCAACTCTGACAGCATCGACGATCAAGCGTTAAAGCTCAAAGTACGTGACCGGATACTGGAATATACCAGTGACATTCTGGGGAATCCAGGAAACACCCTGGAGGAAGTGGAGAAAGTCGTCACAGAGCACCTGGAGGAACTGGAGGAGATCGCCCGGGAACTGATCCAGGATGAAGGGTATTCCTATGATGTTACCGCCCAACTGGTAGAAATGGATTTTGACGACCGTACCTATGGAGAACTGACCATGCCTGCCGGCGAATATGATGCCCTGCGCATCACCATCGGCGAAGCACAGGGACAGAACTGGTGGTGTGTCATGTACCCATCCCTCTGTGTGCCCAATGCCTGCGAGGTGACGGAGGATCCGGAGACAGAAGAGACATATTTTGATACGGAAGAACAGGATCTTCTGGAGCATCATGAGCGATATGCGGTAAAATTAAAATGCGTGGAATGGTTCGAAAAAATGTTTTTAAAATAACAGAAAGGTATACAAAAAGACGGGCACAAAATCGTACCCGTCTTTTTCAGGCTTCAGGAGCATCGCACCCTGATGAAATCATTCCATTGGATTGAGGTATTGCGATTATTCTACTACAGGCAGCGCGCTAATGAGATGCACTAAGAATTTCAAAAGCACCTGTGCATCGTCACCGCTCAGTTCCTTATTGTAATAGCAGTCCGCATTTGCAAACTGAGCATCGTTGAGCTGTACCGCACCAGCAGCCGCCTTGTTCAGTAAAACTGCGTCAGTAATATCCACTCTGCCGTCCAGATTGACATCGCCGAACAGCGTATTTTCTTCCACAGAAACGCTGGTAGTAGTTCCATCCGGCTTTGCAGTCGTAGTAGTTTCCGATTCACCAGACTTCACCGTTGTAGTTTCATCCGGCTTTGCGGTTGTTGTTGTGTCTATTGTCACACTGCCATCATCGGCATAAACCATGTAGAACAGATTTGCAGCATCTGCTTTCGCAATGGTATGAGCACCGGAGGAAACCGGCACTGTAATGATGCCATCACCGTTTGCCGTATATTTGGTACCATCCACCTTGACCGTTGCAGCCGGTTCAACAAATACCAACGTCAGATTACCGTCAGCCGCATTCGTAAATGTAATGGAGGTGGCAGATTCCATCTTCAGACACTGGGTCAGTTCCTGTCCATCATAATTTACAGTACCCTTTCCAGTGGACAGATTACCGCTGATGGTGTAGAATGTGCTGCTTGTGCCGTTCAGGGTAAAGTTATGGATCTGCGCACCAGCCGGGATCACCGGACCATCACTGCCGGAAGTACCAGTAGCAACAGTTGTTGTCTCTGTCTGACCAGAAGATGTGCTGCTTGTTGTTGTCGTCGGCGGAACCACGGTGCTGCCGTTATACATATGATAGCCCATGGTCTTATAGCTGCTGGAATCCGCAGTTTCATACAAACCACCCGGATTGAGAGAACCGTCTACATTTCTCCATGCAGTATGGAAATCTGTTCCCTGTGCCGGAGCAGCTGCCATCGAAATAAAGTCAGAAGCTGCCGGCCCTGCGGAAAGCTTTGTGCCAATTTTTGCGCCGTTTGTGATATCTGTCTTTGCATCTACCTGATAATAACCGCTGTTATAGTAGATGCCATTTGTAAATGTTCCCACAAACTTATCGTTAGAAGTACCACCCTTCAGCTTGCTGTCAGAGAGGAATACGGAACTATCATAGTAAGACAGGATGTTCTCAAAATCGCAGCCGTCATCGGTGCAGCGATAGCAGGAGAAGTTGGGCTTTCCTGCACCCTCGCCGTTGTTATTGACTGCGGTACAGTTGATCAGCGTACCCAGCTTAGGGTTATTGTTATCGGTGAAACCGCAGTGGAGGTTTTCAAATGCCAGGCAATTCTTCACAACATGTGCAGAACCAATGCCGGAGCCGCCCAGTTTGAAGCCGTTACCGTCACAGTCGCCGTAGCCCTCACCGAATTCCGTAAAGCCGTTGCGGAATGCAATGCAGTTCTGGATGGTTACCACGCCAATGGGGCCAGTTTCCGACTTAGCAAAGAGATCCCAGCCGTCATCGCTGTTATTATATGCCATACAGCCGTCAAAGACATTGCCCTCACCGCAGGTCAGTTTTGCAGCAAAACCGTCTGCATTTTCCATAGACACATCGTCACAGTTATTTTTCGAGGTGCAGTTCAGGATCAGGTTATTGCTGGGCCAGTCTGCAATGGCTGCCGCACTGGTGTTATAGCGAGACAGCTGGAGACCGGTATCCTGGTTGTCGTTGAACACCATCATCTCGATCTTATTGTTATTACCGGACAGAAGCATACCATTATCAGCTGCCTTGGTGATCTCAAAGCCATAGAAATGCCAGTAGTCGCCGTCCAGTACAATGCCGCGATTTGACGCATTTGCAACCCCCTGACCGGAGAAGTCAAAGGTAACATCTGCGCCGTTATATGCCTTCATGCTCTTCATGGCATCTGCTGTACCACTGTTGTCCTCAGAAATCAGAATTGTTTCAGAGAATTTATAAGTACCTGCCAGCAGATAAATGGTATGACCTGCTGTCAGCTTGGAAACAGCATCTGTCACAGAAGCTGGATCGCTCTCAGACTCGCCGCTGCCGCTGCCGGTAGGTGAGCAGAAAATGTCGCCGGCTGTGGGCACATCCGGTGCCTTTGTGTTCGTTGTCACAGCAGTCTGGTTGGAAGAAACTGTCGTAGTCACTGTGGTTGTGGTTGTTTGCAGCGGCTGATTGGTGGTCGTTGTGGTTATTGGATCGGTATTATCCGTAAATCCACTGCCAATTGCCACGATAGTGTCATCGTAGCTGGTCAGCGCTGCCTTCAGTGCAGTGTTCACTGCATAGCTTGCATCATCTACAGAATTATCGAATGTCCACTGGAAATCACCGCCCTGAACACGTCCGGCATTTTCTGTCACAATTTCCGGAACATCCTCAGCAGCATCCGGCGTATAGCTGTACATCACGCTGGAGTTTGTATCAAAGTTATTATAGGTTGTGCCGCCTGCAACAGTTTTTACGCTGCTCGGCACAGTCTCAGAAGCCTTTGAAACTTCATAGGCATCAAATTCCGTATTATCCTGTGCATAAGTGACATAGCTCTTTGCACCGGTAATATAGTTGCCACAGGCCTTGATGATACCGCCGTCTTCGCCGGAGAATGTACCTTCGCCCTTTGCGTCTGTACCCTGACCGGAACTCAGCATAGGATTTGGGCAGTTGCGGAAGTAGTTATTTTCCACAAAGCAGGAGGCACCCATGGTTACACCCACGCCATACTTTGCATTGCCGTCAAAGTAGTTGTTGTAAACATGAACCGAACAGGTACGAATACGGGGATGACGAGAGTCAGAGTGGTCATACCAATTGTGGTGATAGGTGATATAATTGTCGGTAGACTCTGACTTCATGCCCTGCAGGTTGCACTTTCCGTTGTCCCAGAAATGGTTATAGGAATGGGTAATATAAGTAGAAGTCTTGGTGTCCAGTGCACCGTCGCCCTTGGCCTGATCGGCATCTGACCCGGCATCGCCGTAGAAGAAATCGCAATGATGTACCCAGACATGGTCATTGTTTTGCTGTAGACCACAGTCATCGCCCTCACCGCTGTTGCAGTTCATAAAGCCCAGATTGCGGACTTCCACATTGCTTGCATTTGCAATTCTGAGTCCGAAGCCGTTCAGAGTCGCATCCATGCCGATACCTTCGATGGTGACACCGCAGCTCAGCCTCTTGTTAGCGCCATTGCCCTTGATCAGAACATCGCCGTCCATAAGTGTCGATGGGTCGGTAACATTTCCGATCACACGAATACAAAGGGGTTTTGTCTCATATCCCTTCTGATAAGCAGTCAAAATGTTTTGCAGACCCACAGATGCAGTGGTATCGCCCTTAGAGCTTGTTGTGACATCCATGGAAACGGTGTCCTTCGTATCCTCGGTGACATACAGAACAACTGCACCGCTTCTCAGCGTGCCATCCTCATTATACGCACCAGAAGAAGTACCATTCACCCAACCGAAACCGCTCCGGTCATGGGCAGTTACAGTCACAGATTTTTCTGCCGCCTTAGAAGCATCTTCCTTACCGTCAATGATCGGCACGATCTTCATGGTGTGACTTCCCGCCTTCAGACCGACCGCATCTGCACGGAAACGATCTGCATATTGACGAATCAGCATGGAGTCGATCTGGGTCCCATCCACATAGACATTATAGCCCTCTGCGCCGGTCACTGCACTCCACTCTGCATAAGCCGATTCCTGTACACCGGCTGCTGCGATCACCGACACAGATGCACTGCTTGCAGCAACGATCTGCTGTACAGCATCAGTCAATACATCATTTCCGGCTGCGGTCACCGAAAACGAAGATACCGCTGTTGTAGCGGCCACCATAGCTGCAAGAATACTACAGCCCATTTTTTTACTCTTCATGGTTCCATTCCTCCTGATATCTGCCGTGTGCATACGCCAGATCAAACCCGTATTTTTATTTCAATTGATCAACACAGCATCGGGTATATGCTGTATCTATCCTATTTTATTTTACGCCTTTTTTCATATACTGTCAATCTGCATTTTACATAAATTTCGAACGCTGGTCATGGTTGTATTGCACAATTTTCGCTAATTTTGTATAATTATTTTTACAATTCAGATATAGCATGTCCGCAGTTCCAGCTGCATATACTGGTGTCAAAACCAAATCCAATGGCATTGGAAACAAATCGGTAAAAGTTGTTTACAATTCTTGTTTTTTCCGAGATTCGCGTCGAAAAGTGTTGACAAAATCAAAGGGGATGTATATAATAGTATTGTAGTGTGTTTTGTGTCGCTTTTTTTGAAAAAGTGCATTTACAAAAATGAAATACCTAAGATAATATTCCACAAACAAAAAAGCACCCACATTTTATAAGGCGTTTTCCAAAATGAAAATTTGTGATAAATAGAAAACAGGAAATCAGATACTTGCCATGTATCAAAATCATAGGGGAAGAAAGGAACGATATCATTGAACAATAAAGAACAGCAGCCAAATCCTATCAATCCCAGTTCTGCCGGCGGTCCGGCGCACTTAACAAAGGAAGAAATGCGCCAGAAAATCAAAGCTTCCCTTGCTGCAAGAGAAACTTCTGAATCAGAACCCCATCAGCAGACAACGACTCCGCCAGTACAAAATGCGTCCAGGAAACCAGCGGCACCGTCTTCTTCGTCAAATTTGTCGGAACGAGCACATACAGGGGTTATAACCCCTGCCGAGCGTTCTCGTTCGGACAAGGCACGCCAGATTCGGGAAGCGGTTGCATCACAGCGCAGCGAGGAACGGCGCACAGAAACGTCTCCCCCTTCGCCGTCCCCAAGACAGCCAGAGCGAAAGGCAAAGCCATCTGCTCCGGTTGCTACTGCCCCTCACCCCGTCAGACCAACACCACCGAAACGGCATTATGAACCTGTTGCTGCCACAACACAACGTAGCGCTGCAAGTATCTGGATCATCATTGGTATCACTGTAGCAGCTGCACTGATCTTGGTTTATCTGGGTGGACTGCTGATCTATCACGGAAAATTCCTGCCGCAGACTTATGTCAACGGCGTAAATATTGCAGGCATGACAATGGAAGAGGCAGAATCGGCAGTCCTGAATACTGCTCAGGATATGGGACTGACTTTCCTCCCAAAAGAAGGCGACCCTATTATATTCAAGGGTTCTTCTTTTGGATGCACGGTTTCTCTTTCAGAGGATAGCCTCGCAGATCCGGCTGATGAAAGTCATGCACTTTGGTTCAAAAAATTCTTTTCCAAAAGTGAATATACAGCAGCACTTCAGGATTCTTATTCCGAGGACGCTCTGGTAAGTCTGATTGCAGCCTATGACTGGGGCAACGTACCGCCCACAGATGCAAAAGTCGTACAGAACGAAGATGGTACATTTTCCATCCAGCCGGAAGATGATGGCAATATGGTGGACACCCAGACGCTCTCCGATTATACCATTGCACAAATGCGTGAAGGCAACAACACCATCAATATGATAGACAGCAACTGCTATAAAAAAGCTTCTGTGACTGCTTCCAGTCTGGAGAGTACACTGGCACTGTACAATCAGATCGGTGCTGTGGAGATCACATATGATATGACAGACCGGGAAGAGATCATGGATCCGGTAGGCACAGAAACACTGGATCACGAAACCATTATGGACTGGATCTCCACCGAATCCGGTGATATTTCCGTAGACCTGGACAAAGCAACTGCGTGGGTACAGGAGAACATCGCTGATAAATATGATACACTGGTCACTGGATATACACGCACCTTTGAATCTACCATGGATGGCACCATCCAACTCCCCATTGGCGGAGACGGCATCTATGGATGGAAAACAAACGTCAGCGCCACGGCAGAAAAACTGGTAGAATACATCAAAGCCGGTGAACCAGTCACCATTGAACCAGTCTATAAGGTAGAAGGATTCCGCATGAATTCTACTGCTGGTGTTACATATACCGGAGATACCTACATCGAAGTAGACATCTGCCACCAAAAACTGTGGTATTATGTCAATGGTGAATTGTATCTGGAAAGTGATATCGTCACCGGACTGGCGTCAGACCCAAGCCGCGCCACACCTCCTGGTGCATACAAGGTCTGGTCACGAGAATCCCCCAGAAAGCTGGGTACTTATGAAGTCCAGGGCTATGAGGTCTGGGTTGACTATTGGATGCCTGTTACATATACGGGAATCGGTCTCCACGACCTAAACCGCAGTGCCTATGGCGGCGAGATCTATCAGACCAACGGCTCTCACGGCTGTATCAACCTGCCCCTGGATGTAGCAGAGAAAATTTACAACAAAGTCACTGTCAACACACCAGTTATGATCATTCCGTAAAAATCAAATAAAAGGAAACATCCCCACAGGTTTCGATGCCTGTGGGGATGTTTTAATCGTATGTAAATGATGGGTATCAAGCCCGGCGTGCCACCGGAATCGCACCGGTGAAAGCGTCCTGATCTTCGTTTACCTCGCCGCCCGGATATTGAAACCGGATCAACCTGTCGCCCTGAAAAGTCAGCTGACCCTGCTGATGAAAGGGCGTTTCAATGTACGCTTTTTTGCTTGTGACAATATGCAGGATATCGCCTTTGCGTGTCTTGAAAATCAGCTCATAATATTCATTATACAACTTCATGGTACCGCTGGGATCCATGGTTCTGCGGCGTTCGTCCACCTTCTGTACCAGAACAGCAATGACGGTACGAGGCGGATTTTTTCCACGGTTTGGTCTGCGCATATTTTTCTCTCCTGTGATGTAATACTCCCGATTAAACTCCAGGGGCTGGCGTTTCTCTGGCGCATTAGGATTCTGCGCCAGCATCTTGCTGAGCCGCTGCCGAAACGGACTTTGACGAGAGCCGAGCATCACCACCAGCAGCAGCACAACTGCAACTGCTACGATGACAATCAGGAAATTGTCGATGGCATCTCCGAATCTGCCTGTCATATCTGCTCCTTTCTGATATTAGAGTCCCTCCGGATTCTGCTGAGTAAACCGCCAGCTATCGGCACACATTTTTTCCAGGTCAGCAGTCGCTTCCCAACCGAACAGTACCTTTGCCTTTCCCGGATCTGCATAAGATGTTGCAATATCCCCGGCACGGCGGTCGGTGATCTCCACCGGGATTTTCTTTCCGCAGGCTTTTTCATAAGCCTTCACGACTTCCAGTACACTGCTGCCCTTGCCAGTACCCAGGTTTACGGCTTCAAAGCCACTGCGCTCTGTGCCATAAGCCAATGCGGCTACATGACCACTGGCGAGATCCATGACATGGATATAGTCCCGGACACCTGTGCCATCGGGAGTATCGTAATCATCGCCATAGACATTCAGATGATCCAATTTCCCCACGGCAACCTGCGCCACATAGGGAACTAGATTATTGGGAATCCCGTTAGGATCCTCACCCAGGAGACCACTTTCATGTGCGCCAATGGGATTGAAATACCGCAGCGCAACCGCACTGAATTTCGGATTTGCCACACACACATCGCGCAAAATCTGCTCAATCATCACCTTGGTATAACCATAAGGATTTGTGGCAGAGGTGGGCATTTCCTCCTGATACGGTACAGGATTCTGGCAGCCGTAAACCGTTGCACTAGAAGAAAAGATCATCACATTACACTGATATTTTCCCATCACACGCAACAGAGACAATGTTCCGCCGATGTTGTTCTGATAATACTCCAGCGGCTTTTCCACTGATTCTCCTACTGCCTTTAATCCGGCAAAATGAATGATCGCATCAATTTTATTATCCTCAAAGATCTGCCGCATCCCTTCTTCATCCCGCATATCTGTCTGATAAAAGCGCACATGCTTTCCCGTGATCAGTTCGATCCGAGCGATTGCCTCCACCTTGGAATTGCTGAGATTATCCATGATCACCACCTGATAGCCTGCATTGATCAAAGCGACACAAGTGTGACTTCCGATAAAACCGGTTCCTCCGGTCACTAGAATTTTACCCATTTTCCTATGCTTCCTTTCTTATCTAAAATGTCATATCAAAATTGTCGTTCCGCCCACCGGACGAATTTGCAGCACATGGCAGCATCCGACTCCCAATGCTTTCTCCATGTCTTCCCGGAACTGTGTCAGAAGTACTGTAGGGACAAATGCCTGAATGGTTCCGCCGAAGCCGCCGCCGTGTACTCGGATAGCACCTCTTCCGCCCAATACCGCCGATCCAACTGCCAGGGCAATGGAAACAGGCTGATCCTGTGGTGCCGAGGAGGGGTAAACATTTTGCAGCAAGCAGTACGAGGACTGTCCCGAATTTTCTACCAGATGGAGAAATGCTTCAAAGTCGCCCCGTTCCAGGGCATCGGACTCACCCTGTGCCCGACGATCCTCTCGGTAATAGTGCATGGCACGTAGTACCGCACGGTCACCGCAGGATTTTCGCAGTTCCGGAATGGCACGGAGTACTTCATTCGCCGGCACTTCGGACAGCACTTCTTTTCCGAAATATGCCGCAACCGAGTGCATTTCTGCTGGGATCGCCGCATACTCCGCCGTCAGATCTGCGTGATTGCCGCCAGTATCCACAATGCACAATGCATAACCCGTCTTGGAAAAATCAAAAGACACTGATTGTACCACCGGCGCATGAGCTTCGGCAAAATCAATAGCAACAGCGCCGCCCACAGAAGACGCCATCTGATCCATAAGACCACAAGGCTTCTGGAAGTAAACATTTTCTGCATACTGCCCGATTTCCGCCAATTCCACAGGGCTGAACCGATTCGCTCCATAGAACGCATTACAGATATTTCCAATAAGCACCTCAAAGGCAGCTGATGAAGAAAGTCCGGAACCTTTCATGACCTGCGATGTAGTATATGCGTCAAAGCCCGTTGTGATAGAACAGCCGAGCTGTCCGAATCGTGCCGCCACGCCTCGAATCAGCTCTGCCGCACCGGGTTTCTGATCCGTTTTGGGTTCCAGTTCGTCCAGGGATACCACATCCATCGGAAAGCCCTCCGACTGCACCTGGATCACATTGTCATCCCGGCGTGCTGCAACTGCAATGATATCCAGGTTGACACTTGCTGCAAGGACATGTCCTCTTTGGTGATCGGTGTGATTGCCGCCCAGCTCTGTTCGTCCCGGAGCAGAAAATAATGCAATTTCCCGATCCGTGCCAAACTGTGCCCCAAAGGCATCGATTGCATTGAGCAAACGCTGCCGATAAGTATCGACTTGATCTACTCCGCCGCACAATTTTGCAATGCTGTCATCCAATACGCCTGATTCCAATATCTGACGCGTCTGCTGTATTGTTTTCAAGAGCATTCCCTCCTCTGTTCACACTATCATTATCTGAAAGCGATAACCGCCCAATAATAAGTATATCCGATTCTGTGCAATTTTGCAAGCACTGCGCTGATTTTTTTACTTATTTCTGAAGAATTTGAAAAAAGCAAAGTATTCTCCTTCAAAAAGCATGAAAATCCACACAACCACCTGAAAACAAAAACCCGACGCAGAATTTCTCCTGCATCGGGTTTCATAATATTATGTCATTTCCTTATGCTGTCAGTTTACATTTTCGCTCAGGAAGCCCAGATAGAGCCTTCCAGAGTCTTCAGGGACGGAATAACATCCGGCCATGTGATCGGCTTGTTAACAGATACACTTGCATAGTATACCAACTGATGATATGCATCGTTAGCATCGATTATGTTGTTATCCGTATTCTTGCCTTCCTTGCTTTCTGTATCAACATCAGACAGGAAGTATGCCAGGATCTCTAGATTTGCGTCCTTGCCGTCGGTGAAGGCGGCAGGCTTGTTAACAGATGCACTTGCATAGTAAACAAGTACTTCATAAGCGTCGTCTGCGGTTACCTTACCATTCAAGTTCGTATCGCCCTTCACGCCGATATAAACCATCGGTTTCTCTTCAAGCTCAGTCTTTGTACCGTCTTCATCGTTGAAGTATGCAGTCAAACCAGTTGCAACATATGCCTCACCAACAGCCTCGTACATGTCAGCCGGTGTTGCATATTCGAATGTGATCTGATCTGTTACATCAACCTGCTGGCCATCTTCATCAATCGCATAAACTGTAATCAGGTCAGCCGGAACAAAGTCATTGTCATCTACAGAGAAGTAGAAGCCAGCATCCTTTACCTCAACAGAGAGAGAAGTTGTACCGATCGGGATTATTTCGGAAGTTGTAGTGCTTTCGCTGGTAATAGTAGTGTCAGAAGTTGTTGTAGATGAAGATGTAAATGTCATCGTACCAGGACCAGGTCTGGAAGTTGTAGTCGTAGTAGAAGAGGTAGTGGCAGAAGTAGTGGTAGTAGTGGTGGTTGTTTCGCTGGAAGTTGTAGTTGTTTCAGAAGAAACAGTAGTGGACTCTGTTGTTGTTGCCTCTGTCTCACTGGCTTCAGTAGTAGTTGTAGTAGTAGTGGTCTCGGACTCAGTTGTTGTGGTAGTGGTAGTAGTTGTTGTCTCAGACTGTGTTGTAGTTGTAGTAGTAGTGGTAGTAGTGGTGGTAGTTGTCTCAGACTGTGTTGTAGTTGTAGTGGTAGTAGTTGTAGTTGTAGTGCTTTCAGTTGCACTCTCGGTTGTGCTTTCTTCTGTAGTAGTGGTAGTAGTTGTTGTTGTAGTGGTGGTAGTTGTTACGGTGGTAGTAGTGGTAGTATCAACAGGCTTTACGCCCATGATAACACGGATCGCACCATCCTTTAAGCCAACCTGCTTCTTGAAGATATCCACGTTGCTTGCGTCGGAGTACTGGAAGCGCTCAACCTCAACCATGGAGTCGCCGCTCTCCTGAAGGTCAGTACCCTGCGGAGCCCAGTCAACCGGGAATTCGTAGTATTCTATCGTTTCGCCGTCATATTCGCCGGTCTGGAGTTCCAGACCATACTGCTTAGCGATCTTCTCAACGGTAGCCTTATCCGGGATCTCGAATGTGACTGCCATGATGTAATCCAATGCGGTCGGATCAGCAGCATTATTCTGCTGTGTCAGACCGAAGCGGATCCACTGGTCACTACCGTCAGTGATGTCAGAAGTACCATTCTTGTATGCAACAAATTCCTTCAGGTTAACCTGGTTAGAGTCACCAAAGTTTGTAATCGAAGAATCCTCATCATAAGGAAGAATTACCATTTCTGCAGTCGGATTCGGCATATTGATAACGCCCTTGATTGCCATGCTGTTTGCATCAACGCCATCCTGTGCAGTAACCATTACCGGCAGGTCGATCTCATCTTCTGGATAAGCAAATACTTCGTCGATATCCAGGTTGATGGGCATTTCCTGAGAAGTGCTGGTTGTTGTGCTCTGCTTTTCGGTGTAGATGCGGACTGCACCGCCGTAGCAAGTAACGTCAGTGTCGAAGATGTCCTTGTTCTGTGCATCTGCATAGCTCTGAGTCGGCAGCAGATACGGGTTTGTGGGATCGTCATCAGCATACTCACCAGTGTAGTCCCAGTTTACAGTACCCTGCGGTGCAAAATAGATCGGGAAGTCATAGTAAGTATTGCCGTCAGCGTCTGTCATCAGTTCCAGACCATACTCTTCTGCAACAGAAACAGCATCAGCGGAAACGTCGAACAGAACTGCGAATGCATCGCCGTCATCCGGTGTAGAAGCAGAACCGTTTACAGTCCATGCAAAGTACAGCCAACGGTCTTCCGCTTCCATAGAAGTATTAACACCATTTGCGGTGTATTCCTCATAACCGACCAGGTTCTTTTGAACGCTGTCAAAGCTCATGTAGTTGTCTACAGAATCCTCAGCGCCATAGGTCAGGGTCAGGATCCGTGCGGTAACTTCCGGAATATCCAGAGTCAGAGAAATACCGTTTGCAGCAACAGCATTCTTTACAGTAACAGGAACAGCTACTTCTGACTCACCCGGTGTTGCTTCAACCTCTGCAACATCGAATACGATGCCCTTGCCCTTTACGGCTTCTGTTGCACTTGTGCTTGTAGGAGCCTTTGTGGTAGTAGAGGCAGTGGTCTTAGCGGTTGTCTTAGCAGTAGTCTGCTCTGTCTCAGAGGACTGTTCCTGCTGAGTTGTCTGACTAGCTGTTGTAGCCTCAGTTGCCTCTGTTGTAGCCTCAGTTGTAGCTTCAGTTGTAGCTTCAGTTGCCTTTGTTGTAGCCTCAGTAGCTTCTGTTGTAGCCTCAGTTGCCTTTGTTGTAGCTTCAGTTGCTTCTGTTGTGGCCTCAGTTGCCTTTGTTGTAGCTTCAGTTGCTTCTGTTGTAGCTTCAGTTGCTTTTGTTGTAGCCTCAGTTGCTTCTGTTGTAGCCTCAGTTGCTTCTGTCGTAGCCTCAGTTGCTTCTGTTGTAGTCGTCTCAGTCTGGCTCTCTGTAGTTGTCGGAGTATCGCCGTAGTGGAGAACGATCTTTGTGATCTCTACATCGTCAACACCTGGCCAGTAAACGCTAGCCTTTACAGAATTACCAACATTGGACGGAATGGTATAATCAACTGTAACTTCTTTGCTCTCCGGTACATCTGCTTTGAAGTCTTTCTGTGTCCATTCACCGCCGTCATTCGGCATATATCCGAATGCGCCGCTGGATTCTGTATCAGTAGACTTTACTGTATAATACAGTGTTGCAGAAATTGCACCATCCGGATCAAACGTTGCATAAGAATAAACCTTGCCGTCTGTTCCAGTCTCGGAACCAATTGTAATGTCTGCGTCCTTATCCTTGTTTACCGGAGTAGAAGTGGTGGTGGTTGTCTCAGCCTCAGTGGTGGTTGTCTCTTCTGTTACATCAGTGGTTTCACTAACGTCAGTAGTTTCAGTAACCTCGCCAGGATCAGCAGTAAAGGTTACTGTGTATTCGCCCGCTTTTTGAGCAGAAATTGCTACATAACCTGCATCAGAAGAATTCCAACACTGTACTGTTGCACCTGTTTTAGTGTACGCCTGCATATTAATGGCAAAATTTACAGGATTTGCAAGGTCTTCAGACAATTCAAAAGTGATCGAAATCTCATCACTTTTGCTTACAACAGCATTAGCATCTCCAACAAAGTCACCGAGGGAGATTGCCTCACCCCAATTGTTGTACAAAGCATACTGACTCTTATTGTTTGTATCAACATCCTCGCTAAGATACGTGTTAACAACTGAATATTCACCAATCTTTGCCGATGTGATAGTAACATAATCTTCCCATCCAGAATAGTCATTAACACCATTAATGCTAAGGTAGCTAATAGAACTATACTCATCAGCATCAGCCGCACTAGCCAAGAACGACATAGCCGGAGTTACCAGTGCACTGGTGAAAACCGTAGTAGCTGCCATTACGCCAGCTGTGAGAGATGAAATAAACTTTTTCATCTTCATGATTATCATTCTTCCTTTCTCTATTAAAAAATTGTGAGCCGCGGCAAAACGCCGCCGCATGGATGCAGAGAAGCTGCCGCAGTTGTCTGCGCCGCCGCTGTACCAGTCGTTTGCGTCCCCCTTTCCGCCTCCAAATTGTACAGCCATACGCCGCATCCTCGTGCAGTCCCATGTGCCTGTCTGCACCATACTTCTCCATATACCAGTATATAATATTTATCCGAATTTTGCAAGTACTTTTTTCATTTTCCACATAAATTTATAAGCCTTGCAAAAAATACCACGCCGTTTTTGTGCAACTTTTCTAAATCTCAATTTTTGTCGTGTAAAAACACATAACACTATGCCTCTTTCCCTGCTCCAAAAATGCCCAGCGATACAGCCAGCCGTTCTCGCAGATGTATTATAATAATTATAATAGTATATAACAAATCCCGGAGAAGTGCAGCAACACCTTCCGGGATTTTTTCCATATTAAGAAAATCACTCGTACCGCAGCGCATCAATGGGATTCAGATTCGCCGCCTTGATGGATGGGATCAGACCAAACACAATGCCCACTGCCATGGAAAATACCACGGAGACCACAACGGACAGAGAACTGATCGCCACAGGAACAGATGCAATTTTAGAGATCACCTGCGCCAGCACAATACCGATGCCGATACCAATCACGCCGCCTATGCTGGTGAGCACAGACGCTTCTGTCAAAAACTGCGCCAGAATGCGTCCTTTTTTCGCACCAATTGCCTTTTTCAGACCGATCTCACGGGTACGTTCTGTGACGGAGACCAGCATGATGTTCATTACGCCGATGCCGCCTACCAGCAGGGAAATGCTGGCAATCGCAATGAGCATGGTATTCGTAGACGAACTGAGATCCTGCAAGGACTTTGCCTGTCCCAACAGATCCTCGCTCTGATACTGGATCTGCATTTCACTTTCACCGCCTGCACCAGTCTGCAAAGCTGCATTCAACAGATCGGCTGCCTTTTTCCCCACCGATGGCATACTATCCGTATCCACTGCCTTCGCCAGACAGTTTTCCGGCTCGTCAAACCGGTATGCGATGGGCCAGGACTGGCTGGGAATAAACATCTTTCCGCCGGAAGAACCCATATATGTCCAGTAGTCCTCCTCGGAGTTGATGACCGGTTCAAAAGTACTGCTCTCCACTGCAATTCCCACAATGGTAAAAGGTTCGCCGCCAATGTCAACAGTCTCGCCAATTGGATTTTCCGAAGAGAAGAGACTCTTTACCGCCGTATTGTCCAGGATCACTACTTTGCGATTGTCTGCATACTCCTTTTCCGTAAATCCACGCCCCTGCTGGATCTGATATCCGGCTGTGTCAAAATAGGCTTCATCAATACCGAACATAGCAC
The DNA here is from genome assembly GCF_019417665.1 of Ruminococcus sp. Lineage (GTDB taxonomy): Bacteria > Bacillota > Clostridia > Oscillospirales > Ruminococcaceae > Ruminococcus_C. The sequence goes on from NZ_DXUU01000003.1 coordinate 69,770, forward strand.
CATTAAAAGGCATGTTCCGATAGTACACATTTTCGCAGTAGGAACGTGTGCGATAAAAAGAAACAGACTCTACCTCGTCCAGAGCAGCAATTTCTGCCCGGGTACTGTCGGATACTACCGGCACTCCGTCCGGCACGCCCTGATAGCTGAAATCATAAGGGCTTTCTCCCTGATACAGCTGTATGTCCACAGTGTTATTACCTGCACCGATGAGGTTGTTCTTGATCTGTTCATTGGTTCCCTTGATGGTGGAGACGATAGCAATGATCGCCGCAATGCCGATAATGATACCCAGCATTGTCAGAATGGAACGCACCTTGTGGGAAAGGATTCCCTGTAATGATAAGCGTATATTTTCCAGCATATTGCCGCCCCTCCTTTAATCATATGCGGCACTGCTGCCGTTTTCCTGCACAGATGCACCCTCTGCGACATATTTTCCATATGGGAAACAAATTTTATCCGTTTCGCTGAGTCCGGAAAGGATCTCGATGGAATAACCGCCATAGATGATCTTTCCCGTCTGGATGAACTGTTTTTCCAACTTGTGATCTTCAGACTCCCGCATGACATAATATTGCCCATTTTCCTGGCGCACATAGCTGACCGGAAGATAAAAATGTTCGCTATCTGTTTCACCGGTGAAGCTCAGACTCACATAGCTGCCCACGGAAAGCGTTGTGGCATCTGTCACAGTTGCCCGGAAAGGATACATGCTGTTATTGGGATTTTCCCCATAATTCTGAGAGTTATAGGAAATCGGTGTGGTGTCGATCTCCGTCACCTCTGCGGTAATCATTTCCCCGGTATCCCAGGAAGTGACGCTGATCAGCGACCCTATTGTCAACTTATCCAGATTCATTTCGCTGACGCCGCCTTGTACCATAACGCCGCCGCTGCCCTGCACTACCAGGTACGGCTCATTCTGTTCCAGAGATTCCACCGACTCTGCCACCTTTGTGACAACACCGTTGATCTTGGACAGTTCCTGTGCACTTTCCTCTTTTTCCGCTGCACTGTCATATTCGATCTGTGCCTTTTTCTGTGCGATTTCCAAAGATTGGATCTCGATTTCCTGCTCTGCGATCTTCTGTTTCAGCTGCGCACGGGAATACATATAGTTCTCCGAATCCCCGGTACTTGCCAGAAGTGTAACAGATGCCATGGGGCGGATCATTGCAGTAGGTTCTGCCGCAGGCGTTGTTTCCGGAACTGTTTCCGTGAGTGTCGTTTCTGTATTGTCCGGTACTGTATCGGATGGCTCTGTCGGCGCTGTCGTATCCGGCTGAGTTGGTACTTCCGGCTCTGCCGCCGGATCATATGTGAATGTACCGCCCACCTGAATGGTGCCGTACCATGTGCCGCCACCCCGGATCTGGACACCGCCGTCCTCTGTCACGTTGACCTGTTCGCCCAGTGTCCAATCTGCCAGGGTCATGCCGGAGAGGGTATCTCCACGCACCAGCCATGCGTAAAGGCTCATACCAGTCTCATCATAAACCACAAAAACCGCACAGCTTTTTGTATCCAGGATCTGCGCCAGAACAGCCTGTTTCACCACAGTTTGCCCTGTACAAGCGAACTGATAAGGATCTGTCTGAGTACCTGTTCCGGCGGCAGCCTGTGTCAGATTTGAAACTTCTGACAATGTATTTGCCGGCGCATCCGGCTCCTCCCAATTGCCGGGATCATCCGGCGTTTCAGGATAGATCGGCGTTGCAGGTGCTTCCTCCGAGGGCTTCAGCTTTTTGATGCGCTCCAGTTCTTTCTTCGCCTGGCGGACATTATCCTCCGCTACTGCAAGGCTAGTCTTTTTCTGAGCAGCATCCAGCGCCACTGCGGTCATGTCATATTCCAGAAGCGGTGTTCCCACAGTGACAGTATCGCCCTCTTTCACCAATACCTTTTCGATCAGTTGATCGCTGGAAAGCACCACATTCTGCACATCGCCGGAAATGACTGTGCCGTCCATGGAGATCTCATCGCCCCAATAATGATCCATAAGATTGGACACTGGGATCACATCCACCTTATGCTTTTCCGCCTGTTTCGACCGATAGAACAGCGTTCCGCCGGTGCCGCCTCCTGCCAGCACTGCCAGACAGATGACAGCGGTCAGGATCTTTTTTCCCTTTGTCATGATGCATCATCCTCCTGTTCCGACATGGTTTCCTGAAAACCGCCCTGTTCCAGCTTTCCGTCACGGATGGTCACGATCCGTTCGGCATGCTGTGCAATTTCCGGTTCGTGGGTGATCATGACAATGGTAACGCCCTCTTGGTGAAGCTGTTCAAAAAGTCCCATGATCTGCTCCCCGGAACGGGTATCCAGTGCACCAGTAGGCTCATCTGCCAGCAGCAGTCTGGGATGACTCACCATGGCACGTGCAATTGCCACACGCTGTTTCTGACCGCCGGAGAGTTGGGTGGGCTTGAACTGAACACGATCCTCCAGACCCACCCGTGCCAGCATTTCCTTGGCACGAACAAGCCGATCTTTCTTGCGTACACCGGCATAAAGCAGCGGCAATGCGACATTTTCCAGCACCGATTGTCTCGGCAGCAGATTAAAATTCTGGAACACGAATCCGATCTTCTCATTGCGGATCACAGACAGCTGGTTGTCATTGCACTGCGCCATATCCTGACCGTCAAAAGAATAGGAACCGCTTGTCTGCTGATCCAGCAGACCGATAATATTCATGAGCGTGGATTTTCCTGACCCGGAAGGCCCCATGATCGCCAGATATTCTCCTTCTTTCACCGCCAGATGGATGTGATGCAGCACGGGAACAGGTTCTTTTCCCTGCAAATAGGACTTACAAATATCATGCAGCTCAAGTACCATCTGCCGCACCGCCTTCCCCTGTATCACCGTCGGCAATTTCACTGTATGTCTCATCTATCACTTCGCCGTTTTCGTCATTCATCATACCATCGTCTATCACTTCACCGTTTTCATCATTCATCATACCATCGTCTATCACTTCACCGTTTTCATCGTATACCACGCCATCGTCTATCGCTTCACCGTTTTCGTCGTATATCATGCCATCATCGGCAAGATCCCCCTCTTCCTCCATGGGAACATCATCAATATTTGTGGTAGTGCGCATTCCCGCTTCCAGATTATCAGAGGGATAGGCAATGCAGTCGTCTTCCGACAGACCGCTGACTACTTCGCAGTCACCCATCATCTCATCGCTCTGTCCCAGTTCGACCTCACGCTTTTCCAGACGATCTCTCGAATCGGTTGCCCAAACATAGCTTTTGCCGTCCTCATCTGTCAAAACATAATCAGAATACAGCCAGATACCGTCCTTTTCCACAGTATCTCCCATACTCGGTGACACCAAAAGATGCTGTCCCAGCATAAGTCCCTCGCTGGATTCCAGGGTCACATAAAAGGGATACTTGGATGCAGTTGTGTCGTCGCTGCCATCGTAGTAATTCATGTCATTCTGGTTGGTCTCCGGTTCAGAGCCGATCTCGGAGATGGTACCATTCCAGGAAGTGTCGTCGATCCGGGACTGTACTGTGACCGGCTCATCTGTGTACAGCATGTACATATTCTGCTCGCTGGCTGTACATTTCACACGGAATTCCCCATCCGATGTGATCTTCATGAGCACATCCGTACCGTCTGTCTGGAGTTGTTCCACTGTCTTAAGCGACTGCACTGTCCCGGCAATTTCAGCGGTGACTGTAGCATTGTTAATGGTATTTTGCAGCTTTTCCAGTTCGATCTTCTTGGTCTTGATATCATATTCTGTCTTAGCAATATCTGTTTCCAAAGACTGGATCTGTGTAGTATAAGTCAGCTTATCATCTGCACTGGCGGATTTCTTTTCGCTCTCCAACTGGGTGATCTGCTGCTTGCTGGCAGTGATCTCATTTTCCATCCGTTCGATCTCCACATTGCCCTGAGCAAGTTCCAGCTGCATGGATTCCACATCATATGTAAAAAGCGGATCGCCCGCCTCTACATGCGCTCCCTCCTGAACGGCAACATCTGAAATGGTCTTGGATAGATCTGTCTTGATCTCCTTGGTCTCCTGAGGCTCTACCACTCCCGAAAAGCGCATATCAGAAATTGAGACAACAGCAGTGTTTACTTCTGACACCTGACACACATATGCCAACCCGTCAGAATCGCCGTCCGTACGGAAATGCCGCCACAGCATGACACCGCCGACACCTGCCGCAACAGCCGCCGCCGTTACTCCGGCAACAGTCCCTATGATAATTTTTCTGGATTTTCCCATATTCCTTCCTCCCGATGCAGCATGTTACATTGCTGTATTGCCATGGTTTTCTCTATAACTGTTTTAGCTGTTGCATTTATCACACAACACCATAGTTACAGTATAGCACAGTCTGCACGGAATGTCAACCTGTTTTTATCAGAAAAATCCAGAGCGCTACCGTACAAAGTTTTGTTGTCACAATGTACCGGCGATCACCAACAGAATAACTTGTTTTTCTTGACAGAATCTAGCGGACATGGTAAACTAATCTTAGTTGAAATGCCCTTTTAAAATTTGTCCTATCTCCCATCTGGACAGGTTCTTATTTTTATCGAAAGGATTGCTGCAATATGCTGACAATGTATGATTTAACCGGTGTCTGGGATTTTTCCATGGCACAGATGGCAAAGGGCATCTGCCCCTCTGCCTTTGACGACACCATTTCCCTGCCAGGCACAACCTCCCTTGCCAAAAAAGGCACACCCAATCTCAATCGGGAAACTGGCTTTCTCACAGATTCCTACGCCTTTGAAGGACAAGCATGGTTCCACAAAACTATCTATGTTCGCCCTGAACAACTAGGGATGCCCATGAAACTGACCCTGGAGCGTACCCGTCTGACCACCCTTTGGATCAACGGCAAGTGCGTGGGTTCCTGCGACAGTCTGTGCACACCCCATGTTTACGATATTTCCGAATATGTGACAAAACCACTGGTAGACATTACGATTCTGGTAGAAAATACAGGCTATCCCACAAAGGGCGGTCATCTGACTTCGCCGGACACCCAATCCAATTGGAACGGCATTACCGGCGAGATCAAACTGGAGGTATTTCCAGAGGTCTATACAGATCATATTCAGGCATACCCCAATCTGGAGAAGAAAAATGTTACATTGACCATGCAGCTTCACGGTGCAAAAAGCGCCGTGTTCTCCGCAGACGGTATTACTTGCGAGGAAAACGAAGAAGACCGCATTCCGCCCTTCCAGGCACAGATCACAGCAGACGAAACAGGAAAGGCGTCTATTACCATTCCCCTGGGAGAAACGGTCTATGCATGGAGTGAATACAGCCCCGCCCTATATCTTATGACCTATCGGGTAAATGGCCATGATGTTGGAACGCTCAGTTTCGGACTGCGGCAATTCTGCGCCGACGGCAATCGCTTTACCATCAATGGTCAGCCCACCATGCTCCGAGGAAAACACGACGGCATGATCTTCCCCAGAACCGGCTATGCGCCCACCGATGTAAACGAATGGATTCGCATTCTGCAAGTTGCCAAGGACTATGGCATCAACCACTATCGATTCCACACCTGCTGTCCCCCGGATGCTGCATTTACAGCAGCAGATATTCTGGGCATTTACATGGAGCCGGAACTGCCGTTCTGGGGCACGATCACCGCAAAAACAGATGAAAATCATAACGAAACTGAACAGCAATACCTCATTGAACTGGGTGACAAAATGCTGGAAACCTTCGGTAATCATCCCTCATTTGTCATGTTCTCCTTGGGTAACGAGCTTTGGGGCAGCCCGGAGCGCATCGGAGAGATCCTGCGGCATTACAAATCCTTGGACGATCGGCATCTTTACACACAGGGCTGCAACAACTTCCAGCACTTCCCCATGATCCTGCCGGAAGATGATTACTATGTGGGCGTCCGTCTGAGCAAGGAACGGCTCATCCGTGGTTCCTATGGTATGTGCGATGCGCCTCTGGGACATGTACAGACAGACAGACCCTGTACTATGCACAATTACGACGACATCATTTTTCCGAAACAAACAAAGGATACTGCAGCAGATGATGTACAGGAAATCGAGATCCAATATGGCACTGGCGTGAAGAAAGTCAAAGTCAGTAAATCTGACGGCGGTCTGATCCCTACAAAGCCCGTTATCAGCCACGAGATCGGACAGTATGAGGTATACCCTGATTTCAATGAGATCGAAAAGTACACCGGCCCATTAAAAGCACGAAATTTCGAGATATTCCGGGAACGCCTGGTGGCAAAGGGAATGCTTGCCCAGGCAGATGATTTCTTCCGGTGCAGCGGCGCACTGGCGGCAGCATGTTACAAAGAGGAGATCGAAGCGGCAATGCGTTCCCAGTATATAGCAGGATTCCAGCTGTTGGACTTACAGGATTTCAGCGGACAGGGCACGGCACTGGTGGGAATGCTGGACGCTTTCATGGAGAGCAAGGGACTGATCACACCGGAAGAATGGCGCATGTTCTGCTCTGACTGTGTGCTCCTGGCACAATTCCCATCCTACGTGTGCATTACTGGTGAAATGTTTGTAGCAAAGGTTTCTCTGCGCACGACACTCCCCACTCTGCCGCAGCACTGTACCGCAGAATGGCTGCTGGTAACAGAAAACGGCGAGACGCTGGGCGAGGGCAGCTTCCCCATTACCGCAGAATCTGTCGGACTGATCGAGGTGGGCAGTATTTTCTGTCGGATGCCGGAGGAAACGGCACATCCCCTGCGGATGCACCTGATCCTGTCTATTACCGATACAGATGTATGCAACGCCTATGACCTGATGCTCTATCCTGCCATCGGAATGCCTTCACTGGAAAGTCGGAAAGATCTCTGCGTCACAGAAAATCTGGAAGAAGCTCTGTCGCAGCTGAAAAATGGCGGTCGTGTCCTCTACCTGCCCAAAGAAACAGCCCAGTCCATTCCGGGCTTTTACTGCACGGATTTCTGGTGTTATCCCATGTTCCGTGACATCTGCAACTGGATGAACAAGCCGGTTGCCGTGGGGACGATGGGACTGTGCATTCAGGCGGATCACCCGGCACTGGAGCAATTCCCCACACAAGAATACAGTACGCCGCAGTGGTATGACATTGTGAGCAACGCAGACTGTGCCATTCTGGACGAAACACCGGAGGGATTCACACCCATCGTGCAGATGATCGACAACTTCGAACGCAACCACAAGCTGGGTATTGTCTGGGAGGCAAAGGTGGGCAGCGGCAGTCTGCTAGTCTGCACCAGCCGGCTTTCCAGTATTGCCACACGTCCAGAAGTACGTTGGTTCGCAAAGAGCCTTTTGGCGTATGCAGCTTCTGATGCGTTCCAGCCGGAACAAGAAATGACAGCGGAACAGCTGCAGCAAATCTTCAAATAAAAATATCAGACAGTTTCACTGATATATTTTTGTGCAATTGGTTGACATCTTCTCCGTAATGTGATAAAATATATGTGTATTTATGCTTTTTGGGAGGACAGGTTTATGAAATCAATGTTAGGAAAACGGATTCTGGCGGGTCTGCTGAGCACAGTGCTGTTGGGTGCAGCAGTTCCAACGGCAGGTGTGCTATCTACCCAATCAGAATCTTCCATTGTCAGTGCTGCGGAGGAAGAGGACGGTACTACCGTCATGTTTGCCGCAGACTTTGAGGACGGCGCAGTGGATGCCTTTACAGGCAGAGGCGGCGTGGAAACCATTGCTGCCACAACCGAGCAAGCGCATAGCGGTTCTTATTCCATGTGCATCAGCGACAGAGCAAAGAACTGGAATGGTCCTCAGATCCTGCTGGATGATATGCTGAAGGTGGGCGTGGAATACACCGTCAGTGCATATGTCAAAGCTGCATGGTACAACTCCATTAAATTGAGTATGGAATACACCGATGCAGCCGGCGAACGCCACTATAACAATCTCAGTTCTGTTGCAAATGAAGGCAGCGACTGGAGCGAATTTTCCAAGATCAAGTTCAGCATTCCGGAAAATGTCACAAAGGTATACCTCTACTTTGAGTGCAACGACCAGGCAAATCTCTATATAGATGACTTCGAGATCCGCACTGCACCAGTCTACAAAATCCAAGAGGACATCACATCCCTGAAAGACGCTTATGCAGATTATTTCAAAGTGGGCACCGCAGTTACTACATCAGAACTTGCACCCCAGTCTGCAAAGGATCTGATCCTGAAGCATTTCAACAGCGTTACTCTGGGCAACGAGCTGAAACCGGATGCCATTCTGGATCAGGCGGCTACCCTGGCAACAGGCAGCAACACCGATCCCCAGGTCAATCTGGCAAGCGCCAGATCCATTCTGGACTTCTGCCGGGACAATAACATTTCCGTAAGAGGTCACGTTCTCGTATGGCATCAACAGACACCGGACTGGTTCTTCAAAGAGGGCTTCGCTGATGACGGCGACTGGGTTTCCAAGGAAGTCATGCTGGAACGTCTGGAAAACTATATCAAGAATGTTTTCACCGCTGTAAAGACAGAATATCCCACTGTAGATTTCTACGCATGGGACGTTGTGAATGAGTGCTGGCTGGATGACGGCAGCCATCGTCCGGCAGGTACACAGGCAGACAGTTCAAATAACTCTCTGTGGGTACAGATCTTCGGGGACAATTCTTTTATCGAACCGGCATTTGAATATGCCAGAAAGTATGCGCCGGAGGGCTGCAAGCTCTATTACAACGACTTCAACGAATATATGCCCGGCAAGACACAGGCCATCTATGATATGGCAATGGATCTGAAGGAAAAAGGACTCATCGACGGTATCGGTATGCAGTCACATCTGGATGTCAGATCTGGCAGCGATGCGTTCCCTTCTGCCAGTGCCTATAAAAAAGCCCTTGCAAAATTCGCAGAAACCGGTCTGGATATCCAGGTTACCGAACTGGATGCAACAGTAAACGACAATACTGAAACCGGATTCAAAGCACAGGCGCAGTATTACAGCGACATCATGGATGCCATTATAGAATATAAGGACAGCGTTTCTGCCGTAGTATTCTGGGGCACAACAGACGACAAGAGTTGGCGTGCTTCCAGGTATCCGCTGCTGTTCAACGAAGACTTTACTGCAAAGCCGGCATACTATTCCATCATTGATGGTCTGGAAGTTCCGGTCACCACGACTACTAGCACGACCACCAGCACTTCGGAAACAACAACCACAACAACGTCTCAACTGGAAGTCATTCCGGGAGATGTCAACAGAGACAGCAAACTGAACGGCTTTGACTTATCGCTTATGCGGCAGCAGCTGATCTCATTTACAACGACTACAGTAGTCACTGACGCAGAATTTGCTGCTCTGGATATGACTCAGGACGGCATGTTCGGCACACCGGATGCAGTGGCACTGCTGCGATTTCTGCTTGGTGAATAAAAACTAACCTTTATAGCACAAAAAGCACGGTTTTTCTGAAAAGATGAACCGTGCTTTTTTCATTTCATTTTTCTGCCATGGCACGCCGTTCCCGTTCCAGCTCATGCGCCAGCTGAAAGGCGTTCCAATTGCGATTGGTCTGGGTCAGCACTGCCTTATATGGGATCACCTGCCCAGCTGTCCGCAAAGTTTCCAGCAGACGGTCGATGCGGTTATTTTTCAGCCCGCACATGACCAGCATCCCTGTCCTCGGCAGTGTCGTATCTGCGGCTGCATCCGTGGAAACACTGACGTTGGCATAGCCGGCAAGGCTGCCCAGGCTTCGGGAATATTGTTCCGGTGGGACAATGATGGTGCGGAAACGGAGTTTTGCGGCGATTTGTTCCACTATCCCGGGGTCGGGCAGTCCGATGAGAAGCAGTTTTTCCATGATCATTCTCCTTGTGGTAGTTTGTCTGCATTATTATAGCATAGATTTGAAAGAATGTCCAGAGAAAATATATACGCAATGAAAACAGAAAATACAAGCATCAAATATACGTGTTTTGTAATACGAATTTCTTAAGTGGAAATAGATAAAATTACAAGAAAAATTTTGTCAATCTAGGATAATACCGCAAATTTACCTATTGTAATTTGAGGAATTCGTATGAAGCGTGCTGCCCACATCACATCGTTCCATACCTTAAAACATTACAACACCAATCTCTCTCCGCCTTGCTTCTCTAGTGATTATGCTTTCTTCGTCATCTGTAAGCAATATATCTGCATGGTCTAGCATATACATATCCGCACGAAAATAACATATATCAGAGTATTGTGTTTGCAGCATGACAACTTGATCTGCAAATTCATGTATGGCAAAAAACCGATCTCGAATCTCCTCACTCCAATTCGTTGCCTGTTCTTCATATGGCATTACAATACACAAAAATAAATCCCGATTTTTCTTTAACTCTAATATTATTTCAGCCGTCCATAGCGGAATACCATATTCACAGCTGCATAAAAAGCCCTCCACGCCTTGCAATACCAGTTGTTTTATCGCATCTCTCAATCGTAATTTTATCTCGTCATATTCCGATTTTTCCGCATCTATACCGAACGACAATTCAGACGATGCTTTTCCAGTGACCATGCAAAATCTCATATTTTTTCCTCCAAATATATCAATATCAAATTTCAGTAGTTATCTATAATATTTTTTTGCTTTATCACTACTACAACTTGATTATAACATATTTCTCAGAACAATTCAATATAAAATAACATAAATATTTGGAGTATACAAAGTTCTTTTTCATGTATGATATAGAAAAGGAGCTTGATAACCGTGTATGAAGAGTTTGTCAGAAACAGAATTACGCAGCTTCGCTTGAAAAAGAATGTTTCAGAATACCAGATGAGTTATGACTTGGGGCATAGCCGGGGTTACATTTATAATATATCTTCTGGAAAATCCCTGCCGCCTCTATCCGAGCTCTTTGCCATCTGTGAGTATTTTGAAATCACACCGGCGGAATTTTTTGATGAAAATCTATCCAGTCCAGAACTGATACAAAAGGCGCTGGACGGAATAAAACAACTAAACGATGACGACCTTTTACTGGTTCTGAACCTGATTGATCGTCTGACAAAATAAAGGGACCGTTGTAAACACAACAGTCCCTTTTCCATTACCTCTGGCGTTTGGGAAACGTCAATCTGATCTCCGTGCCCTTTCCCATTTCACTATCCATCTCAATAGCCGCATGATGCAGTGCGGCGCCGTGCTTCACAATAGACAAGCCCAGTCCAGTGCCGCCGACAGCCTTGGAATGGCTCTTATCCACCCGATAAAACCGCTCAAAGACACGTCCCTGCTCTGCCATGGGAATACCAATGCCAGTGTCCTTCACCGTCAATTCCACAGAATCTGTCGTCTGCTTTACGCTGACATAGACACGCCCACCTGGATGATTGTACTTCACAGCGTTTTCGCACAGATTATAGACCATTTCCGACAGTACCTGCCGCACACCAAATACAAGGCCATGAGTACCATTGATGACAAAGGTCACACTGTTTTTCTTTGCCACAGGAGCAAGCTGCTGCAACGCATCTCGGGCAATATCCAGCAAATCTACCTGTTCCCGTTCCAACGGCACCTGATCCTCGTCCAGCTGAGACAGTTTTATAATATCACCGATCAGCGTGATCAGACGCTGAGATTCGTCGTATATCTTCCCGGCAAAATGGGGAATATCCTCCTGCCGCACAATGCCGTTCCGGATGATCTCTGCAATGCCGGAAATGGAAGTCAGCGGCGTTTTCAACTCATGGGAAACATTCGCCGTAAACTCCCGGCGATACTGCTCCTGTTCCTCCTTTTCCGTAATATCCAGAACAAGAATTACTGCCCCCACCAGATCCTGCCCTGTATCCGGCTGACACACCGCATTGGCTAGGATCTGATACACTCTGCCGTCCAGTTCCAGCGTCTGCTGTGAGTGCCGTCCCCGCAGTGCGCTGTCCACTGCCGTCCGAAAACTTTCACTGCGATTTACCGCCAGAAGATTCAGATGTGTTTCATCCGAATGTATCCCGAAGATCCGCATAGCACTTTTGTTATACGAAAGAATCTGATAATTGCGGTCTACCACAAACAGCCCCTCGCTCATATTCTCTGTGATCATGGAAAATTCTTGCTGCTGCTTTCGGATTTCCTCCATTTTTGCATCAATTTCCCGGTTCTGGGCTGCAATACGCTGGAGAAAAGGGGAAAGTTCCTCATAGGTCTCCACCTGCTCCGGATGCTTCAGATCAATCTCACTGAAGGGACGCACGATTTTTTTGGATACTCGATAAGACAAAAGCCCGGAGAGAATGCACGCCGCCAGCAAAATAAAGAAAAAAGGCGACAGCATTCCGCCCATGAGAAAGAGCACCGAACTCTGCGCTTTGGAGATACGCACCACTGAACCGTCTCTGACACGTACTGCATAATAAATGGTATGCTCTGACAAGGTGGAGGATCTCCGAATGCTGGTGCCGGATTCGCCTTCCATTGCCTGCCTCACTTCTTCCCGGTCAGCATGATTTTCCATTTTCTCCGCATCATAGCAGTTATCATAGAGCACTGTGCCATCCGGGGCAATCCATGTAATACGGCAGTCCTTTTCCTCTAATGCGTCGAAGTAGGAAATCCCCTCATCCTCCACTCCCTGGATCACAAAGGATGCAGTTGTCGCCATCTGTTCCAGAAGCAGCTTTTCGAAGTGTTCGTACAGCACACCAGTGATCAGCGCCATACTCAGCATCAGCACGGATACTACCACAGTAATGGTGGAGAGAAAAATCTTCTTGGTCATGTTGTTCCATCTCCTGAGCGATAGCCGATACCTCTGACAGTTTCAATATATTTGCCGCATTCCCCCAGCTTCTGCCGCAGGTGGCGTACATGCACATCTACGGTACGGCTCTCTCCGTCAAAGGAATAGCCCCAGATCTGGTTCAGCAGCTGATCCCGGGTAAAGACCACTCCCGGATTTTCCAGCAACAGGCACAGCAGTTCAAATTCCTTCAGAGTCAGATTCACCGTTTCACCGGCAACCTGTACCACATGGCGTGTGGAATTTACGGTCAATTCTCCCAAATACAGAATTTTTTCTTCCGTAGGCTTCTCCGTCCGGCGCATAACCGCCTTAATACGTGCCACAAGCGCCATCATGCCAAAGGGCTTTGGCACATAATCATCTGCGCCGCAATCCAGTCCCACTACCTGGTCATATTCTGTTCCCTTTGCCGTCAGCATAATGACAGGCAATTCCCGGGTAGCTTTTTCCCTGCGGATCTTTTTCAAAATTTCCAGACCATCCTCTTCGGGCAGCATAATATCCAGAAGTACCAGTTCAGGCTTTTGCGCCGCCATGGCATTCCAAAACGCAGAAGGCAGCGCAAACCCCTGGGCCTCCATACCGGTACTGCGCAATGTATAGATCACTAACTCCCGGATGCTGTCATCATCTTCTACCAAATAAATCATATTACCGCCTTTCCTGCGTTCCGTTCCCGATAATACAAAAAGGAACGTCACACGGATGTTCCTTTCTTACCCTGTTATGGCGTTTTCGAATTCCGATCATTATTATAGTATCATGAATCTGACTGCACGTCAAGTAAATACATACAAAATTTCATATAATATATCCCTCACACATGATCTCCTGTAATGGCATAAATAACCCACTCGGAAACATTCACTGCATGGTCACCAATGCGCTCCAGATATTTCGCAATCATGAGCAGATCCATGGCATCCTCTGCCTTATCCTGATCCGTGCGGATCAGATCTGCCAGTTCACTGCGCACCTTACTGAACAGTGCATCCACCTTATCGTCTTCCTCCGCCACTTTCTTTGCAAGGGAAACGTCATGATTCACATAGGAATCCACACTGTCTGTTACCATAATAATGACTGCCTTTGCCATTTCCTTGATGTGCACCTTGCTGGAAAAGTCACGGAACGTTACATGCTTTGTGATATCCGCAATATCAAATGCCTGGTCGCCGATCCGTTCCAGATCTGAAATCATTTTCAGTGCCGAGGAAACCACACGCAGATCTGTTGCCACGGGCTGCTGCATCAGCAGGAGGCGCATACAAAGACGTTCGATATCCCGTTCGTACTGATCGATCTCCAATTCAATGTTGAAAACCTTTTCCGCAAGCTTTTCATCATCCTCCAGCATTCCTTGAATCGCAGCTGAAATAGCATCCTCACAAAGTGCACTCATCTGGATCATATTGGTTTTTAACGTTGCCAGCTGTGCATCGTAATAAATTCTCATCAACCGAACCTCCCTGAAATGTAATCCTCAGTACGTTTATCCTGGGGTTTGGAGAACAGCTGTTCTGTTTCCGCATATTCGATCACTTCACCCAGGAGGAAAAATGCAGTACGGTCAGAAACACGTGTTGCCTGCTGCATGTTATGCGTAACAATGATAATGGTATACTCACTTTTCAGCGACATGACCAGATCTTCCACTTTTGACGTAGAAATGGGATCCAATGCACTGGTCGGCTCATCCATGAGGAGTACCTCGGGATGTACTGCCAGGGCACGTGCGATACACAGACGCTGCTGCTGTCCGCCGGACATCCCCAGAGCACTCTTGTTCAGCCGATCCTTGACCTCATCCCAGATGGCGGCATCCCGAAGCGATTTTTCCACAATTTCATCCAGCTTTGCCTTGGAATGAATGCCATGGGTGCGTGGTCCGTATGCAATGTTGTCATAGATACTCATGGGGAATGGATTTGCCTTCTGAAACACCATACCCACACGCTTGCGCAGCATGTTCACATCCATATTGCCATAAATATCTTCTCCATCCAGACGGATATCGCCGGTGATCTTACAGCCCTCTACCAGATCATTCATGCGGTTCAGGGATTTCAGCAGCGTGGATTTGCCGCAGCCGGACGGCCCGATAAATGCGCTGACCTCATGTTCCGGCAGTTCCAGATTGATGTTTTTCAACGCATGGAATGTACCGTAATACAAATCCATATCGTGAATTTCAAATTTTGCCATACTTTTTCTCTCCTACTTTTTGGTCAGTTTCTTTGCCACAAAGCTGGACAATGCATTGATCACGATCACCATTACCAGCAGTACTACCGCAGTAGCATAGGCTGCATCCATGTACTTGCCCTCACAGAGGAGCTGATACATGTGCACTGCCAGTGTACGGCAGGGCTTCAGCAGACCGGTACATACATCAGTAGAAGTACCGGCTGTATACATCAGCGCCGCAGTTTCACCCACGATTCGTCCGATGGCGAGAATGACGCCTGCCAGAATCCCCGGCACGGCACTGGGCAGGATGATGCGGAAAATCGTCCGCAGGCGTCCTGCACCCAGACCAAAACTGCCTTCCCGGAAAGAATCCGGTACGCTGAGCAGCGCCTCTTCCGTGGTACGCATGATCAGGGGCAGTACCATGAGCGCCATAGTGATCGCACCGCCCAGCAGGGAATATCCGAATTTGCAGGCAATGACAAAGGCAAGAAATCCGAACAGACCAAATACGATGGACGGGATACCCTGAAGCGTTTCCGTCGTCATACGGATGATCTTCACCAGGGTCATCTGAAATTTACTGCCCCGGTTGGAGTATTCCACCAGATAGATGGCAGAGCATACGCCAATGGGAACGGCGATAATCAATGTGAGCAGCGTCATCAGCAGCGTATTGATAATTGCCGGCATCATGGAGCAGTTTTCTGTGGTATATTTCCATTCAAACAGAGACAGATGGATATTGGGCACACCCTTTACCACAATATAAACGATCAGACTGAGCAATACGCCTACGGTGATAGCCGCAGCGAGAATGGTCACGATCAAAACCACCAGAGAGCCTGGGTGATGCCGATAGGCCGCCATTTTTTGCTTGAACGTCTGCTGATTGATCCCCACAATGGATTCCACATTTGTTTCGTTCATTTGTTCTCCTTCTTCTTCACCAGAGAGAAGCACACATTAATGATCAGGATAAAGACGAACAGTACCACACCTGTACCGATCAGTGCTCCTCTATGTAAGTCGGTAGCATAGCCCATTTCCATAACAATATTTGCCGTCATGGTACGGGCTCCCTGTAACAGACTCTTCGGTAAAACCGGCTGGTTTCCGGCGATCATAACCACTGCCATGGTCTCACCGATAGCACGGCCTACGCCCAGAATAATACCGGCCATAATACCGGATTTCGCTGCCGGCAGTGTGGCACAGTATACACTGCGCTCATGGGTCGCACCCAGTGCCAGAGAGCCTTCATAATAACTGCCCGGCACTGCACGGAGAGACGACTCTGAGATCTCAATGATCGTCGGCAGGATCATGATACCCAGCAGGATTCCAGCTGTCAGAATGGATTTTCCTGTGCCAAAAATGCTCTGCATGATGGGCACAAGAACGACCAGACCGAAGAAACCATACACAATGGACGGAATACCTGCCAGCAGGGAGATCGCCGGTTTCAGAATCTTATACAACCCTTTCGGGCAAAAGTGTGCCATAAAGATGGAACACAGCAGACCAATGGGAACGCCCACAAGAATTGCAATGCCCGTGGCATAAATACTACCGATGATCATGGGCAGTATTCCAAATTCACCTTCCTGGGGTTTCCAGACCATGCCGCCCAGGAATTTTAGCGGTCCGATCTCCGCAATTGCCGGCAGACCATTCACAAACAGGAAGATGCAGATCATAGCAACGGCAACAATAGAAATACATGCCGCCACCAGAAAGACAAACTTCATGATGGACTCACGATATTTTTTCATGAACTTCTCCCTTTCGAGAATACTCTATTGCAGTTTTCCCTGCAATTATTCTGCGGTCAGGCTGGACCAATCGGTGATCTCCCCTGTATAAATCTGCTTGATCTGATCCAAGGTCATTTCCTCTACGGCGTTATCCTTATTGACAATCACAGCGATACCATCCATTGCAAGAACCGTACTCTTGACGCCTGTCTCGCTTTCCTTCAGTTCACGGGATGCCATGCCGATATCGCAGATGCCTTCCTGAGTAGATGTGACACCAGTAGTAGAATCGCTCTGCTGTACATCAACGGTAACATCCGGGTTTACATTTGCATAAGCCTCTTTCAGCTTAGTCATAACCGGTGTGACAGAAGAAGAGCCTGCTACAACAACGCTGCCGCTTGCACCATTGCTTGTATAACTCTCGGTGTTTACCGGAATATAGCCCTCTTCGGAAATTACAGTTGCAGCATCTGTGCTCATGATGTAATTAAAGAAATCCTGTGCTGCATCACTCAGGTTGCTTTCCTTTGTAATGATATTGAACGGACGGGAAATCGCATAGCTGCCGTTTTCCACATTGTCTGTGGTTGCCTCTACCCCCTCAATGGTCAGTGCCTTCACGGAATCATCCAGAGAGCCCATGGAAACATAGCCAATGGCAGATGCATTGCCAGCAACGGTAGTCAGCATAACAGCTGTGCTGTTGGTCACTTCTGCGCTGGAAATGGTATTGTCCTTGTCATCCTCTGCAATGCCGCAGAGTTCTGTAAATGCACCTCTGGTACCAGAGCCATCCTCACGGGTGATAACAGAGATCGCACCGCTTGCACCGCCGCAGCCGGTGAGGCTGCCTGCCAGTACACTGATTGCCGCAGCAGCTGCTGCCATTTTAATTCCATTTTTCATAAGTAATACTCCATTCTCTTCCTGAATTTGTTCCCTTGGGGAACATCTTTATTTCCCTGTTCCAATGAACAATTCTATTATATCAGCCCTATGTAAACTCTATCATCCCGGCAATGTTAAATCTATGCTAAATGTGAAATCCAGCGGATACACTTTTGTTAATTCGAATAAAAACACGCAATTTCGAAGATTTCTGCATTGTAAAAATTAACATACAATGTAAATCTCAGAGAAACCGGCTTGCACGATCTCTAGTCAGAACATGTAGGGGCATTCGTCATGTTCGGGAACGGTGGGAGCAAGTCCCCACCCTACGTATAATTCCGATTTTCATAGGATTTCTTTTATCTTATCAAAAACAGTATGGATTCTGTCAATTTCACCAAAGCTGTTGCATTTTCCCACAAAGCATGCTATACTATAGAAAAAACTGAAAGGATGATTTCCATGGATTTTCTGACATTGGCAAAAAAGCGCTGTTCCATCCGTTCCTACGAGGACAAGCCCATCGAACCGGAAAAGCTACAGGCAGTTCTGGAGGCCGGACGGCTCGCACCCACCGGCGTGAATCTTCAGGAGCAGCGCCTGCTGGTAGTACAATCCCCCGAGGGCATTGCAAAAGTCGCAGAGGCCGTGGTGAAGCCAGATGCCTATACCGCAAAGGCTTTCATCATCGTCTGCGCAGAAAAGGACGCCGCATGGACACGGAAATTTGACGGACATAACATCTACGAAATCGATGCTTCTATTGTTACTACATATATGATGCTCGCTGCCACGGAACAGGGACTGGGTTCTCTCTGGGTATGCCGATTCCAGCCGGATATGCTTCGTGAAGCTTTCCATATCCCGGAAAAATACATTCCCGTGAATATCCTCTGCCTGGGCTATGCAAAACCGGAAGCGGTAAAGCCTGCTGATCGCTATGACACTGACCGCAAACCTCTGGAAGAAACTGTGTGGTATGAGTCTTTTGACGCATAAGTTTTGCTGAATTCCCATAAAAACCAAAAGCACCTGATTGCGGTTTCAGGTGCTTTTTTGATTCCTACTGTATTTTTTGTTGTGGTGAAACTTTTTGCCTGTTTCGTGTATCTAATAGGCAAAGGGAAGGAGGCGAGCACCCATGATGGAACAGATCCTTGCGGCAAGAGACGGAGACAGCGAAGCCTTTATTTCGCTGATGGAGGCATACAAACCGGAGCTGTACCGAACAGCACGTGCCATTCTGCACAACGACACCGATGCAGCCGATGCCATACAGGAGACCATACTCACCTGCTGGCAGAAGATCCACACCTTGCGCAAGCCGGAATATTGTAAAACATGGGTCACACGCATCTGCATCAACTGCTGTAAAAAAATCCTGCGGCAAAATCGGAATATCGTCTATGTGGACAGCTACGACGGTATTGAACCGGTAACTGAGGAACACGCCTATGCAACGGATTCCCTTTTACAGAAGATCGACAGCCGCTATGCGGTGATACTCTCGCTCTACTATAAGGGCGGTTATTCTGTCAGGGAAATTGCAGAAATGATGCACATGAACGAAAACACCGTGAAAACAAGACTGTCCCGGGGCAGGAGCGCCTGCCGCAAAATCAGCCTTTCGGAAGAATCGACAGGAGGTATCTGATATGAACAAGTATGATAACTATTCCCCATCCAACGACAATCTGCCGGAGATCGTGGAAGAAAAATGCCAGGAGGCATATGCGCAGATCCGTCTTGAATCAGCATCCGGTAAAAAGTGCAGCCATTGGAGTGTCCGCAAAAAAGCAGCCGCCATTGTCTCCGTGGCAGCGGCAGCAGCACTGGGGATCACCTTTGCTGCTCCGGCAGTGGCATCTTCGGAGATCATGCAGAATATTTATGCGTTTTTTTCAAGTGAAGCAGTCTATTCCAAGGATCCAGCCACACAGAACAACCTTTCTCCTTATGCACAGTTAGTACAAAAAGAAACAGATGGACAAAATGGAACACTTCACGTGGAAAGCGTTTACTTTGACGGTGATAATATCAGCATGACCCTACGGCTTACAGATTTACCGGAGAATATGCTAGAGAGCACTTGTCTCAGCGCACCAATCGAAGCAACACTCGGTGGGCAAGAGTTAAAATTCCGTGACATCACTGGTGAATTTGCTGTAGATTCGGAAACTGGAGTGATTGCCTCTATGTCAGAAGAAGCCGAGGGAAAAACCACCTATGCAACCATGAGCCTGGCAGGATTTGTAAAGTCTGACAATGGATATTGTACTGTTTTAACAGCTCCCTATGATGGTGAAATAAAAGACACACTCCCTTTGCAACTGTCGATTCCTTATTACAGAGGCAGTAATTCAAGTATTCAAATTCTGGCTTCTGAAACAGAAGACGGAAGCCGTTGCTATGAGCCAAAGGACATCGGCATTTGTCAAGCTAACCTTTCTCTGGAAACAACTGTCCCATACCAGTCTGGATTGAAAACCACTTATGACGTCCAAGAGACAAAAAACGGCATTACATTGGAACACATCATTGTTTCACCATTTTCCATTGAAATCGCCATGTCTGGTGATTTCGGAGAATATGATACCGTATATATCACTGATCAGAATCAAAATTCGTATCAGCCCATTTTTGACACGGACACTCCCCTAAGTTTCAACGGCGTCTCCACATGGGAAGCTCCCTTAATAGATGCGACCTCCATTTCCATTACAATTGTTCCAGATAAAGGAGAAATGGAAGATGGGGAAACTTGTTTCACTGTTCCCATTGAAAAAGGCTATCGTTCTCCGGCAGTCAATCATTTTGATACAGCCGGCGGAAATGATATCACCTACATTCCTCCTTTGGATGAATAAACACATTCACAATTTTTTCTTCCCCTAGATTTTTCTCCTTATGACAAAAGGCAGATACCGCCAAGTTCCGGCGGCATCTACCTTTTTTGCATATTCCGATTTACTCGTAATCAAACACATTTACCCAGCGCAGCAGGAAATCCCGTTCCTGGGGATTGTCTTTCACCAGCTGTGACGCTGCCACAATGGGCAGCCACTGGGACACATACTGTTTTGCCACATCGTTCATGTCGCAGAACATATCCAGATATAATTCCGCCCAGTCATCCCTGCCGCTAAGCCGGAACATGAGATATGTCCGTGCTGCATCTGCACTACCATTTCCCTGGGTGGCATGTGACCAGTCAATGACATACAGTCTGCCATCCTTATCCACAATGACGTTGCTGGGATTGAAATCCCCGTGGCAAACCTTGATGTGATCCGGCATGGCGTTCAAACGGGTGTGCAGGTCATAGCGTGTGGTGGCATCCAGCCCGGATTGGCTGATCTTTCGGTTCATTTTGTCCTTGAGCTTCGTCAGCAGCGGCGAACGCTTGCTCTGGATCTCCTTTTGCAGCAGCACAAATTGTTCCATATAGCTGTGCATCCGGTCAGGATTGGTTTCCATAAGGGACTGTAGCGTCTCTCCTTCCACAAATTCCGTGACGATCGCCCATTTTCCCTCTACCTTGCGCACTTCCAACAGCTTCGGGATACGCAGGCCAGTCTCCTCCACACGAGCCTGGTTCAGGGCTTCGTTAAGAATGTCCGACTTCTTAAAACCGTGACCGAACACCTTTACACGAGTGTTTCCCTCTCGATAGCTGGTCTTTTCCCGGCTTTCCAACAATGGTTCCATACATCGATTCCTCCTCAGGCTCATGCGCCGTAATATGCTTTCAGGTACATCTCACGAATTTCCGAGATCAGCGGATAACGTGGATTTGCGCCAGTGCACTGGTCATCGAACGCCTGTTCGCTCATTTCATCCAGAGTCTCCAGGAATGCAGTTTCTTCGATGCCATACTCCCGGATGCTCTTCTTGATGCCTACCAGCGCCTTCAGTTCTTCGATCTTTGCAATGAAGTTCTCAAATACTTCTTCATCCGTTTCGCCTGTCACGCCCACAAATCGTGCACATTCGCAGTAGCGGGACAGTGCCTTGGGATAGGGATACTGGGAGAACGTTCCCATTTTCCGGGGTGCTTCTGCAATATTATACCGCATGACCTCCGTAATGAGAATGGCATTGGCAACGCCGTGGGGCAGATGGTGGAATGCCCCCAGCTTGTGCGCCATAGAGTGGCACACGCCCAGGAATGCATTGGCAAACGCCATACCAGCCATAGTAGACGCATTCGCCATCTTCTCCCGTGCCAGAGGCGCATTTGCGCCGTTTTCGTAGCACTCCGGCAGATAGGTGAAGATATTTTTCAGTGCCTGCAACGCCAGCCCATCGGTATAATCCGTTGCCATAACAGATGCGTATGCCTCCAGTGCATGGGTCATGGCATCAACACCGGATGCCGCCGTCAGTCCCTTGGGCTGAGACATCATAAGATCCGTGTCAATGATCGCCATATTGGGCAGCAGCTGATAATCCGCCAACGGATACTTCGTTCCGGTTGTCTCATCGGTAATGACTGCAAAGGGCGTTACTTCCGAACCGGTACCAGACGAGGTGGGAACGGCGATAAAATACGCCTTTCCGCCCATTTCCGGAAATTCGTAAGTGCGCTTTCGGATATCCAGGAAACGCATTGCCATATCTGCAAAATCTGCCTCCGGATGTTCATACAGCACCCACATGATCTTTGCCGCATCCATTGCCGAGCCGCCGCCCAAAGCAATAATCACATCCGGCTCAAAGGTGCGCATCAGCGCCGCACCTTCCTTGGCGCAGGCAAGGGTGGGGTCGGGCTGAACATCGGAAAAGATCTGGTATGCCACGCCCATTTTTTGCAGGGGTTCTGTCACACAGGAGGTCATACCACTTTTGAACAGGAACTGATCCGTCACAATAAAAGCACGCTTCCGATGCAGCACCTCTTCGATCTCACGCAGTGCCACCGGCAAGCAGCCTTTTTTAAAGTACACCTTCTGAGGCGTGCGGAACCACAGCATATTTTCTCTCCTCTCAGCCACTGTCTTGATATTCAGCAAATGTTTCACGCCGACGTTTTCCGAAACGGAATTTCCGCCCCAGGAACCGCAGCCCAGGGTCAGGGACGGTGCCAGATTGAAGTTATACAAATCGCCGATACCGCCGTGAGAGGACGGTGTATTCACCACGATACGGCAGGCTTTCATCCGGTCTGCGAAAATGGCAATTTTTTCCCGCTGCTGCACCTCATCTACATACAAAGATGCGGTATGACCATAGCCGCCGTCCTTGATGAGCCGGTCGGCATACTGCACTGCCTGTTCAAAATTCTCCGCACGATACATTGCCAGCACCGGAGACAGCTTTTCGTGGGCAAATTCCTCACTGATCTCCACAGAGGTGACCTCGCCGATGAGCACCCGTGTTTCCTCCGGCACATCTACTTCCGCAAGGGCTGCAATTTTTGCCGCCGGCTGCCCTACGATCTTACTATTCAAAGAACCGTTAATGAGAATGGTCTTGCGTACCTTTTCTGTCTCCTCCGGCGAGAGGAAATAACAGCCACGCTTCTGGAATTCGGCACGGACGGCATCATAAATTTTCGTATCCACGATCACCGACTGCTCCGAAGCACAGATCATACCATTGTCAAAGGTCTTGGAATGCACAATGGAGTTCACAGCCTTCCGGATATCTGCTGAAGCGTCAATGACTGCAGGGGTATTGCCGGCACCTACACCCAGGGCAGGCTTACCGCTGGAATAGGCTGCACGTACCATACCAGGGCCGCCTGTTGCCAGAATAATATCTGCCTCCCGCATGAGGGTATTGGTCATTTCCAGAGACGGCACATCGATCCAGCCAATGATATCCTTCGGCGCACCGGCTTTCACCGCTGCATCCAGGACGATTTTCGCCGCTGCAATGGTGCTGCCCTTGGCACGGGGATGGGGTGAGATCAAGATAGCATTGCGTGTCTTCAGGCAAATCAGTGCCTTGAAAATCGCAGTAGAAGTGGGATTCGTTGTGGGAATTACCGCCGCCACAACGCCGATAGGTTCTGCAATGCGCATAGTGCCATAGGCAGGATCTTCTTCGATGACACCGCAGGTTTTGGTGTTTTTATAGGCGTTGTAGATATACTCAGAGGCATAATTATTCTTAATGACCTTATCCTCTACCACACCCATACCGGTTTCTTCCACTGCCATTTTTGCCAGCGAAAGCCGTGCATGGTTTGCCGCAAGTGCAGCAGCCCGGAAGATCCGATCCACCTGTTCCTGTGTGTATTCCGCATACTGCTCCTGCGCACGGCGCACCTGAGCCAACTTGCGTTCCAGTGCAGGAACACCATCCACCAACGGTCTGTTGTTTTCATTATGATCCATCATATCATTACTCCTATTCTGAATCAGGACGGAACACTTCTGCGACAAGATGCGCAGCGATCCCCACCTGCGGCACCGTTGTCACCTACATTATACCACATGGAAAGATGCTCCGTCAATAGTGGGCTGACAAGGCTGAATTTTGTTTTCGATACGTGTTTGTAGTGGGAGATATCATCCGTCCGCATTTTTCGGTTGAAAAGCCTTTGCCTGCGGGCGGCTAATAGCCGTCCCTACATATCTGCTTATTTTACCCACGCATTAGAGCCTGTTTAGCATCTTTTCGCACGCATCTTTTCGGTGAATTTTGTCGGTTTCTGCGTTAAAAATTCTTGCCATACGCCAGTATGCCTGCGAATTTTCGCCTTGAAATCGGCAAAAATTCCCTCGAAAATCTGCGTACGCCAAGATACTAAACAGGCTCTTACAACACACAAATCACCCCACCCCGTTTTGACAGGAACTGCGCAGTTGCTTTGTTATAATGGACACAGAGGTGATAGCAGTGCAAACGATTTATCTGGACGTTCTGCTGGTGCAGAGCCTCTATGTCAATTATTTTTTGCTGCGTGCTGCTGCAAAAATCACGCATTCCCGATTGCGATTGCTGCGCTGTTTCCTGACGGCTGCCGGCAGCAGTCTGTTTTCCCTGCTGATCCTGCTGCCGCCCCTGCCAATACTGCTCCAGCTGGTCTGCAAGCTTCTGGCAGCGGCGGTGACGGTCACCATGGCGTTCGGAATCCATCGAGAAAGCTGGCTTCGGCAGTTCGGCTGCTTTTTTGCATGCAATTTTCTCCTGGCAGGTCTGCTTCTAGCAGTCAGCAGCCTTTCCAGCCATGGATTTGCCACCTGGGGGAACAGTTATTGCTATCTGGATTTTTCCCTGTTACAGTTGATTCTATTCACTGCACTGGCATATTCTTTGCTGCATTTATGCAGTCTGCTGCGAAACCGCCGCCGTCATACCGATGACCGCTTTCAAGTATTTCTGCGGCTCGGTGAAAAAACAGCTGCACTGCCAGGACTTGCTGACACAGGAAACAACCTGACTGACATGTTTTCCGGCATACCGGTAATCATTTGCAGCAAAGAAATGCTTTCCGATGTGCTGGATGACAGAGCCGTGGAAACACTCCGGGGATATCGCCTGGTGCCCTGTACTACCGTAACAGCCCAAGGGCTAATCCCCGTATTCCGTCCGGATGAAGTCTGTATCCGGAATCTTTCCACCGGAAAGAGCCGTGCTGTAGACGTCATGATCGGCATCAGCGGCAGTCAGGAAAGCGCCATTTTTCACCCCAATCTGATGGAATAACAGAAAGGAACCTGAACATGCAATCATTATTCTGGAAACTTCAACTTTTTTTCACCCAGCTTCGAGAAAAACTCGCTGCGCCATGCCGAGTGGACTATATTAACGGTACGGACACCTTGCCGCCACCCCTTTCTAAAGAAGAGGAACAAACGGTTTTTGCCGCTTTGGAGCAAGGCGATCCCCATGCACGGGAAACGCTCATTGTCCACAATCTGCGATTGGTGGTGTACATCGCACGAAAATTCGAATCCTCCGGTCTGGGACTGGAGGATCTCATTTCCATCGGTACCATCGGTCTTATCAAAGCCGTGGAGACATTTTGTCCTGCAAAAAAAATTAAGCTCGCCACCTATGCCTCTCGCTGTATCGAAAATGAAATTCTCATGGTACTGCGCAAGAATACCCAGACACGAGGGGAGATCTCCATTGATGAACCGCTGAGCGCCGATTGGGACGGCAATGAGCTGCTGCTTTCCGATATTCTCGGCACAGACGAGGATATTGTCTGTAAGGATATTGAAACAGAAGCCGAACGAGAAATGCTCCGGGCGGCTGTGTCCGAACTGGGCGAACGGGAACAGGAGATCATGCAGATGCGCTTCGGGCTAGCTGGCGGACGGGAACGTACACAGAAAGAAGTAGCAGAAGCCATCGGCATTTCCCAATCCTATATCTCACGGCTGGAAAAAAAGATCATCCGAAAGCTACGCTGCAAGCTGGAAGAGGCTGACCAACCGCTCACTGGGAAATCATAATAATACACACAATAAAAAAAACAGCCGCAAGGATTAGTGCATATCCCCTTGCGGCTGTTCTTATTGACAGGACATCACCAGCCCTGTTTTGTTACGATTTTTAAAGTTCGACTGATTGCATTAATCTGTGGACGGCAGCGACTTGATCAGCGATACCAGGAACTTCAGCAGAACAATTGCGTCATTGTTACCCAGTTCGTCATCTGCGTCGCAGTCTGCATTCAGTGATGCCTGTGCAGAAAGCTTTACAGCACCTGCTGCTGCCTTATTCAGGAGTACAGCGTCTGTGATATCTACACGACCGTCAACATTGACGTCACCATACAGTGCCTTCAGTTGAGCGGTAGTCTGTGTGCCGCTTGCAGTTGTTTTCGTTGTGGCAGAGGAAGATGTCCCCTGACTAGTCGAACCAGAAGATGCTGTGGTAGTGGTGCTAGTTGTTGTAGTCTCTGTGGTCTCAGTTGTTTCAGTTGTCACTTCTGCCAGTACATTTACTGTAACTTCAGCAGTCTGACCGCCAGGTGTAGTAATTGTCAGCGTAGTTGTACCAACGTTCTTACCGCTGACAGTAGCATTCTGACCATCGGAGATCTTTGCAGTTGCAGTATTCTTATCTGCAGTAATGATAGTGCAGCCCGGAACATTAATTTCCAGAGTTGCGCTTTCGCCAACCTGTACATCAATAGACTCAGCTACTGTCAGAACATCCTCAAACTTATAGCTCTTTGCAGAATTGTTCACATCATCTGCTGCATAGAAAACTGTTACGTTATCGATAGAGAAAGAGTCGGATACAGTTTCGCCCAGATTCGCATACCATACGCCCATGTCAACATGGCTGCCTTCTTCTTCTGCATTAACGTTGTTCCATGCACTCTTGGTGGCGCCAGTTTCGCTGTTAATGGACTGACCTGTAGCAACTACCGGCGGAACAATCCACATATAAGTATAGGTCTTTGTGCCCTTTGCATCCTGATACGGAGATACCGGAACGCTGTCATCATTTGCTGCCGGACGGCTTCCAGCAGTAGTCTTTTCCCAATACAGCAGGATCGGGTGAGATACATTACCGCTGTCACCAACAAAGACATCATCTGTCTGACACCAATTGTCAGTCATGCCCAGCTTTTCCAGAACACTTGTGCCTGCGCCAACCTGAACCTGGTTCGCATCAGCAGAAGTGGTTACATCGAACTGTA
The DNA here is from genome assembly GCF_019417665.1 of Ruminococcus sp. Lineage (GTDB taxonomy): Bacteria > Bacillota > Clostridia > Oscillospirales > Ruminococcaceae > Ruminococcus_C. The sequence continues at coordinate 97,006 of NZ_DXUU01000003.1, forward strand.
CAGCATATACATCAGCGGTCTTGTCAAATGTCATGCCGAAATCAGCATACGGGATGGAAACAGACTTACCAACAGTAGAAGAACCAGCATTCTTTACAGAAGCAGTGCCTGTGCACGGGAATGTCATGGCTTCTTCATATGTCAAAGTTGCATCCACAATAGTAGCATCCGTGAAGTCGCCATCTGTCAAAGCTGCATACCACAGCTGGAAAGAGATCTGATCTGTAATCTTTGTGGTAACGCAGTCAAGCACCTGTTCCGGAACATCCCAGGTAACAGTGAAGTAGCTGCCCACTTCCTGCTTTGCCAGGTCAGAGCCGCCGCCAACTTCGAATTCACCCTTGCCGTTGCCCCAATCTACACCAGCTTCTGTGCATTCCTTCAATGCGGCACCACCGATATCATTATACCAATAACCGGCATTAATGTCATCCTTCAAACCAGCCTTGAGCTTTGCATACTCTGTGTCTGCCAGGCTCATGTACTCTACATTCAGACCGCCGCCGTACATAACACGGCTAACGTTTGTCTTGTCAGCTGTTTTCAGTGTAACACTCAAGGATTTTACCTTTGCATTTGCAGCAACAGTCTGACCCGGAATGAAGTTAAAGTCTGCATAAGTAAACTTGTGGCTGTTCAGCGGAAGACCAGCTTCACGGATCGCAGACTCAGAAGTCAAGGTCTTTCCATCATTTGTTGCAGCGAATTCCTCAGACGCATAATATTCCTCACTGTAATTGTCACCAGGTGTCAGCTTGATATCAAGGCCATCAATTTTCAAAGAATTCAGTGTTTTCACCGTGCAGGTATCGCCGCTCTGATCTACGCTGTAGGCAGCAGCACCGCCGTTTGCACTGGAGAAATACAAACCACCGGTATTTTCTGCACCGCCCGGTAGATCGTCACCGCTGTTGATCCATGCCGGCGGCTCGTTATTACTTGTATCTGTTGTACCATTTACAGTAATGGAAACCAGTGTAATACTTGCATCCTGTGTCCGAGTCTTTTGATCTGTTTCATCGATCAGACCGGTGTAGCAGTTCTGGAACTGGAACTTTCCTGAAGCTCCCAAATCTGCATAACTCGGAATTTCTATTACAACAGAAAATTCCGATGCATAAGGGTGGCACTGAATTGCTTCCCCATCCTCAGTCAAAGAATTCGTATCCCAGTAATAATCGTGAGCCTCATCTGCAGCGCAGCCGAAATAGTAGGAAAAATCGGTTACCATCTGATCTGCCTTCAGATTGATCTGCAATGTTTTCGGGCTATCGGTTCCCAGAAGATCCTTCGGAGATTTTCCCGACGTATCTGTAAATGTCGTCCACTCATCCGTCTTTGCTTTGCACATATAAGTACATTCTTTTGCATTCAACGGATCACCCTTGGGATTCTTTGGATCCGGATTTGCTGTTTTCAACGTCTTACCCACAGTTACTTCACTGCCAGCAGCTTCTACGAAAAACGTACCGCCGGAAGTAACTGCTACTGAGCTAGCAGCCATTACTACACTAATAAGCAATGCTTTTACTCTTTTATGAAAGGTTTTGCTCATTCATATCGCTCCTTTTTCAATAAATTTCATCTGTTGATTTCGTCACAGGAAAGACGGCAGATTGTCTTTTCTGTTTATAGCTGCAAAACGAAGTATTCATTTTGCAGCTATATTTATTATAGCAAATATAATTGTGAAAGTAAATGTATAAATTGTTAAGATTGCGATTGGAGGCGAAAAACATCCCCCTCTTATTTTGTGCAACCTGCACATAATCATTGCACATATCAAAAAGCAATAGATAAGATTTCAAATATAAAAGCGGCACCCAACCCAAGATGCCGCTTTTACATTTCAATTGATTTGTTTTATTTTTTGATTACTCGGAAGGAGACGGTTCAGTGACAGTTTTATTCTGTGCTGTTGCCATGGCGGTGGTGCCGGCGTTCCGGACACCTTTTACAGCAACCCGATAATCGCCCACCGCCCAAACGGTATCGTATCGTGCACAAGAGATGGTCGGCGTGTAGTTAAATGTCACTGTATCCCCATCTACAGCACCTGCCTGAGTGGAATAACTCAGCAGATCCACATTTGCCGTAATATCACTTGCATCCAGGTCAGCTATGACTTCTTCCGGTCCGATAATGCTGACTGTCAGCTGCTGGGTCAACACTTCAAAGTCATAGGATGCCGGTGCATTAACAATTCCAATATCGGATAGGACAAAGTCCTTCTTCGCCAGACCTGTGGAATCCAGCGTCAGTGTCACTGTGGAGAAGCCAGATTGGTTGACATAATCATCGGGTACTGTAACCACAAAGTCATTGGAATAATTCAGGTCAATATCCCGGAGAGAAATAGAACCAATGTTGAACTCATTCATTTCATCCAGAGAAGTATTGGGGGCAGCCAATGTGATCTGATCTTCTGAGAGAGAAAGATTCAGCGAATCCAAATCAAAATTTGCCGGCGCATTGGTGATCTGGTATGTGATATCCATCGTTTTCTGATACAACACCGGCACTTCGATAGAGAATGCCGCCACGTCATATGTAAAATTGGAAGAATCCACCTGAGTTCCTGCCTCATTATAAAAGAGAAGCGTATCTGTAGTCAGGATCTTGGAAGCACTCAGTTGTTCTTTTTGCTGCGTTTCCGCTACACAATAGGCAACCTGATCCAACTGTTGCTGAGGTCCGGTAACATCAATGGTAGCCGGATTGCTCACAAAATTTTCCTCATCCAAAACGCATCCATCTGTATAAGTAACATTCGGCACAGAGGGACGAACATCAAATGTATAAGTATCAATACGGTCAAAGGTCACATTCACCTTTGATGGAGCAATGGATTTCACATTAAATTGCTCATTATTATTACCTGTGACAGCAATAGAAAGGGTTTTGGTTCCTGCAGCAGTAACATTTTCGATCACAGCCGTTGCGGTCAGATCATTCGCCTCGATATTTCCCACTTTCGAGCGGTTTCCCTCGATCTGCACCGTGACTTCTTCCACATCAAAGTCAATGACGCTGAGTCCGTTTTCCTCTGCAGAAGTCCCGGCGATCTCCACCTGTAATGGAATATGATTGATGGTACGAGGCGTTGTGGGATAAATGGCAATGGAAATAACAAACCAAAGAATAATGGCAATGGCAATAGATGCAATCATCATTGCCGGACGACTTTCATAAAACCGCTGAAAAAGCGTGCTGTTATGGCTGGTCTTCTGTTTCTTCCGGCGTTGTTTCTGCAGATTGTTCGGAATCTTTGACATTGTCCTTCTCCTTTCTTGTCCTGCCCAGTTTAATGAACGGAATTTTTTTCGCCACCTTAACAATAGGAGTTTCTGTATTTACTGTGATCAGACGATCTGTCAGCAGATGATGCAGATTTTCTCGTGTAAAGCCGCTTTTAAGCACACCATTTTCTGCTACAGAAATCGCTCCAGTTTCCTCTGATACTACAATAACAATGGCATCAGAGTTCTCGCTCATACCAATGGCAGCACGGTGGCGGGAACCGAGACGCTTATTGATCAGTTCTTCTTTTTGGGGCTTCGGCAGAAAGCATGCCGCCGCCAGGATCTTACCGTCACGGATAATCACTGCTCCATCGTGCAGAGGCGTCTTATTATAGAAGATGTTTCCAAACAATTCCTTGCTGGGAATGGCATCCAGAATCGTACCGTTGTCGATCTGTTCCCCCAGTCTTGTCTGCCGCTCGATGACAATCAGTGCACCGGTAGAAGTCGCGGACAATTCCACGCAGGAATCGCATATGACATCAATGGCATTGCGCCAGACGCCATCGTCTGTTCCATATCCACTCGCAAATCGCAGTCCCAGCTTTGTATATCCGGCTTTTTCCAGTGTTCGCCGCAATTCCGGCTGAAACAGAATAATTACGGCGATCATACCGATATTCAGCGTCTCTGAAAGCAAATAAGAAATCGCTTTCATGTTGATCCACATGGACACAATATAGACGATCAAAAGCAGAAGGATACCTTTCAGCAGCTGACCAGCACGTGTTTCACGTACCAGCTTCATCACCACATAAACCACGTAAGAAAGCACAAGAATATCCAAAATATCCACTGGTTCAGCCGTCTTAATGACGCTGAAAACCATATCCAACAAGTCTCTCCATTTCCAATCCATGCGCATTCCGTCCTTTCTCACTTCTTGTTATGTATATATTGCAATGCCGTATAAAAGCAATCATCATTTTTCATAGCAATACCACACAAGGATTGTGCAGTGTTGCCTTATGTAACGAGGGCAGCGCCCTCGCACCCGATCCTATTACTATTGTAACATATCACCGGATTTTTTCAATAGGTTTCCTTGATTTTTCAGAATATTGACATAATTTTTCAAGGAGGATGCCAGTCTCAGGGTATCCGTCTCCCTGCTGAAAGCAGAAGGTGCAAACCGAATCGTACCATCCTCTGTGCCCAGTTTCTCATGTGCCAACGGCGCACAGTGTAAACCAGCACGAAGGCAAAATCCCTGCTGACTGAGCCATGCGGCCGCTGTTTCCGGTGACGCACCGTCCACAGTGAAAGACACAATTGGCACATAAGAGACACCGGGCTTCCGATAGATCGTAATTTCCGGTATATCCCGCAGTGCCTGACAAAACAGTTCGCACAACCGGGATTCATGCCGGTACAGTCCCTGCACCGTGCGCCGTTTTACAAACGAGATCCCAGCACAGAGCGATGCTGCGCCGATGACATTGAGTGTTCCGCATTCCAGCCGATCCGGCAAGAACTCCGGCTGTTCCGGACTGCGTGAAGCACTGCCTGTGCCGCCCTGCATAAGAGGCTGGATGGGGAATGCACAGTCCGTCATGAGCACGCCTGTTCCAGTAATGCCATACAGACCTTTGTGCCCGGCAGTACACAGTATATTCATACCGTCCCGTTCCAATGACAGGGGTAGAATCCCACACGCCTGAGCACCGTCCGCAATAAAACAGATCCCGTGCATTCGACACAACTGAGCGATTTCCCGATAGGGCAGGATCTGTCCAGTCACATTACTAGCAATCGTGCAGATGACTGCACGCGTATTTGGTCGTATCTCTGCCCGAAAATGCTGTAGGGTCACAGCATCATCCGGTGAGACCTGTGCAATACTATAGGAGATCTTTCCCGCTTTGGCAAGTGCCGCAACGGGACGATAAACGGAATTGTGTTCCAGATCGCTGATAATCACATGATCTCCGGGTTTTAAAATGCCCTGAATCGCCAAATTCAGTGCATGGGTGCAATTAAGTGTAAAAATAGTGTTTTCTACTTTAGCGTTAAAAAAATCCGCCACAGTTTCTCGTGCATGGTAGACCATTTCCGAAGTGCGCTCTGCAATTGCATGACCGCCTCTGCCGGCGTTGCCGTACTTTGCTACAGCTTCTGCCACAGCCTGGCGAACCTCCGGCGGCTTCGGATATGTGGTCGCCGCATTGTCAAAATTGACTATCACCACATCTCACGTCCCTCTTGCAGTTCCCGGAACGGAACGCCTTCTCTTGTCAGAATATCCGAAATCTTTCCGCAGTCTCCCTGCACCAAAAGCACAAATCCGCAGCCTTCCGGTCCAAGGTGTTCCAATCGGCGAATCTCGCTGGAATATCCATACCGCTGCAAAATCCGGCGTGCCTGATTGGCATTCGTATACGAAACCATAGCCGCCTTGCATCCAGACATCTTTCTCACCCCTTTACATATCATAATGAGGAAACTAGTTCCTCATTTCAGTATATGCCAAGGGAAAGAATCGGGTGAGAATGGGCAAATGCAAAATGAGATTTGAACTTTCATCAAATCTTTACACAGTGTTGCTTTCAGAAAAAGCGGTGTCTCCGCCTATGTATTCTATCACTGTTTTACCAATAAGCAAACACAGTGGGCGGAAATACCTGAACCGTCTCCGGTGAAGCCCAGTTTTTCCTCGGTCGTTGCCTTTACGCTGACCTGTTCTACAGAAACACCACAGGCGTTTGCAATATTCTCCCGCATCTGCACAATATAGGGCGCTAGTTTCGGACGCTGACAGAGAATGGTGGCATCCAGGTTTCCCACAACATAGCCGCAGTTATGCACTTTTTCCACTACACATTCCATTAGCTTCAGGCTGTCTGCCCCGGCATAGGCGGGGTCTGTATCCGGGAAATGCTTTCCGATATCCCCCAGTGCCAATGCACCCAATAGGGCATCCGAAATCGCATGGAGCAGCACATCTGCATCAGAATGCCCCAGCAAACCCTTTTCAAAGGGAATTTCCACGCCGCCCAGAATCAACTTCCGTTCATCCACCAGGCGGTGCACATCATAGCCATGTCCGATCCGAAAAGGTATCGTTTCCATTATGCTTCCTCCTCCAGCCGCTGCAATAACAGCTGTGCAATTGCAATATCCTCCGGCGTTGTAATTTTAATATTGGTATAGTCGCCCGTGGTCATGTACACCTTACAATTGATCGCCTCTGCAAGCTGGCAGTCGTCGGTAAAATCCAGGGCATGTTCCTGGGCAAAGGTCACTGCCTCAAAGTATAGCTGCCGCTTGAATACCTGAGGTGTCTGGGTAATGAACAAATGGGGGCGATAAGGCGTGTCCACGATCAAGTGATCATTTACTATTTTAATAGTATCCTTTACCGGAACGCCCAGGGTTGCGCCGCCGAAAACAGAAGCATCCTGAATTACCTGTGCAATATGCTTTGTCTGTACCAGCGGACGTGCGCCGTCATGTATCGCAATCAGGGTCGTTCCTTTGGAAAGCGCACGCAGACCGCACATGACGCTCTGCTGCCGGGTGGAACCGCCTTCCACAACAGCGTGCAGCTTGGATATTCCGCACTGATCTGCCGATTCCCAGATCGCATCATGATCTGCCGGACGTGCCACAACGATAATTTCCGCCACCCGATCACACGCTTCAAAAGCACGCATGGTCTGACCAATGACTGTGGTATCTCCCAAGGGCAGTAAGATCTTGTTTTTTCCCTGCATTCTTGTGGCATTTCCGGCGCACACCAGAATGACCGAGGTATCTGCGCTATATTCCTGTTCCATTGTTGTTCCTTCTTCCTATATCTAAATGATGCTTCTAAAAATCTATGACGTTCATCAAAATGCCCAAATGAAGACCATCGTATCGTCTATGATATACGCTGCATTTTACGTTACTTTATTATAGCATGTTCCGATAGAGTTTGTCAATTATCAATCATAACATAATCCCGAACCCGACCCTTGACAAGTATGTCCGATTTTTGCTATAATAATAGGGTATTGATAAATGCTCGTAAATGGATGGCTTGCCGTGCGTTTGCAGAGCCAAACACGAAAGGAATGATGGACATGGGACTGACCCTGACGGAAAAGATCCTGAAAGCGCACCTGGTAGAGGGCGAAATGGTAAAGGGTTCTGAAATCGGAATCCGCATTGACCAGACTTTGACACAGGATGCAACTGGCACAATGGCATATCTGGAATTTGAGGCAATGGGCGTACCGCGTGTACGGACAGAACGCAGCGTAGCGTACATTGATCACAACACCCTGCAAAGCGGCTTCGAAAATGCAGACGACCACCGCTTTATCGGCAGCGTGGTAAAGAAGCACGGTATCTACTTCTCCCGTCCGGGCAACGGTATCTGTCATCAGGTACATCTGGAACGCTTCGGTGTACCGGGAAAGACACTCATCGGCTCTGACAGCCATACCCCGACTGGCGGCGGTATCGGTATGATCGCTATGGGCGCCGGCGGTCTGGATGTGGCAGTTGCCATGGGCGGCGGTACTTATTACATCACCTGCCCGAAGGTTGTAAAAGTGGAACTGACCGGAAAGCTGTCTCCTTGGGTGGCTGCAAAGGATGTGATCCTGGAAGTCCTGAAGCGTCTGTCTGTCAAAGGCGGCGTAGGCAAGGTTATCGAATACTGCGGCGAAGGTGTCAAAAGCCTGTCTGTGCCGGAGCGTGCAACCATTACGAACATGGGCGCAGAGCTTGGCGCAACAACTTCCATCTTCCCGTCGGATGAAGTGACAAAGCAGTTCCTGGAAGCCCAGGGCAGAGGTGAAGTCTGGACAGAGCAGAAGGCAGATCCGGATGCAGTATATGACGAAGTCGTAGAGATCAACCTGAGCGAACTGGTGCCCCTGGCAGCATGTCCGCACTCTCCGGACAATGTCAAGAGCGTGGCAGAGATCGGAAAGTTGAAGGTTGACCAGGTCTGCATCGGCTCCTGCACCAACTCCTCGCTGCTGGATATGATGAAGGTTGCCCATATCCTCAAGGGCAAAACTGTACATCCTGATGTTTCTCTGGCAATTGCACCGGGTTCGAAGCAGGTGCTGAATATGATGGCAGATATGGGTCTGCTGGGTATCATGATCGACGCTGGTGCCAGAATCCTGGAGAGTGCCTGCGGTCCGTGCATTGGTATGGGACAGGCTCCTAATTCTGGTGGTATTTCCTTGCGTACCTTTAACCGGAACTTCCTGGGACGTTCCGGAACAAAGGATGGTCAGATCTATCTGGTTTCGCCGGAACTGGCAGCTTATTCCGCACTGACCGGTTATCTCAGTGACCCGAGAGAACTGGGCGAAATGCCGGAATTCGTTCTGCCGGAGAAGTTTACAGTCAATGATAATATGATCGTTCTGCCGGCACCGGAAGAGGAAATGGACAGCGTAGAAATTCTCCGTGGCCCGAACATCAAGCCGTTCCCGGAGACTGCACCGCTGGAAGCAACCATTTCCGCAGGCGTTTCCCTGAAGGTTGGCGACAATATCACCACCGACCACATTATGCCGGCGGGTGCAAAGATCCTGCCGCTGCGTTCGAATATCCCGGCAATTTCTCAGCACTGCTTTACGGTTTGTGATGAAGCGTTCCCGACACGTGCCAAAGAAATGGGCAAGAGCATTATCGTAGGCGGTTCTAACTATGGTCAGGGGTCGTCTCGTGAACACGCAGCACTGGCTCCCCTGTATCTGGGCGTCAAGGCAGTTCTGGTGAAGAGCTTCGCTAGAATCCACCGTGCGAACCTCATTAACGCTGGCATCCTGCCTTTGACTTTCGTGAATGAAGCAGATTATGACAAGATCTCCCAGGGCGATGTACTGGAACTGGCAGATATTCGTGCCAAGGTAGAAGCAGACGAAACAGAGCTGACCGTTGTCAACAAGACAACTGGTACAGAAATTCCGGTGCTGTGCGAACTGACTGGCCGTACCAAGGATATCATTCTTGCCGGCGGTCTGCTGGATTATACTCGTGATTCTCTGAACAAGTAAATGCCGAAAAAGCACAGAAAAAAGCAGCGTGCATCTCAAAACCAGCACTGGAAAATGAAAAAACGTACGGAATGGATCGGCGACATAGCAGAAACCGTGATAGAGATCATTCTGGAACTGTTAAACTGAGGTGACACGTTGACAAAACGTTCTTTGAACCGCAATCAGCTGACAAAGCAAGCAAAAAGGAGAAATTGGACATGTCGGAAAATGGAAGCGGAAAAGGCGGAAAATTGGGCGGGATTTTGGGATGGATTTTGGCATTTGTCGTTGTCTTTCTGCTCTATGCATGGCGCAGACAGCGGACAGTACGAAATCTTCTCGGTGTTTTTCAAGAAAGTCCTGTAAAGGCGATTTTGATCCTGGTTATTGCAATTGCACTGGCAATCGGAATTACTGTGATTCGGAATTATTTCCGGAATAGAAAAAAGTAAGGAACTAACTGCATGGGACTGACGAAGCAAAGCGGTTTTTTGAACCGCAACCAATTGAAATATCTGGTCATTGCGGCTATGCTCATCGACCATATTGCCTGGGCATTTGTCCCAACAGCTTCTCTGCTGGGACAGGTAATGCACTTCATCGGGCGGCTGACCGGTCCGACTATGGCGTACTTTGTGGCGGAAGGGTATCATTACACCCGAAACGTGAAAAAATACGCCCTGCGGCTGGGGATTTTCGCTTTGTTGTCGTGGATTCCCTTTGTATACTTTGAATATGGCACACTTCCGATTGTCATACAGGAAGGTTCTGTACAGGTGCGTCCCTATTTCGGCGTGCTGTACACCCTGCTGCTGGGACTGCTTGCCATCTGGCTCTGGGATAAGGGCAAATGTTCGAAACCGGTAAAGATTTTAGGCATTATCGGATTGTGCGCACTTTCAATTGTGGGAGACTGGGCAATCTTCGATGTGCTGTGGTGTTTGTTTCTGTACATATTTCGTGAAAACACCAAAGGAAAATGGATTGCATTCTGCTGTGTTGGCTTTTTTGTTTGTAGTCCTATGCTCATATTTGGTTGGACACAGCTGTTTCAGATTGGTATTTTTCTGGTGCCGCTGCTTATTCAGTTCTGCTATAACGGCAAAAGCGGCAGCAAAAAAACGGTACATAAATGGTTTTTCTATGTATTCTATCCAGCGCATTTGTTGGTGCTGGGACTGTTGAAGTGGGTGGTGTTTGCCTAAATGTTCGGGTTTCTGAAAAAGAAAAAGCAACCAGATCGAGATTTGGAAAAACTCATTGAAATTGCTGATATTCTCAGCAAAAACAACCCCACATTACACGCTTCTATGGTATATTGTCTTGACGAAACGCTGGCGTACAGCAGACAGTATGCAGAACGTTATGCACAGCGTGGCATCGACATCGCGCATTGTGATCGGGACACGCTTTGCTGGATTGCGCTTGCAGATGAATTGGAGGACTCCGGCGATCTGGTTGGTGTGGATACCGCATGTGAAGCAGAAGATCTGCGCTGGTCGCTCAGTCAATTGAATCTGGTCAAAAAGATGAATTTGACTGTGCCAGAGCCAAAAGCAGAAGGATTCTATGGCTGGCTAGAGGAGTATAGGCAGTTCTTCTGGTTTGAGCATGGACTGGTGCTTTGTGAATTCTGTATGGACAGCGATGATTATGAACTGACCATATTGTCGAAAGAACAGCATTTGTCGGTTTACAATCTGGCACTGTTGGCAGGACATACCATTGATGAAGTGGAAATCCCTTGACTTCTTTGGAATTGACAAAATGAAGCAATTTTAAGAAAATAATCAGCCCCAGATGGGCAGGAGGAAAAAATAATGGCAAAGATTCAAATGACAACACCGCTGGTTGAGATGGACGGCGACGAAATGACTCGTATTCTGTGGCAGTGGATTAAGGACATTCTGCTGAACCCATATGTAGACCTCAAGACCGAATACTATGACTTGGGTCTGGAATATCGTGAAAAGACCAAAGATCAGGTAACCATCGACAGCGCCAACGCAACCAAGAAATATGGCGTTGCAGTGAAGTGCGCTACCATCACTCCCAATGCGGCAAGAATGCCGGAATACAACTTGTCCCAGATGTGGAAAAGCCCCAACGGCACCATCCGTGCAATTCTGGACGGCACCGTATTCCGTACTCCGATCCTGGTGAAAGGCGTTGAACCGTATATCCCCACCTGGACAAAGCCCATTACCATTGCTCGTCACGCTTACGGCGATGTGTACAAGAATACCGAAATGAAGGTAAAGCAGGGCAGCAAGGCTGAGCTGATCGTTACCGATGCAGAAGGCAACGAGTCCCGGGAACTGATCTTTGATTTCAAGGATACAGACGGCATCATCCAGGGTCTGCACAACAAGGCAAACTCCATTGCCGGATTTGCTCGTGCTTGCTTTAACTACGGTCTGGATCTGAAGCAGGATGTCTGGTTTGCAACAAAGGATACCATTTCCAAGAAGTATGACCACACCTTCAAGGATATCTTCCAGGAAATCTACGATGCAGAGTACAAGGAGAAGTTCGAGGCTGCTGGCATCGAATACTTCTACACCCTGATCGACGACGCAGTGGCCCGTGTCATTCGTTCTAACGGCGGCTATATCTGGGCTTGCAAGAACTATGACGGCGATGTTATGTCCGATATGGTTTCCACCGCTTATGGCAGCTTGGCAATGATGACTTCTGTTCTGGTTTCACCGGACGGTATCTATGAATACGAAGCTGCACACGGCACTGTACAGCGCCACTATTATAAGTATCTCAAGGGCGAGGAGACTTCTACCAATTCCGTTGCAACCATCTTTGCATGGAGCGGTGCACTGCGCAAGCGCGGCGAACTGGACAAGCTGCCGGAACTGGTAGAGTTTGCAGATAAGCTGGAAAAGGCAACCATCCAGACCATTGAGGATGGCGTTATGACTGGTGACCTGTATCTGATCTCCAAGCTGGAGAACAAGAAGAAGGTGAATTCCAAGGAATTCCTGGAGGCAATCAACGAGCGTCTGGCTGCGCTGATGGCGTAAAGCAATACCGCACAAGAATGATGCGTCAGAAGAAAGGATATGACATGCAAGGTTGACGAACGCTCTTTGTGCGGCGTTGTTCTATATATTTCGTGTAATTATCAATCATATTTCACAGGGGGAATTAAAATGATTCAGAAGAAAATTTTATCCATTGCATTGTCATCCGCTCTTGCAGTTTCTACCATGGGAGTGGGAATTGTCTCTGCGGAAGATACGGAACAAACTACAGCAATTGGTACAGCATCCCTTCAAATTGGTCAGGAAAATTTGGCGGGTGACGCTGTTTATGGAAACGGTCAGTATGATATGACTTGGGAGATTCCGAGTGATGTGAACGTTCAGGAAGCGCAAACAATCAGACTGAAGATTGAACATACGGATTACAATTTGTTCGGGTATGATGGCGATGTGAACCTTTCCATTGATGAAGTTTGGCTGGATGGTGTCAAGGCAGAAGGCGTGAGTGGTCAGGTGTATAATGGTGTAGTACTGGATTATTATCCAACACATGGTAAATTATGTGTTTGGGGCATGTTTTGCACATTTCGTGGCGAAGGCTATAACGATATCACCACAGAGGTGCATGAGAGCATCCGAATTGTATTTACGCTTTCAAATGTTACCAACATCACGATGGGTTCTGAGGAAACAACAACAACTGTTGCCACGACAACAGAGAAAGAAGTTTTAACAGCAACGCCGACTACATCAACGAAGAAAACTTCCAGTTCGCCTGCCACAGGAAATGAGATACCTGTTGGAGTGCTTTCGCTGTTAGTGCTTTCCGGTGGAGCTGCGGTATGCCTTTCCAGGAGAACACCGCACAATGACTGAAAGCTTAGCCGATTGATTGAAACATGCTTGCAATGGCGTGATTTTTAAGGCGAGGTTTGTTTCCTTAGAGCCTGTTTAGTATCTTGGCGTACGCAGATTTTCGAGGGAATTTTTGCCGATTTCAAGGCGAAAATTCGCAGGCATACTGGCGTATGGCAAGAATTTTTAACGCAGAAACCGACAAAATTCACTGAAAAGATGCGTGCGAAAAGATGCTAAACAGGCTCTTAGAGTGTGTTCGAAAAAAATGATGCATGTGCATGACAGGAGAGCGATCGGTTTTGGAACAAAAATATGAGGCTTCTGCATCTGTGGTGCGCCGTCTGCCCCGGTATTACCGACTGTTGCAGGAACTGGAACGTATCGGACAGCAGCGAACTTCGTCCAGGGAACTGGGCAGGCAGCTGGGTATGACAGCGTCCCAGATCCGGCAGGATCTCAGCTGTTTCGGCTGTTTCGGGCAGCAGGGCAGCGGTTATGCCGTGAAAGAACTGCGGGAAAATCTGGAGCGCATTATGGGGCTGCCACAGCTTCTGCCTGCAATTCTGGTAGGTGCCGGGAGTCTGGGTAAGGTAGTTTCCGAAAATGTGCGCTTTGAAGAGCGTGGCTTTCGGCTCATAGGCATTTTTGACATTAAGCCGGAATTGATCGGAAAAGAACTGGCAGGGATTGCGATTTCTCCCCTAGAACAGCTGGAGGCGTTTTGCGCAGCCCATCATCCGGCGGCAGCGGTGCTCTGTCTGCCAAAGGAGTCTGCCCAGGCAGCGGCAGAGCGTCTGGTGTCTCTGGGAATCCGCGGTCTGTGGAATTTCAGCCACTGTGACATTGCGGTGGAACATGCTCAGGTGGTTACCGTGCATCTGGACGACAGTCTCATGACGCTCTCATATAAGCTGCACAATTTATAATCAAAAAAGGGTACTGGTTTTGAAATCAGTACCCTTTTTATATACACAGTGCAAAAGACCGCCGGCAAATCATCTGCCGACGGTCTTTCCGTCATAAAATATGCGTTTTGTCACATGAATCGCTTATTCGCCCAAACCTGCACAGATTTATTCTTATCACACATGCCAATCAACCTAAGCTCACTGATTAAATTGTACACGATCACCTAAGCTGTCCATATCCACATAATACTTTCCATCGCCAAAGTACAATTCAACTATGTCACGACCAACTGCATCTTCGACATACATACCCATCAAAAATGTAACATCGTCCATAGAAATTTTGTTATCACCATCAATGTCCAACAGATTGTACTCCATTTGAGTAAGCGAACAATCATAATCTTCCAACCAAGTAAGACGCAACACTTCATTATAAATTGCAGCATCTTCTGTCGGATCAAGTGTGCGCCATTTACGCTCCTCTCCTTCGCAAATCTCAACGGTTGCAACTCCAGGGTCTCGTCCAGAAACACCAAATCCATGGAGATGCGGCATATCAGGAATGGGAGACTCAATAATATTCACAGATTTGAGAACACTCTCCCTAGCATATACGTGTATTGCAATGGCGAAGCTCGTGCCTAATGAAGTTATATAGTCCACTGTTCCATCTTTCAGCATGTCACCCAACATATACGCACAGTTTTCAAAAATCCAATCCGCATCCGCTTGATCTACTGCGCCATCCCCATTAACATCAGCCAATGCAAGCTGTTCCTCTGTCAATGTGACATCACCAACTTTTAAATAACGAGACACCCTAGCTGCATCATGACCAGTGATATAGCCATCCATATCTACATCGCCCAGTGCATAGGTGCTTTCTTCTGCGCTGACAGATAGGATTGGAAGTGCGGAAACAGCCATGACTGCTGCCGTAAGAAATGAGATTGCCTTTCTTGTTTTCATAAAATTACCTCCTTAAAAAATATCAACAGATTATATCTGCTGTATTCATATATACTACGATTAAAAATTGCTTACTTGCTATGTATATATTAGAAAGAGTTGTGCCCACAGCCAAAACTTTTTCTTATATCCTCTGCTTCAGAATGACAATTTAAAACGAAGGAAGAAAAAGCCTTCATCCTTTCAACATATGTGGAATAACTCTATACTCTTTACACAGTTTCATCTTTTACTATTATTATACGCCGATTCATTTTCAATGTCAAGAGTTAAGCATGTGCTAGATTTGTAAAATTTTATTGTACACAAAAATATAATCATATGTGTAAAAATACATATGTTGATTTTTACCATATTTTTATAGTATATAAAAGCACAATTTTAGTTAGAAATCACGTTGAATTTTATATAGTCACTATAATAGTGAATTTGTTCCGTTAAAATATATTTAACTTTATCACGTACGTTTTTTCAAAATTAAAATCATCCTAAAAATGGAATTGTCGTAAAAGGGCACTTTTTGTCGAATGTCAATTCTCATTTGTTTTACCTTTTAATCAATATCATTTCATCTGGCTGAAAAGTCACCATTTGACAAATCTCCCAAAATGCGCTACACTATAAAAGAGGAAAAACAAAGAATGGAAGCGAATGTGATGCAAACCTTCACCCAAAATCTGATTTTCAGTCTCAACGCCACGATCCCGGTGTTTCTCATGATGGTATTCGGCTGGTGTATGCAAAAAGTCCACTTGCTGGACGACCACACTACCGCCAGGATCAACCAGTTCGTATTCAAGGCGCTATTGCCAGCGCTGCTGTTTATGGATCTCTCCACAGCAGATTTCCTGACAGTCTGGGACACAAAATTCGTGCTGTTTTGCTTTCTTGCTACGGTATGCAGCATTGTCATCGCCCTGCTCTTCTCCCTGCTCCACAAAAACAAGGTCGAACGGGGTGAGATCATCCAGGCATCCTACCGGAGCAGTGCGGCAATCCTGGGCATAGCCTTTGTCAACAATATTTACGGTGAAGCCACCATGGCGGCGCTCATGATCGTGGGAACTGTCCCCCTATACAACATCATTGCTGTTATTACCCTTTCCCTGACTGCGCCGAAAGACGGCGAAAAGACCAATCCAAAAGCATTGTTCCTGCGAACTTTGAAAGACGTTCTCACAAATCCCATTATCCTGGGGATTGTGGTAGGGATGCTCTGGTCGGTACTGCATATTCCCCAGCCGGTGATCCTGTCGAAGTCCGTCTCCTATCTGGGCAATATGGCAACGCCCCTGTCCCTGATTGCACTGGGTGCATCCTTCCAGCTGGGCAATGCCAAGGGAAAATTGCCTGTAACACTGAGCATTGCTTTTATCAAGCTGGTGCTGTTCTGCGGCATTTTCCTGCCGGCTGCCATCTGGCTGGGATTCCGAGATGAAAAACTCATCGCCATTCTGGTCATGCTGGGCAGCGCCACCACGGGTAGCTGTTTCGTCATGGCACGCAATATGAAGCACGAGGGAACAATCACAGCATGTGCGGTGATGACGACAACCCTGCTCAGTGCATTTACGCTGACTGCGTGGCTGTTTGTTTTGAAGACGTTGGGGTATATCTGATAAAGTGAATCAAAGGGGCTGTTGCAGCACTCCAAAAATAAGGAACCGCTTCTGAATTCAAAAAATAGAACCAGAAGCGGTTTTTTGAGGATAATCTCACACTATATTTAAAATTAGATTTAGAATTTCTTTAAAGTTTTGGCATTCTTTTGACTTTCCATGATTATATCTGATAATTTTATTTGTCGTTTTTGAAAAACATAATAATTCTCCATCTCCAATCAGTTCACCTATCACAACATAATCATTTGGAACATCATCATTATAAGTACCGATCATTTTCAAACCGAAAAAGCGTGCGGTATTATTAAGTATTTGTGAGTCGTTTGAAAACATTAACCATTCTTTATATGATTCTGGAATGATCATTTTGCTTTCATACTCCCATTTTGCAATTTCAGTCTCGGAAACAGGATCCGAAAACCAAGATGCATCCTCACCATATTCTGCTTCAAGTTCCTCACATAAAGCAACAATTTCCTTTATTTCTTCTGTTATACTGTTGTCCGGAATATTCGGGATATTCATAATAGCATTTTCCTTTTAATTACTAAACAGTGGTTTTATCGATTGAACTGTCGTTTTTTGTTGTGAACATGTATTCTCTCGTTATAACTGTCGAAAAAGGGTTGTTGAACAGTCCCTTTCGATATACATAAATAACATAATTTCATTTTTGTCAAGTACTTTTTCAGATCCAAAAATTCTCCCCAAAAAAACTCACTTAAACTGATACACCGCAATATTCTCAAACCCATCCAGCAGCGTATCCATCTTCCGGAATGCAATTGCCGTGCCCTTTGCCACACAGTGAATAGCATCCTTTGCCACAACGCACTTCACCTGTAACGTACGCTCCACCAGTTTCCGCAGACCGCCCAGCATAGCACCGCCGCCTGCCATAAGTACACCGTTTTCGTAGATATCTCCCACCAATTCCGGCGGTGTTTCCTCCAGAACCGTTTTGATTGCCTCAATAATATCAGCAACTACGTCCTCCACCGCCTCGAAGATCTCCAGCTCGCTGACCTCCTGCATTTCCGGCAGTCCGCTGACCAGATTACGTCCCTTGACCCATGCCGTCACATCGGCTCTGGGGTCGTAGAGATTGGTCATCTCGATCTTGATTCGTTCCGCTGTGCGTTCCCCAATGAGAAGCTTGTACTTGGTCTGCATATAGCGGATAATTGCCTGATCCAGTGTATTCCCTGCCGCACGGACAGAATGAGAAGTAACAACACCGTTCATGGAGACAATCGCCACATCAGTAGTGCCGCCGCCGATATCCACAACCATATTACCTCGTGCCTTGCCGATATTCACCCCAGCACCGATCAGCGCCGCAATGGGTTCGTCGATCAGATAAGCTTTTCGAGACCCAGCACTCATAGCAGCCTCTACTACCGCACGCTTTTCCACATCCGTAATAAAAGACGGCACACAAATAATAATCCGTGGCTTTGTGAGACGGTGTCCGGTGACCTGTAGGATAAACTCCCGGATCATATACTGGGTCATGCGGTCGTCAGAAATGACGCCCCCAGAAAGCGGACGCACTACCTCAATATAATCCGGCGTTTTGCCG
Source organism: Ruminococcus sp. (assembly GCF_019417665.1). Classification (GTDB taxonomy): domain Bacteria; phylum Bacillota; class Clostridia; order Oscillospirales; family Ruminococcaceae; genus Ruminococcus_C. Next base: position 115,233 of record NZ_DXUU01000003.1, read on the forward strand.
ATCATCTGATAAGCACGCTTGCCCACAGCAAGAACTTCCTTCGTGCGTGTATGATAAGCAATGGCAGAGGGTTCGCTGAGCACAACGCCCTTTTTCCCCAATGTAATCACTGTATTTGCCGTCCCCAAATCTATCCCGATGTCTGTTTTGCTCATGACGATTCCTCCTGTTCTTCTGCTTCTGCACAGCCTGCTTCTTCCGGCAGATGCGCAGTCTCTGTCCCGGGTCTCTGCTGTTCCAACAGCATCTCCCGCAGACAGGTATATCGATACATCCGGCGGTTGTTATCCACCATCTGATAAATGACATTTTTTGAGCCGATCAATATCAGCAGCCGACGGGCACGTGTCACCGCCGTATACAGCAGATTCCGATAATACAGCTTCGGAAATCCGCCCAGCAGCGGCATTACCACCGCCTGGAATTCGCTGCCCTGGCTCTTATGCACAGTCACAGCATAGGCAAGCTCCAGCTGATCCAGCTGGTCAAAGGAATAAGTTACATGACGACCATCAAAATCTGCCACGACTTCCTGACTCTGCCGGTTTATGGCACGGAGATAACCGATGTCACCGTTGAAAATACCGGTACCGCTTTCCCCGTCCTTATGCCAGATAATGTCATAATTGTTCTTGATCTGCATGACCTTGTCGCCTTCCCGAAAGGTGTACAGCACAGACTTCACTTCCGGCAAAGTCTTGGACGGCGGATTGAGCACCTCCTGCAAACGCTGGTTCAGTTCCACCACGCCCATAATACCCTTTCGAGACGGCGTAATGACCTGGATATCCTCCGCAGGCGAATAGCCATAGGCCTTGGGCAAACGTTCCTGCACCAGCTCCAACATAAGCGAGATTGCCGGTTCCGGTTTCAGCCGCTGGAAGAAAAAACAGTCGCTTTTTTTCTGAGTCAGGTCTGGATATTCCCCACGGATAATCTTGTGAGCATTGGTAATGATACTGCTCTTCTGCGCCTGACGGAAAATTTCTTTCAGTGCCACTACCGGAACACGTCTGCTGTCAATGAGGTCACGCAAGAGATTGCCAGCCCCCACAGACGGCAACTGGTCACAGTCTCCCACCAGCACAAGCTTACAGCCCAGCCGCAGTGCCCGGAGCAAATGCTCAAACAACAGCACATCCACCATAGACATTTCATCTACAACCATAACATCGCAGTCCAGAGGATTCTGCTCGTTGTGCTGAAACCGCATATTGCCGGACATATCATATTCCACAGCCAGCATTCGATGTATTGTGCTTGCTTCATAGCCTGTCAGGTCAGATACACGGCTGGCAGCACGTCCCGTAGGGGCAGCAATCATCACACGATAACCCTGCTTTTCATACAATGCAATAATGGCGTTCAGCGTGGTAGTCTTACCTGTACCAGGACCGCCGGTGAGGATCACCATGCCTCGGGATAATGCTGTGGTAATCGCCTGCCGCTGCAATGCCGCATAGTGCATTCCCTGTTCCGTTTCCTGTGCGTCAATGAGTTCAGTAAAATCTGTCCGATCCTCCGGTGCGCTGAAATCCATGATCACACCCACACGGTCTGCAATATACCGCTCTGCGATGTAATAATCCTCCAGAAAGATAAAAGGTCTCTCTGCCTTTTCGTAGACATAGATCACATGCTCGTCCAAAGCCTGGGCATATGCTGCATCAAAATCTTCCGGCTGCACTTTCAGATAACTGCATACCTTGGGACGAAGTCTATCCAGCGGCAAACAGGTGTAACCAGAGTTGGCGTTATATTGCAGCAAATAGACAATTCCTGCCTGCACCCGCTGGGGTGCAGAGGCGGAAAAGTGCATGCCATATGCCACAGCATCTGCTTTCTGAAACTCCAGGTCGATCCCCGGTGAACACAGCAGATAAGGATTTGCCGCAAGGAGATCCATGGCACCTGCACCCCATCGCTGATAGGCACGCATGGCATATTTGGAGCGGATCTCATACTGCGCCAGAAACTGCATCAGAGAACGCAAGGCAAAGATCTGCTGTACTTCTGCGGCAATGGCTTCGCACTTTTTCGGCGAAATACCACGTATCTCCAGCAATCGGGTAGGTTCTTTCTCCATGATCACAAGAGTCCGGTCACCGAATGCCTCCACGATTTTCCGTGCCAGAGAGGGCCCAATGCCCTTGATCGCACGGGAGGAGAGATATTTCTGGATATTCAAGGCATCTGCCGGGAGTTTTCTCTCCCAGTACTGTGCCCGGAACTGTGCGCCGAAGCGGGGATGGTTCACATATTCCCCATCCACCAGAAGCCGCTCGCCTTCTTCCGCCTCGCCGATCTCACCCACCACGGTGACCGGGGAGCCGTTGACATCCAGTTCCAGCACAGTATAGCCATTCTGGTCGTTGCGGTACAGCACATGTTCCACAATACCCTCCAAATGCAGCGGTGCTCTTTCTGCCAAACAGATCCCCTCCCTTTTCTGTGATCAGCATCTGCATTTCCTGCTTCTTTTTATTATACATGTTTTTTCGACGAAATGCAATCGTTTTTTTCAGCTTCTCGCATTTTCCCAAAAATTTTCACAAGTTCCGACACACGGCAGTATCGAAAACCGCTGTGTGTCCGACAAAAATCCGTGCAGACTGACTCCAGACACCCGTCCTCGGTACAATCCACCAGCCAGACCGTCTGTACCAAGTCGCTGTCCGTCCATAAGACCTGTGCCGCCAGCGCATCCAGATACAGCTCCAGACCGTCTCTCTCATGTAACAATGCCAACGCCGCCAATTCTTCCGGCAATTCCTGGGACAAAAGCCGCCGGCAAAGCCCCAGGGCAAGCAGCATCATCGCCGCCAGCACGCAAAGCACCACCAGCCAGACTAACCCTTCCACCTATTTCACCTCCCGTTTTCCGCCTTTCATTCCATTTTATGCCCGGAGGTGAATTTAGTTACAATGAGGAATTAGGAGTTAAGAATGTCGGCGTTCGCTTCGCTCACATAAATTAAAAATCCATCGCCGCAGGGGATACCGCCATTTCTCATTCCTAACTCCTAATTCAAAAAGCGGAACAGCTGCTCTGAGCCATTCCGCTTTCAATTTCTATTGCCTGATATAGATCAGCCTTCGTTTTCCTGTAATTCCTGGAAGAAGGTGAAATAATCCTCACGCTTTTCCTTAGTGAAGGCAATTGCCGTCCGAGGATGCTGGTTCAGATAGCCTGTCAGCAGATACTGGATATCATAGCCCCAAACTACACCATCATTTTTCAGTTTCTGCATCTCATCCTGGAGGAAACGCAGTACCGGCTTGATGTCATACTTAGGATTCTTCAAAAAGCCCAGCAGCAATTCCATTGCACAGTTACCTGCACCGCGTCCCATTGCCGCCATGGTTGCATCCAGATAGCTGACGCCCATCATAGCACATTCCGTGGTATTTGCAAATGCAAGCTGCTGATTGTTATGCGCATGAATACCGACCTGCTTGCCGTACTTCTCCGCAGCTTCCAGATACCGCTGTGCCAATTGACGCATTTGCAGCGGATAAAGGGAGCCATAGCTGTCCACCAGATAAATCACATCCACGCTGCTCTTGCCCAGCATTTCCAGTGCTTCTGCCAATTCAGACTCCTGTGCCTTGGAGACTGCCATAATATTGACAGTCGTATAATAACCCTTCTTTGCACAAGTTTCGATCATTTCAATGGCTGCCGGAATAGTGTTGATGTAGGTGGCAATACGCACCATATCCAGAATACTGTCCTGCTTGTCGGGCAGATCTCGTTCCACATTGGCACGACCCACGTCTGCCATAACAGCAAGCTGCATTTTCGGATCCAGAATATCACCCAGTACACCACGGATGGCATCCTCGTGGCAGAACTTCCACTTGCCGAACTTGGACTCGTCAAACAGCTCCGGGTCTGCCAAATAGCCGATTTCCATGACATCGACGCCGGCACGGACATTGGCAAGATACAGTTTGCGCACAAAATCATCTGTAAACTCAAAATTGTTCACCAGACCGCCATCACGAATGGTGGCATCCAGTACTTTTATATCAGGCCGATAGGAGATCATCGTGCCCTTGATGGATTCGCTCATACAAAATTCCTCACTTTCTATTCCCTCCGCAAATCTGCGTGGTATCTTTTATTATACCAAAAAATCAACTTTTCGACAAGTATTTTTCCCAATTTTTCGACAAAGCCGCCGGAATCGTGAATTTGACCAATGCGGCAGCCACAAAATTAGTTAGAATGACAAAAAGGACTGCCATTCCCGACAATCCTTTTTCCTGCATCCGATTTATTCTCCATCTGCTGACGTATAGTAGCTTGGCGTTTCTGTTGAAAGATCCCGCAGGGCATAATATGTATACCCATTTTCTCCATCCGATGAAGTATAAAATGTGTCGATATTTCCATCAGAATCATATGTGGCAAAAACCTCTGTACCCGGATCGCCGCAGTTGGTTTGCAGCTCTTCCGTGGGAATCATGGAATCCGTAACCAGTGAAATGGACTGGCACGAACTGGATTCCGCAGCATTTCCCAACAGTACCGCATCCTCTGGTGCAATGGGATTCTGATCATAAAATGCCATTCCATAGTAGCAGACGCCCTCATAGACAATCGCATTCAGTCCCTCTCCCTCGGGAATTTCCGCCTCGGAAGAAGAAAAATTCGCATTCTCCATTTCAGTGGTATCTGCTGCATTTTCTGTCGTTGTTTCAGCTGAACTGCACCCTGTCAGCAACGCTGCCAGGATAAAGCTGGTAATTACCTGTTTTTTCATAAAAGCCCTCCTTTAATGAATTAATAATAAGACCAACGCCATGTAGTATATGTCGTTTCTTCCGTTGCGTAATATATAAAATCAGATGTTGCATACATAGTGTCGGAAGAAACATAAACCGCTACATGATCCGTTGTCGACGAATTTGAATCATCGATATAATAGACAGAATAACCGTTATAAACGTTAATTCCAGACAAAAGAACACCATGCGTAGCATCTCCTGTAAGACTCATATGAATAGGATTATTTTTTTGCAACTGCGCAATGATTTCATTATAGTCCATCATTCCCATATACCGTTTCACAATGCCGTCTCCAAACAGATAATTATAACCACGCAAAATCCATGTAGACGTTCCGGAAGGTGTTGAACCATACTTAGTATCCAAAACATACGCAATGTACGATGCTACCATATTAGAATTTTTAAGATAATTATACTTAGTCGCCATTGTTGCCGCCCAGCAAAGCCCAGCGCCTTTATACGAACTATTAGCAACCCGAGTTGTATTCAACTGGATATGGTACAATACTGAGCTTGAAGAAGATGGCATAACAACGGTAGTCTCTTTTTCAATTGCTGAACAATTAAATGTGGAATTCTCTTGAATTGATGTGAGTTCAAAAGCATCTTCCGTTTGTATCGTAAACTCATCATTTGCATTAGTCAAAGCTATCTCAGTGCCATTATTATAGCAACTTTGAGCTTGAACAAACAAATCGCTAACTCCATCATTTTTTTCAAAAGATGAATAATACTGTCCTTCATAACTACCAATAGTAAGAGTTCCGACGATGCTGTCATTATCAAACACAAAATATATGTTAGGTTCACATTCTGTTTGATCATCATCAATCAAATTAAAAGAATTACTTATTGATATCTCAGAAGATTCTGAAATTTCACCATTGAGATATGCCGGCAAAACCATGTCAATATACTCCATAAGGGCATCGCCACTATTGATAGTCGCTGAAACAGCAGTTGGAATCGTGATAGCAGATGTAAACACCACACCGCTCACGAAAGCTATTGTACGCATTACTTTTTCTTTCTTCATTACAATTCCTCCATAAAATCAAATTAATGTTTTAGCAAGTGTATTTAGTTTAAAGCACTACAAAAATCATATGATTATTTCGTATTTATATTATAGCATAAAAAATCATTCTGTCAACACTAAAAAAAAAAATAGAAAAGAAAAAGCAGTATTTTCATGTTTAAATTTCTTTTGGAAAGCGATATACTAAAAATAGTATACTTTCAGGAGGTATCTTATGTTTTTTTCTGAGACAGATCTGTTAGAATTCATTGAAGAAAATGATGTCAAGTTTATCCGCATGACATTTTGCGATACATTCGGCAACATGAAAAACATTGCCATCATGCCCCGGGAATTGCACCGTGCCATTACCTACGGCATTCCCTTCAACGCAACCGGACTGCTGGAGGCATCCCATCAGAACCTATTGCTGAAGCCAGACACATCCACCCTCTCTATTCTGCCATGGCGTCCCCAGTCGGGGCGTGTGGTACGGTTTTTCTGCACCCTTTACCGCATGGACGGCACACCCTATGAAGGCGATCTGCGCTGCAATCTTCGTGAAACCATGAAATCCATCCAGAACCACGGTCTGCAATGCGAAATGGGCACTCGCTGCGAGTTCTATCTGTTTGAAACAGATATGGAAGGGAAGCCCACACGAATTCCCTGCGACCAGGGTGGCTATCTAGACGTAGCACCTCTGGATCAATGTGAAAATACTCGACGTGAGATCTGCCTGTCTCTGGATGAAATGGGGCTGAATCCCACCACATCCTGTCACAAACACGGTCCCGGACAAAACGAGATCGACTTTGCATGCAGCAATCCCCTGACCGCAGCAGATAATATGGTACATTATAAAACTGTAGTCAAAACCATTGCTGCCCAGAACGGCTTCTATGCCTCCTTTATGCCGAAGCCTTTCCCCGACAGCAGCGGCAGCGCTCTGAAGATCACCATCCGGGTCAAAAAGGACGACAAGAGCATTTTTGGCACAAGCCCTGAAACCATGCTGCCGGAAGGACGCGCCTTCATTGCCGGCATTCTCAACCGGGTACGGGAATTCACCATGTTTTCCAACCCCACTGTCAATTCCTATGAGCGTTTTGGACTTCGTGCGGCACCAAGCCAGATCAACTGGTCTGAAGAAAACCGGATCCCACTGATCCAGCTGCTATACTCTCCCGGCAGAGATTCTTCCATCGAATTCCGCTCCGCTGACCCCTACTGTAACCCGTATATTACCTTCCAGATGCTGCTGAGCGCCGGCATGGCTGGTATTGAAAATGGCGAGGAACTGACAGACACCATGAACGCTGCCAATGACACTTCTGCTTTCCCGACGCTCCCCTCTTCTTTGCAGGAATCCATTACCCTGGCACAAAACAGCGAATTCGTCCGCTCCATTCTGCCGGAAACTCTGATTCGTGATTTTTCCGCCGCCATGCAGAAAGAAGTAGAGGCATATCATGCCGCCGATGACCCACAGGCATTTTGCTTTGATCGGTATTTTTGAGAAAAGTTCCATGCAAATTTTAAGAAACAGGAGGGAATACAACGGTGTATTCAGAACGTACCCTGCTGATCTCCGGCTCTGACAAAGGACTGGACGGCGTTACCAGTTTTTTAAAAGCCTGCGGCTGCGGCTCTGTTGCTACCATCTCCAGCGGCAGTGAAGCACGGCGAATGATCCACCACGATGACTACAGTCTCATTATCATTAATACGCCGTTAAAGGACGAATTTGGCTATCAGCTATCTCTGAAGCTAAGCGAATCCACCTGCGCCGGGATCATCCTTATCTGCAAGGCTGATGTTGCCGATGAAATGATCAGTCGAACTATGGACTATGGAGTCTGCGTAGTGCCGAAGCCCCTGAACAAAACGATTTTCTCCCAGGCGATCCGCACAGGATGTGCATTCAACCGCCGTCTGCTGGCACTGCACAAGGAAAACAACAAGCTTCGTGCCAAACTGGAGGAAATGCGGTATGTCTCCCGTGCCAAATTCCTGCTGATCACAGAACAGAACATGACGGAAGAGACAGCCCACCGCTATATCGAAAAAAGTGCAATGGACACCCGGCGGACGAGAAAAGAGGTCTCGCTGGAGATCATTGCGAAGTATGAGTAACCTCGATGGTTGATCACATAAAGTGACTATTTCCATTTATTTTTTCACACAAAAACGAATACAAACGAAAAACGGATGAACACAAAGAGTTCACCCGTTTTTGACTTTTATAAACAAAACCGTTTACTTCGTTCCAAAGATACGGTCGCCGGCATCGCCCAGACCCGGCACAATATAGCCTTCTTCGTTCATGGTCTCATCCACGCCGCCGCAGTAAATATCCACATCCGGATGTGCTGCCAGCAGGGCATCACGCCCCTCCGGACAAGCCAAAAGGCACAGGAACTTCACGCTCTTCACACCCATTTCCTTCAAATCGGAGATCGCAGCAATTGCCGATGTACCTGTTGCCAGCATAGCATCTACCACAATTACCTCGCGCTCTGCAATATCATCCGGCATCTTGGAATAATACTTCACTGCATCATGTGTGCCCGGTTCGCAGAAAATGCCAATATGTCCGATCTTTGCCGCCGGGATCAGAGATGTCACACCCTCAATGAGTCCCAGACCTGCACGCAGAATAGGCACAAATGCCAGCTTTCTGCCGGAAATCACCTTTGTCTTTGCAATTCCCTGGTGCGTCTCAATGGTTACCTCTTTCATAGGCAGATCCCGTGTTGCTTCATAACAAATGAGCATTGCTGTCTCAGAAGTCAGTTCCCGAAACTCCTTTACACCTGTTGTCTTGTCCCGCATCAGCGAAATTTTGTGCTGTACCAGCGGATGGTCTACTACATGAATTCCTGCCATGATATTCTCCTCCTATCACCATTCTTGTTCTAATTCTGTAATCATATTTACACGTGTTTCGTGCCGGCCGCCCTCAAAGGGGGTATCCAGAAAAATTTCTACCAGTTCCAGTGTCAGACCGCTGCCCAACGTACGAGCTCCCATGCACATGACATTGGCATCATTGTGCAGTCTGGTGTACTTTGTAGAAAATGCATCTGCGCACAGAGCCGCACGCACACCGCGAATTTTATTTGCCGCAATGGACATACCGATACCGGTGCCGCAGATCAGAATACCCATGTCACCCGGATGGGATGCCACTGCTGTGCCTACCGCCTTTGCGATCACGGGATAATCCGTCCGCTCTCCATTACAGCCGCAGTCCTCTACTTCCAAATTTCGCTCTTTCAGCAGTGCAATGACCTCCTGCTTTCGTTCAAAGCCGGCATGGTCGCACCCGATCCAAATTTTCATGTGCATCTGGCTCCTTTGTCATATGATTGTTTTATTATAACATATTTTTCTTTCCATTGCAAGGTGCTTTTGTTAAAAAACACAAAAATTCTATTTGATAAATTGCGGAATATGCAGTGGCAAACTATTCCGCCTTCCGTTTCTCCTGCAAATCCTTCTCTGCCTTCACCAATTGCAGATATTCCGGCATGAGTTCCTCCGGCTTCTGCCACTGGCTGCGTGCTGCTGCTGCAAGGCAAATACCCTTGCCGTTTTGCAGCCGTTCAGCAGGGGAAGCAACTGACAGCAAGTCTGCCGGTTCCAACAGCGCCGTCCCATCACCGGTCAACAGCACCGATTCTCCCAAGTTTTCCAGCAGCTGCTGTAATTCGCCCAGTTCCAGCATGCCATCCGGCTGCATAGGCATCACTTGCGTCCCATCACTGCGATACAATCCGGCATAAACCAAAGACTGTCTCGCCAGCATCATCGGACAAATGATCCCCTGCCAAGACAAATTCTGCCACGCCAATCCTTCCAGGGTAGAGACCCCAACACAGGGAATATGCAAAGCAAATGCCATTGCTTTCACTGCCGCAATGCCAATGCGCAAACCCGTATAAGAACCCGGACCATCTGCAACTGCAAGGCCGTCTATTTCCTGCCAGGTCAGCCCTGTATCTGCCAGCATCCGTTCCGCCAGGGGCAGGATCACCTGAGAATGGGTTCGCTTTGTGTATACCGTCTGCTGCGCCAGAAAGCACTGCATTTCCGTGTCATACAGTGCCGTCGCAGCCACCTTACCGGAAGTATCAATTCCCAAGATCCGCAAACCGCTCATCTCCTTCTACTGTGATCTCCCGTGACGCCTCAGAAAGCCGCCGGATCGTGATCCGTATCGCATTTTCCGGGAGTTCCGACGCAATGTTTTCCGACCACTCAATGGCAAATACGCCCTCATCCAGAGGATAATCATAAAAGCCGGTGGATTCCAGATCCAGCACACCATCAATACGATACATGTCAAAATGATATAAGGACAGCCCTTCGCCATGATACTCCTGCACAATGGCAAAAGTGGGTGAGGAAACCACATCGGGTAGTCCCAATCCTTGCGCAAGTCCCCGGGTAAAGGTGGTTTTGCCTGCACCCAGACCACCGAAATAGGCAATGACATCCCCAGCGTGCAGACGTTCGCCGATGGTTTTCGCCAGTGCAATGGTATCCGCCGGGTCGTTTGTTGTCACCACAACTTTTGCCATAGTGCTACCTCGTTTCTCAGAACAAACCTGTAATATTACCCTCGTTGTCGCAGTCAATGCGCAGTGCCGCCGGAGACTTCGGCAATCCCGGCATGGTCATGATACTGCCTGTGAGCACGACAATAAAGCCTGCACCATTAGAAAGGGTCACGTCACGCACAGTCACAGTGAAGTGTTCCGGCCTGCCAAGCTTCGCCGGATCATCAGACAGGGAATACTGGGTCTTTGCCACGCATACCGGCAAATTACCGCAGCCCAATGCTTCGATCTGTGCCAATGCCTTTTTCGCTGGTGCTGTAAAGGTCACGCCATCTGCCCGGTAAATTTCTTTTGCGATCTTCTCCACCTTTTCTTCCACAGACAAGTCTGTATCATAGAGCACATGGAAATTGGACGGCTTTGTTTCAATGGTCTTGCAGACCTTTTCTGCCAGTTCCTTGCCGCCTGCACCGCCCTTGGCGAATACCTCTGCCATAGCAACCTCAGCACCCAATCCCTCGCAGAATTCCTTCACAAAAGCAAGCTCTGCGCTGGTATCGCTCTGGAATCGGTTGATCGCTACGACTACCGGAACACCGTACTTTTTCATATTTTCAATGTGCACCTGCAAATTCAGGATACCTTTTTTCAGTGCGTCCAGATTTTCCTCCGTCAACTCTGTTTTCGGCACGCCGCCGTTATATTTCAGGGCACGAACCGTTGCCACCAGTACCACGCAAGACGGCTGTAATCCGCCGTATCGGCACTTGATGTCAAAGAATTTTTCCGCGCCCAAATCAGAGCCGAAGCCTGCCTCTGTGACGCAATAGTCGCCCAGCTTCAGCGCCAGTTTTGTGGCACGCAGAGAATTGCAGCCATGCGCAATATTGGCAAAAGGACCGCCGTGGATCAGTGCCGGCGTATGCTCCAGCGTCTGTACTAGGTTAGGCTTCAGGGCATCCTTCAGCAGTGCTGTCATAGCACCGTTTGCACCCAGATCCTTTGCATAGACCGGATTACCGTCCAGGTCATATGCCACCAGGATCTTCCCCAGCCGTTCCTTCAGATCTGCCAGATCGGACGCCAGACACAGGATCGCCATTACTTCCGAAGCCACGGTGATCTGGAAACTGTCGCTTCTGGGGATACCGTCAATTTTTCCACCCAGACCAATGACAATATTCCGCAGGGCACGGTCGTTCATGTCCAGCACTCGCTTGAGCATAATACGGCGCTGGTCAATGCGCAGTGCATTCCCCTGCTGCATGTGGTTATCCAGCATAGCACAGAGCAGATTGTTTGCTGCAGTGATGGCGTGCATATCACCGGTAAAATGCAGGTTAATATCCTCCATAGGCACGACCTGTGCATAACCGCCGCCGGCAGCACCGCCCTTGATGCCGAACACCGGACCAAGAGATGGTTCACGCAAGGCAAGAACAGTTTTTTTCCCCAGCTGATGCATTGCATCTGCCAGTCCCACGCTGACAGTCGTCTTACCCTCGCCAGCAGGAGTGGGGTTGATTGCCGTCACAAGGATCAGCTTGCCGTCCGGCTGATCATCCAGTTTCCGGAACAGCGCCTCAGACAGCTTTGCCTTATAGTGACCGTAATACTCAATATCCTCTTCAGCAATGGACAGAGAAGCAGCGATTTTCCCAATGGGTTCCATCTCAGCATTCTGTGCGATCTCAATATCTGACAACATATTTATCTCTCCTAGTATAATAATGATATAGTCAAAAGACGGTTCTGAGATA
>NZ_DXUU01000030.1:0-5031 GCF_019417665.1 Ruminococcus sp.
TTTCGTATTCTTTTATGCGATCAAATATATCTAGCATATAGAATATCTCCCTCCTGTTTTCAATTCCCAACTCAAAGCATAAAATTGGAATGATCCAATGTCAGCTTACACTTCCTTAATGCCGATTTCTCCCTGACTTTCTATGATATAATTTCCTTTTTCATTGTGAAAACGTGCTGGAGCAATTGTTTCAATGTAATATTTTGCGTCATTGTATATCTGAGTTGAAAAACGAAAAATATCCTTAATTTTATCAAAACTATCTCCAAATTCACCGTTTGTTAACGAGTTGGCATAATAATAAGGATTTGGGATGATCATGCCATTGCGTAATGCAACAATTTGCGCATTGCGATAATTTCCTGCTTCAGATAACCTTAAATCACCGCTTAGATTATGAGATATCGTTAAATATGCAACAAACTCATCTTCATTCACCTTATCAATATTCTGAAAAAGAGAAGTCGCCATTTTCACATCAGTTAAATTTGATGCGCTTTGTTGCGTTTTTTTCACCTTATCGTGAGTCAAACTATTTGAGGAAACGGTAGAAGATATTGAAGAATTTGCTGACGGATTCGTATCACGACATTTTTTTTGATATGCCGAGTACAGTTCAGTGTACTTCTGAACCAACTTGTTATATAAGTCCTCAAAATCCTTGCCAGGACTTCTTTTTGCATGATTTTGTTGTGCAAACTGTCTTAATTTTCTTATTTCAGTGTTCTGGCTTGTGATAAGTTCTTCTTGTTTTTTGTTCTTCGTTTCCAGATCAAAAAGCATCTTTTTGGATTTCATCAGAATTTGCTCGATTTGCTGCTTTTCGTTTTGCAAATTAAAAAGATCACGATTCAGTGCATCTCGTTCTTTCAAAAGATCTTGATTCTCACTTAAAAGCTGATCATATTGATTCTGCATCAATACATTTTTCTTTTCAATGTTTGCAAATTCTTCTTTTCTTTTCTGAGTCGAGTTACTTGTTTGTCGAGTACTATCCGCTGTTTCTTGTAACAGACTTACTTGACGTTTCAGGCTTACACATTTTTCTTCCAGCTGTTTGTTTTTATCTAGTTGTTCCTGCAATCTGGCTTTTGCTTCTCTTTCTCTTTTCTCTAACAGCGAAAAAAAACTTATTTTTGCACTATTAATTGTCTCACTCATTTTTCTATTTTCGTTCTGCAGACGTGCCACTTCTGATTTCAAGTTATGTACAGCAGGATTTTCTTCATTACCTTGCAATTTTTTCTGAGTCATTCTTTTCTTCACTGCATTTAACTCAGCGATTCTTTCTCTTTGCTGCATACACATATAAAAGAGAAAAGCAGCCGCTCCAGCAACAATGATCAATAATATCAATAAAAATGCTATCATAATATTAATGTTTCTCCATTCAATTTCTTAAACAATCCCGATTTGCAAACAGTACCTAAAAGTGATATAATAGAAGCACTTCAACAAGGAAGTGATTCATATGTCAAACAGAAGCAGATCACGAAGAAAGACTCCGTGGGACAGTATTGAGAGTTTAACAGAAACACAGGACTTTTTAAAGGTGAAGTATACTATGATCTATGAACAGCATCACCCACATGAAGCAGATGAGTATGAGATCAAAATGATAAACTCTTATGTTCCAAAGTCATGTCCATACTGCGCTTCTCAGTTCTTCACAAAGAAAGGAACTGACGATCATGGAATACAAAGATTTATTTGTTCGTGCGGGAAGATATTCAAGCCAACTACCGGAACTATCTTTGAATCACGTAAAATACCTATCAGCGAATGGATAGAATATTGCCTGAACATATTTCGATATGTCAGTCTGAATGCCGATTCATGGAATAACCGAAACGCCATCTCGACATCAAAGTATTGGCTTGAGAAGCTGTTCCTGACCCTTGAAAACACACAGGATAATGTTGTTCTGAGTGGTACTGTCTGGCTTGACGAAACCTATTATTCCATCATTATGCGTGAAAGAAAAAGAGACGAAAATGGAAATTATCTTCGTGAACTATCAAGAAATCAGATCTGCATAGGCGTTGCAACAGATAAGAAAAACACGATCTGTTTTGTGAAAGGATTCGGCAAGCCATCACAAAAACGCAGCTATGAGACATTCAAGGATCATATTGCTCCGGGTTCTACTTTGATACACGACAAAGAAAAGACGCATAAGAAGCTTGTTGAAAAGCTTGGTCTTAAAAGCATCAGTTATTCATCGGCAGAGCTAAAGGGGTTGGCTGACAGTGAGAATCCTCTTGACCCTGTGAACAGGATTCATTGTCTGATGAAAATGTTTCTTAATGCTCACAGCGGATTCAGCAGAGAAGACCTTCAAAACTATCTGAACCTCTATTCGTGATAAATCCGCCGTCAGACCATTTGGAAAAAGTAGAGAAAATCATAAATTTGGTTTTTGAAAATCCCAAATCGCTCAAATATCGGCATAAACGCAATGAAAATATGTGAGTTTTAGGTACTGTTTGCAAATCGGGATTTTTTTCTTAATAATGAGTGCGAACAAGAAATCTAACTTTAATTCGCTTTAACACGAATTTGTCCAAGTCTTTCTACATGATATGCACCATTACTGAACTTAACCTGTGCAGGAGCAATGAAATCTAATCCATATGTTGCCGTATCACCGACAAGACCTACGATTTTGAAAGCACCCTGAATTCGTACAAAGTTATCATAGCGTTCTTTACAATCAGAAAGATCACGATAGTAATACGGATTCAGCATAAGCGCATCCTTAATCAGAATCAACGGAGCCGTCCGATAAGATGCAGATTCGCTCAGTTGAACCTCACCAACCAGATTGGAGCTGATATTCAAGAACTTTGCATCCGAAAATTTATCTGCATAACTTGTCGACAGCGCAACCATTTTCACAAAGTCATATCCATTCAGTTTTGCCGGCGAATTATTCTGCGCATTAGTATTGCTGCCTGTCTGTCCATTTTGAATTTGATTCTTCATATCCGAAACAGTCTTCTCGTAGTCTAAGACCTGCTTTTGCGCATTCTGCAATTGAGTTTCCAACTGCTGGATACGCTGTTCTTTTTCTTCCAGCTGCTTCTGAATTTGTGCTTCGGAATTTTCCTTCTGAGATACATTGGCATTAGCGGATGCCAGATCACTTTCTACCTTTTTCAGTTTCTCAGATTGCATTGCATACAAAGAATTTTTTTCATCTAATTTTTTAGCAAGACTGTTCTTTTGCGCTTCGAGTTCTTTCATTTTATTGGTAAATTTGGTTTCTGTATTGCGGACAAGTTCCTGCTTTTCAAATTCTCTCTCCTGATTTCCACGAGCGATCATTTCCTGCTGGTTATTGTTCTTTTCCTTTTCTTTGTTCAACTTTATGAACAAAAAGGCGGATAAAGCACACGCTGCAATACCAACAACGGCAACAACAATCAGCACAATAGAAAGCATAGAGAGTGAAGAATCGTCCCTAATCGGAACAGGTACTGTTTCAACAACAGTTGTTGTCATTTCAACCTCTGTCTCAGTAGCTTCAACGGCAGACGTTTCCTCCGCTGGCGGCAGCGTGTCTACAACCATCTCAATGTCTTCATTGCTTTCTGTTTCTGTGGTTTCTTCTGTGTTCTCTTCTGTTGTTGTCACTTCATTCTGTTCAGCAATCTCAACACCATTGCCCGATGAGATAGTGACGTTGTTTAAGCCATCAAATGTATTGCTAATCACATCCGAATTTGAAAGCCAGTTACAATCATTACCCCGAATCGCTATTTGTGTTCCTTCGATCTGAATTGTATACTCTGAGCCATTTTGCAATGATTGGAATCCATTTGCAAAATTTTCATTTGTAAAAATGCAATATGCTTCAACATCATCTGTCCCAGCATTCAAGCACGCATAAATTTCAGGAGACTTTGACAATGGGTTATAGTAAAGCTGATAATCTTTACCATTTGCATGAAGAGCCAGATTAAGGTCAACAAATGAATTTATCCCTTTATCGCCCAATGTCACTTTTCCGGTATTTTTATCAACAGAAAAACTATCACCTTGTTTATTTCCATAATTATTATATGAAAATGTTACTACAGAATTTCCAACGCTCGATTCATTCGCATTGATACTGATTTCATCTGAATTTGTATTATTGTATGCCATAAATAACACCCTTCCTCTCGCTAAACAGCGTATGTAACATAGAAATTTATCACATGATGCAGCATTTTCACAACAAAGTATGATTGCATACAAGAAACTGATTCCATACCCTCTGCTTGCTCGATCACTTCATTCCACAGGCTTGCACTACACCGTATAATTTCTTGCTTAACAAAATCGTTTTGCAGAATATCGTCAAGTGTCCAAATCTGCGAGGCAGCTACAATTTTCGGAGCCAGATATACCCTACTTTCCTGCTCAAACCATTTGTGAATCAATGTAAGAATTTCAGATGGTTCTTTCGGAAATGCGCTGCTGCATTTCTCCTTCCATTCCATCGACTTGTTCTGACTTTGCTGAGGCATTGTAATCATGCAATATGATAAATCGCTCGGAATATTACAATTGATTACCTCAGGATCATAATGAATTGTTTGTTTGGCAATAGAAGGTGCAGCATCCCAAATCGAATCTACCCTATCATTACTTGTTTCATCATCCTTACGCTCAACTTCAAAACAGGACATATCCATTTTGCTATAGTTGACTTGCTCTTCTTCTACAGAAGATTTGCTGCCTTTGGATAAAATTGAACCACTTAGAGGAAATTGCAAATTCTCTGCTTCTAAACCTTCAAAAGGATTTTCGATAGATTCAAGTTTTTCTTCCTGCGGCGTTGGCTCTGATTCGCCAAAGTCGATCCCAGACAAGTTGTCAAATCCGAAATCCGGTACATCTTCGATCTCCGCAGTTTCAGGAGCATTCACAACAGGCTCAGCCTTTTCTTCCTGCGGCATTGGCTCCGGGTCACCAAAGTCCACCCCAGACAAGTTGTCAAATCCGAAATCCGGTACATCTTCGATCTCCGCAGTTTCAGGAGCA
>NZ_DXUU01000030.1:5131-35989 GCF_019417665.1 Ruminococcus sp.
GGCTCAGCCTTTTCTTCCTGCGGCATTGGCTCCGGGTCACCAAAGTCCACCCCAGGCAAGTTGTCAAATCCGAAATCCGGTATTTGGTCATCACTTATTGTATCCAATTCTGTGTTTTGAGACAACGAATTATCTTCATCTTCCGGAATTAAGCTTTCTAAACTATCAAAATCAAATACAGGAATATTTGACATATCAGGAGAAATTCCATGCGCCATTTTATCTCACCTCTTTTGCAAAAAAGAAAAATCAACTTGCATCATAAACTCATTATTACTATTATAAATCCCAAAATATATTGTTGGCGATTTTTCAGGAATGGCAATTAAATTATCTTTTTGTAAACCAGAAAATACGCTTACCTGGACACAGTCCGATTCAGAATATGCATAAAGGGATTTATCATTTGGTTTCTTATAGACTACGATGCTTGGAAAATGCTCTAGTTCAATTATCTTTTCACCCGAATAGATCTGCGGTTTCAAACGCCTTGTCCGACCTTCATGCTCATACTCAAAGATAAATTTCCATTCCTCATTTTCTATTTCCCACTTCATCAATTTAATTGTAACTTGACCTGATGCAATCAAAAAAGAAAAGTCTTCTGAAAATGGGGCAACGAATAGACGCATCTTATCTTCTGCCAAATAAATTAAATTACCATTTAAGTTTAATTGCTTTCCATTTGTGCTGCCTGCAAATATAGAACTATCTGTAGGAATAGAATATACATGATCCAGAAAAATAGACACTTGCTTTTTTTGAACTGGAGTATATTTTTTCTGATATTCCTCCATCTTCTGAGATGCCGATACAATTTTTTCTTCAAACGGAAAAGCACTTATCGACATTTCCAGATCACAATTTTTAAAGTTATCCAGATGCTTCAAAAAATTGGCAGCAATCAAATATGGCATTTCTCGATTTGTGCGGCGAAACTGTACAAGATTTTGCCCTGATCGTGTTGGAACTATGAACGAAAGGAGTGTCATGATTTCTCCAAAAAGGAAATAAGAAACCGAAGAATTATATTCTCTTCCACTAAAAGCCTCACCTAAAAGAGAAGCAGACATTTGCATGAGAAGATTCCAGTGAAGAAGCATATTGGAACAAAAAGACATATAAAATGGATCTTTGTTTCTAATATAAAGTCTAAACTTAGAAAAATCAAATCTACAGTTTTTCATTAACTTATAGATGTCTTGGTACACGGATACAAAAGTAAATTTGTCAATCTTTATCTGAACAAGCAAACTTTCAAAAATACCTTTCTTCTCCTTGGAGGGCAAAAACAAATCATAAAGCTTTTTTGCAACTATATTTAATTTGTTTTTTTCACTTTTTACTTGCTGAATAAACATACTTGTCAAACCTTCAGCAATAACTTTCTCAGTACAGAATGGAATCTTTCTTCGACCCAGCAACTGAAAGTCTTGATTAGATTTTTTTAACAAAAATATGTCTAGACAACCGTCTTTACGATCAGCAAGTATAGCTAACAGTGGCGTTGATGACTTAGTAAGCAAAAAAGCAGATCTTGAAAAAAAATCAGATGAAATTTTTTCGTTTGAAATTTCAATAATTTTATTTTCTTTCCTCATTATCTCACCATTTTATAACCTACTCATTTTCTTTATAAGGAACAGAAGCGCACCACAATCTATTTCTGCAATGCGCTTTCCTGTCCTTAAATGGGCGTTTATTTCTTTAAATATGTTTCAATTGCAAGACCGACCATTTTTAATGTGTAGATGTGATAAAGCAGATCCGGATCATCGATGTCCATATTTTCATCGAGAACAGCATCCCACATAACTGTTAAATCTCCTCCCAGAACATCTCGAACGATCGGGTCATCCAAAATGCCAGAAAGTAAGATGGGTTTTCCTTTCTCATCCAGGAATGGCAAAAACTTATCAATTGAATACACATTATTTTGAATTGTCATAGTACGAGTTTTCAGAATATGCTTCAAATCCTCAATAAAGGTTTCTACAGTATCCGGACGACGTACATTTCGTGCATTTGATTCATCTGAATAATCGTCATTATTATCCCCAATGATATCATTAACCGGATCGCCAAAAGGATCTCCAAACGCATCACCAAAGTCAAACGGATCATCATTGGATTGATTGCTTTCGGGAGCCATATTGCCGATATTCATGTCCATATTCGGGTCAAATACATCCTCTGCCGTATTATTGAAATTTTTCATATGCGTTGGACGCATCAAGATTAAACCGCTAGCAATTTCACGCTTTTCAGCATCCTTTGCAGGAATAAACTTCAACTGAATATCTGCACCATTACGATTTTTCGGTAAGTTCATCATAGATTTGATAAACATTACCATCGGCAGCTTGGAAGCATTAGGACTAGCAAATGCCTGTAAGTTTCCTTGACAAAACGGCTCCGCAATTGTGAGTGCCTGCGCAGTACCTCCGTAAAGAAAAATTGTAAATGATGTTTCGATTTCCTTTGTAAAATCAACTTTTTTGCGAACCTGTTCACCCAAAATATTAAATAAGAACAAGAACTTATACTGAATCATACGTGCAAAGTTCTGATACTGCGGTAAAAATTTATCCAAAACAGTTTTCGAATTATTGTTTTTCAATTTTGCACAGTCAATTCCAAACTTTTCTACAAGCATCAAAACTAATGTTTTTTCACGCTCACGATCATTACCGCCAGCAGCACGATAGTTAGACAATTGATTTACAAAGTCATCCAAAGTCGTTTCATTATTTCCAGAATTAGAGCACCACATTGCCTTGAATACAGACTTCACCTTTGCACTATGATTGCCGCTTTCACGTCGAACCAAATGATCATAGAACACATTGATACTGTCAGTCATAATTTGCTGTCCAGCATAACGCAAAGAAAATGCCTGTGGATCCATTAAATTTCCATTTGCCAGCTTGTTGATCGTAAAGTCGTATGTTCCATCACCACCATCTGTAATTGCAGAATACTTCGGCAATCCAGCAGATCCACTACGTCTCATAATCCACTGTATGTAAGTGAACAATGCAGTCGCTTCTGTCGCATACTCACCGATCTGAACGGAATTTTTTGGAATAAACTGTTCAATATAATCTTTCGCTTCTGTCCAAACATCCTTATTATTATCACGGAACTGTTCAGAAGGCATTGAAATGCGTATATTGATATCACCACAGCCATCTTGGAAACAATTCAGTACCGTATGGAACATCAGACTCTTTATAAACAGTCTGACATTTCTCTGCATAATGGCAACCATATTACTGTCTCCACTTGTTGAGATCTTCAAGTCACTGTAGAATCCCAGCACATCTCCCATTGTGCCAGCTTCGCCCATTCGTTCCATAATACGTTTTAATACATTGCCCTGTACATTAGGAATGAAACCTGAATCATACGGAATCAGAGGATCATTAGTCTGTGTTGCACAAGAGTATACCATAGTGGTAGACGAAAATTTACCGCAACCTTCAGGAATATTTCCACGTGATCCAAAATGCGGAATGTAACTCAAATTAGAGAAATCCATAAATTCGGATTCCTGCATCCCCGGAATAATGATTTGCTGCAACTTGGTTTGGCCATGGAATGGGAACACCACGCCTTGTTTGAGCTGTCTATTAATGGCAATGATGGAATTTCTTGTACCAAAATCGACACCGACAATTGCACGGCTTGTTCTGGAAACTTTGATTTCATTTGCAGGCTTCATAATGATACAGCCAAGTTCTTTCCCATCCCAAGCAACATCAATATCATGACTCGGTGCAATACGATTTGAGCCATCATATTTCATATGAATATACTGTCCCCAACCATTGTTTTTCGCAATTTCCATACGAATTTTCTTACTATCTTCATTGACAGCATCCATAATTTTTGTGCTTCGTTTTTCAAAATCAACTTTTTTATCATTGATCCAAAACTCAACACGTGAGCCCAATGGTGACTCTTTTCTGTGATTAACAGCCTTTTCAGGTGTAATTTCCTCAGGAGTAAATTTCGCATAGGAATATTCCTGCCACAAACTTGTTCCAGCTAACTCACCATAGCTTTCGTCAGCAACAAAATTTACAAATGGGAATACCGTTAACGTAGGAAGCGGATAATCAACAAAGTTTAAGATATGACTCTTATGGAACTTCTTAACAACCTTCGAAGATCCTCTTAAACCAGTCAAACTGATTTCTACATAGAGATAATCACAATTGTCTACATCTCTCAACCCTGAGGTAGAATCTGCTGGATTTGTGTAATATTTAACGTGCGTATAATCTGCAATATGCAAATTGCGCTTTTCCATCAGCTGTGAAAACTCCATTGTGATCGGAATGGAATATACACGCATATCTTTTCTATTCCCGGTTCCGACAGCCTGGCACTGTGTTCCATTTGCAAATTCAGACGACTGAACAGGTGTCCACATCATATAATCTGTAAAAACAGAAATTTCACGTACCATGCCATTTTTGAAGTCAAAAACGTGCTGAGAACCATTTGATTGTACGCCATAGACACACTCAGATATAGCGCTAGTAATTTTGTACCAAATGTTGCAGGTATACTGCTTGTTTCCGTTTTGTGCATTTCCGTTTTGAGCAATAAGACGCAGTATTACATTCTTTCCTTGAATCGGAACTGCTTCAGCAACCTCCAATTCTGTCGTCTGGTTCTCTTCAACATACTCAATTGTTAAATTTGAGCCATCGACATTCTGTCTGCCAACTTGCTCGAGTTCGTTATTGAAACGAGTGATGTAATAATTTTGTGTTTCATCCTCCAACGGAATCACAGAAGGCAAATTATCACATTTCACCACGGCATTTACTGAATATCTTCTTGTAAATTCGACAACACTGCCATCGCCTTTATCAATAAATACAGAAACTTCATATTTCTTTTCGTTCTGATCATATTGAATATACGGTCGACGTGTTTTAGAAAGTACAAGATTCTGTGCCATCAAATTCTGTAGCATCTTCAGACTAAATGGGAATACTGCTTCGTACTCTCTTTCATCAACTGACTCACGCATCATGTTATTGACAGAGATCAACAAGCCACTATTTCTCCAAGTCTGATATTCCAAACTTGCAACGTTCTCTGTTGCCATCAAGAACAAGCTGTCGTCAAATACTCGACCAGTAATGATCTGCTTTGGCTTCTTCGCACCCTGACTGCTTACCAACAAAATTGCATCGCACTTTGAGGTTGCATCTTTCAATGCGTAAAAGCCTTCGTTAATACGATACTGGTTCAGCGGGAAGGTAATCTGCCCATAGTAAACATCGTTTTTGTCAAATATTCCAATATATGCAACGTTTCCAGAATCGGCTGAAATAAATACACTGCTTGTATTCAGATCCTTATTATCCATCTGGAAAACCAGATCATTGGATTCAATTGGATTCTGTCTTCCTTCTGGATATGTGTAGCGCATATTCTGAACTAATACGACTTCATAACCTTCCAAACCGGTAACAGGGTTTATCGTATCAACTGCATAGATAAACGGTGGGTTTGCGCAAAGGAACTGCTCTTCGGGCTTATAGATACGTGGAGCTGTTGTCAGAAGTTTACCGCCATACTGGAATGCGACTGAAAAGTCCCAATTATTTCCGTTACTCTTGTTTACTTCTAAATGTGCTTCTGCAATCTGGATGTTACCCTTTGCAATCATATCTGCAAATTCACGGCTAAATGGAGCCAAAGCATACTTGCTTCCGCCCTCAACTTCGAAAACTGTTTGGTTTAAGCTTCCCCAGATCTTACCTGAATCATTATTGAAATCATCTCTCGAATTCTTATTAAAGAAGATAATTTTATCATTATAAACATTGTACGAATTAATAATTCCTTCAGCTGTATCCCAAACTGAAATTTGAGCTACATTATTATCATCGTCAATGACAACAGCAGTAGATGTTGCATTTTTTGTAATATCGGAATTATTTTTTTCATCCGGCAAAAACAGGTAACCACAGGAAAATGTTCTTCCTTGCTGCGCATTGTGATAACGGACACCAAAAAAAGGGAAATCATTTACTGTTGTAGGTGTATCAAATGGCATTTCATTCGGTTCAGTTGAACTACCCAATTGAATATCTCTACCATTTAAATAACTAACTGGTGCTGATTCAATAGGATCGTAATTACTCTTAATCAAACGAACAGAAGTCGGCTGACCTTCCCCAACCAAAACAGAAATCAAAGGGAAGTTATCACATTTTCTAACATCACCAGCTGCATACGTATTTGTATACGAATAAAGAGCACCTTTGATCTTCAAATAAATTGTTGCTTCATATGCACCATGTGCCTTTACAACTTTACAGTCGATAAAATCAACATCGGAATCAGGTTTTCTGATTTCATCCATCAGATCTTCACTCAAAGGCGGAATCACAGCATGAACCGGTGCATTGGTATCTGTAATACCAATTTCCATATTTTCCACAACACAAAAACTATAATCGTGATTTAAAACATTGGAATTCGATTTTATGATCAACAGTTGATCTGAAAACTTGTTTTCAACTTCAAGAGGACCAGCACAAATCGGAAGATCAAGAGACATAGTTGTATCCTGAATAAAAACCGGTTTCTTTTCAAAGGGAAAAGGAGCACCATTTGGCTGTAGAACTTCTCCAGGATATGTTAAAGAAAGCCACTGGCTTAATGCTTTAGCCGCATTTACTTGCAGTAAATTACCCTCAACATCATTTAATGCGGAATAAAGCGCACGATTTGCACCAGGAACCGCATCCAGATCTGCCTTAAATTTTTCAAATGTAAAAGATTCTTTTTCAGAGTCCCATCCAATCAAACGTGACAGAGCAACGATATTGATCGTGTTGAATGGATAAATGCGTAATCCATTTGTGGAATAAAAAGCAAGCGGATAAACGCCATGATCTAATTCCATACAAATTTCTGTCAGATGATCTGCATTATCTTTGTCGATTGCAACTGCCCATTTCCTAATGGATTTCTGCAAGTCATCATGCATACCATCATAGTCACAGATAGTAAAATAATCTATGTTTTGTACTTTTAAGGTCATGCTCAAATATTCAGCCAAAAGGATATTCGACAAAATAATCATATACTTTCTCAAATCCTGAAACTCTGCCTTGTCTGGTGCACTTTTAAATTCGCTTACCTGTCCATCCAAAAATGACTTGTTTTCAATTTCCAAAAAGTCAAAATATGCTGCTGTCTTATTGCTGGACTTATAGGTAGGTGCACCCATTACACCTAAATTTCCTTTTTCAGCCCAAACCTGAATACTGTTTATGAGTCCATCGATGTCAATAGGCTGTGTTCTTTCTCCAGTAAATTTTACACCTGGATATACATAACTCATAGAAATTTACTTCCTTCCTGCCTTATTTTTAATGCGATCCATTGAATTAAAGTAAGTTGAGATAAACTTCGAACGTACGCTGAATCATATTATTGGCAATGTTTCTTCCACTTTCCGCTGCTGTTGCGCCCTGAGAATTTAAATATAATTTTTCACTTCTTAGATTGGCTTTGCTAAACACACCGCCTGGTCCAAATGGCATTGTGTGCATTTCATCCAAAACAGTAAACATTGGATTCGCTATTGCTTGAATCTGATATCCATTGTCAGTGTCAATAGATAAACAAGATCCTGATGGCAACGTTACTGCGTTGTTAAAATTATCACGCTCATACAAGTATCGAACTGCATCTTCCACAAATCCAACTGTTAAAGAGCTTGGCTTATCAAATCTTGAAAAATCCATCATTTCTACAAAAGTCATCACAATAAACTTAGACTCATTTAAGAATGCCTGGAGTTCCTGCGCAATAAATGGAGTGACCTCATCAGCCGCCGGTTCAGCACTCTTAAAAATGTCTTTGACATAAGAAATTCTGACTCCATTGTTCCAATCGGAAAAGTCTTTGATCATTTGACCCTTAATCGTTACCAATGTCAGCAGAATTGCACGTACATATTTTGCGTAAGAAACTGAACCATCAATATCATTTTGCAGAAGTACACTACAATCGTATTTTACGGATGCGTTTTTGAAAAACGTATTTAATGTAACAACATCACCACGTTCTTCATCTACGCCATCATTATATGCAAACAAATGCGGAGACTCCTCGTGCAATTGCGGAATTCGGTTTGCAATGGCATCCATCGCTTCAGCTGCCAGTGCAAACTCAACCAAATGCGAAGGATGAAATTGATTGTCTTTCCTCGCCTCCTGCGCTGTGATGTCCAATTTGCTGCTGCCAGCAATGAACAGTCCATCCAACCAATAATTCTGGTTTATCCCTATGTTATAATAGCTATAATGTTCTACATCACTATTATCCGCTTTTTCATTTTGGCTCTTGATGTTCCGGAAAACACCTCTAGACATCTCAAATTTATCGCGCAAAATATCCGAAGTGATTTTCAGATCGTCAGCTTGACCAACAAGCTTAAACTTACTATACGGTGTAGTACGCAGACCGTATACACGGAATTGACGACTATGTCCAATCTCCTTACCATTGTCCTTCAAATAATACAACATTGACAAAATATCTTTGTCGATCATTGTGTTTGCAGTACCGCCATCTGTCGATCCTGCATAAAAGATAACTGCATCCTGTAAATTACCTGCCAGGTCATTGTAAGCTTTCCGCTTCTGGAAAGAACCATCAACGATCAGACGTTCACTGATAAAACCGTTTACCGCCAGGTCACCATAGCAGCCATCTCGGTTTGAACGCTCAATTTCTTCCGTATTTGTATTTGCATTTGTTGTAAAGGAAGAAGAAAGAAGTTCTTTGATCTCAGATTTATGCTTCTTACTACAGAATAATGATTCCAGACTATATTTGTCCTCTTCTATGCCATAGGCAGTTGCTCTCACACTTTTCAAAGTCAAGGGATGCTTTTGAATGTCTATCGGAGCAATAAACTTCAACCCTCTGTTATGCAGCTTTCTGTAATCTTCGATGATATTGTT
Organism: Ruminococcus sp.; assembly: GCF_019417665.1. GTDB lineage: Bacteria > Bacillota > Clostridia > Oscillospirales > Ruminococcaceae > Ruminococcus_C. The sequence goes on from NZ_DXUU01000030.1 coordinate 14,140, forward strand.
AAAGTATGTTCCATCATTCATTTCGCCGCCTACTGGAACAATATCATCATAATCGAGTTGATAAATGACGCATTTATCATCCTTATGATCATCTGTTGCCAAATCTCCAGCATTAAGCGCCAAAAGTGTTAAAAAGCATCGTCCAATCAATGTGCCCGTACCACCGTACGCCTTGAACTCAATTCTTTTTGCCATAAGTAACCTTACCCTTTCTACTATATGTTTAATTTCTTGCCATTATTTACTGTGGCGGGAACAAAAATCGAGGAATGCATATTACAGCAAGAATTCCAACCATTTGAATCAGGGTGATCCATCCCGTAGTCAATGTTGCAGCATTCACAATCAAAATAGCTACTAAACTTACACATATCATAATTGCAAATGGCAGATACCATTTATACTTATCTCGAATTGTAGTAACACGATGAAAAGCGAATAAATACTCAACCATTGGCCAAATCATCAGAATAAGCTGTGTCACTTCCAAAATGATAAGCCGTATTACACGTATTCTTAATTCAATATCTTCTGCACCAGCTACTACGCTAAACCAAGATAATTTCGGAATCAAAAACCATATTCCAACACCAATTGCAACCCAAATCAGCAGGGCGATTACGATGCTCTTTATTCCATTGGATCTATAGTTGTTCCAAACTGTTTTGTTTTTTCTCATTTTAACCTCCTATATTATACCTCTTTTGTAAATATGAGCTTTTGTAATATACTGAGTGCCGCTGCTTCAACAAATGTAATTACAAAGCACAGAATTCCCATTCCACTGGAAAAGAACCACATAAGATTATGATTCTGATCCACAATAAGAGGCAACAGGAAATATTCGATTGCAACTGGAATTATTACAAAAAGAACTGTAGTTCCTAAGAAAAAACGCATTTTTCCTCTGCTCGTCCAAGCCATTTTTAACTTTGCATTTTTTAATGTGACATAAAACTTACACTTGTTATGAAACACCACATACCCAAGCGTTTGTAAGGCAAGTACGACAAATGTCGCAACTGAAAAAGTTATGACTTTTGACCAAGAAACATGGCAGCGTTGGGTTAGTTCCAATCCATCCTGAAATCCCCATAATAAAATTGCTGCTACTGCTAGCATTAAAACAAATGAAGCAATTAAACCGAATAAGATTCCTTTTTGGAACTCCTTTTTTATTCTGTCATACATTGAACTTCCCTCTCCTTAATTATTTAGCAGGCCGTGTGATTCCTTTTTATTTAGGATTCGGTATAGACTTTCATCAATACGTTCTTCCGAAATTTGTCCATTCTGTACTGCCTGATAGACACCATCGAATGCAGCATTCAAATTTTTCGGCATCAAAATAATATCTGCACCTGCCAAAATCGATTTAACAGCCGCTTGTCCAGATGAATAATTATTGGTAATTGTATTCATCTTCTGCGAGTCCGTAATAACGATACCGTTAAAACCAAGTTCATTCCTCAGCCAATCAGTAATTACAACACTTGACAGATCCGAGGGTAAATTATCCCCGGCAGCTGTCATCGTTTGATGTCCAACCATTACAAAGTCAACACCTGCATCTATGCCGCTTTGAAAAGGCAAAAATTCCTGATTCTGCAGCTGGTCATATGTCCTGTCGATCACAGCCTGGGAGTCATAGTGCGTATTCCCATTTTCTGCACCTAGCCCCGGAAAATGTTTTAATGTTGCAGAAACATTTCCATTACCTTGCAATCCACGTACCACAGCGCCGATCATGTCTGCAACGACCTGTGGGTCACTGCTGAAAATTCTGTTGCCCAATTCATTACCAGAATTCAGATTAACATCTGCAACTGGTGCAAAATCCAAATTAAAGCCAAACTGCGAGATGTCCGCTGCGATCCCAGTACCAACATTGTACACCTCATCTGTATCACCACGAGCTCCGTAGTACTCCATAGAGTTGTATTGTGTTGTATTCAGCCTTGAAGAAACTCTTGCAACATCTCCGCCTTCCTCATCAACGGCGATCCATAAGCCAATGCCATGATTGCTTTGGGCATACTCTTGTACGTTAGAAATCATTTGACTCGTCTGATCCGCATCCTCTAGATTTTGCGCAAAATAGATGATACCGCCCACCGGCTTTTCCTGCAATGCATTCTGTGTGGCTTTACCTGATGAAACAACACAAGAGACTTGATTGTCGACCAGTGTTTCAGGATCTACGATAAACAACTGATATATCTTTTCTTCCAAAGTCATATCATTTATGATCTGTTCAATGCTGGATAAATCGCTTGATTTTTCACTTGAATCCTGAGATAGACTTTCCTCTTTAAAAGTTTCAACAGGACCGGTTATTTCACTCACAACAGCTTCATCCGAAGCTACAGTAGATGATCCTTTTGCCTCAGGTATTGCATGATACTTATTATCCACCGTCCCAGTTTTAGATGCAATTGCTACCACTGCATTTAAATTCGAAGGATCATTTCTTTGCTTTTTCGCTGTAGTAGCACAGGCTAAAATGATTGAGTACAGGAATATTAAGACTGCAACAAATAGCGCTGCGATTTTCAGCCATAAAGATATAGGATATTTTTTTAAATTTATTTTTTTCAAAATGATTCCTCTCTTTGATTAGATTTTCACGTCCTATGTGCGCTATCTACTGTTAATGCAGATCTTCGATCAGGATCTTCAATTCATCGATCTGAGAATAAATATCCTTTTCATCATTAAACCGATTTCCATTTTCATCACGAGAATTTTCGATTTCCATGTCGAACAAATTCATGTAGAATTTATCGAAGTAATAAGTTCGCTTAACCTCTTCATTTGGATCGGAACTATTGAATGTACATTCCTTCAAAACCCAGTCAGTGGTCGATGTTGGATCAGTACTAATGATATTGCTAACTGTTGCTTTCTGCAAAATGGGTACTGTAACATAAATATTATGAATACCGCATTCGTCTGAGTTGTCACCGATCAGCGTCAACTGCTTGCCATCGTTTCCTTCGGTCGATACCTCATGGAAAAATCTTTCCTGATGATCCGGATCCATTTCCGTCCACTTTGAATCCTTTTCATAATAAATAACCGGATTGCCAAAAACGTAATCCAATTTTGTATCTTTCGCAACAAGATCAAATTGCTCAATTTTCTTGTCAAGTGTAATGTTAATTGCAAAATCCTTTGTTTTTGCATTGTTATAGCCATCTAATCCGAGTTGTTTTTCAGCACTCGTATATTTGTATTCCAAAATAGAATCACGATATATGCCAACCGAGAATACAGAATCAGCATCTTCTACCGGATTCAAACGAACCATATAATTTTCAAAGCATCGATTAACAGCTTTATCAGATGTATCTTTCTTATCCTTTTCGCTCATCTGATCTAAGGTCTGGATCTTCAGATCCTTTTGAGCATCAAAATCAGTTGATGTGAAATTCAAATCTGAGATCTCATATCCACCATCATCAGCATTACCTTCTTGAATTCCAATTTGATTCAGATGCTGTGTCAAATTCTGAGCAAAAGTTGCCAGATCCGTTGTCGGTCCCATCATAAGCAAATAGAACCAGCGGCTGTCTCCCACATCTTTTTTTGTCAAGCCATTTGCATTGTCTTTTCCGGCATAATATATGCAATGCGGCTCTTCCTTTGAGCCCTCTGACATTTCCAGTTTCATTGCCATTACACACGCACTATACCGATTATCCTGCGTGTAGCACTGTCGTAATTTTTCTCCCAGGTATGTAATATCTTTTTCACTCAAATCTGTAAAAAGAACATTGATTGCATCCGGTTCAAAGAAAGAATCATTTTTCTTTTCTTTGGAATCAGTAGCTTTATTGTTATCTCCTTTCGTTTTTTCTTCCTTTTTGTTATCTTCTCTTTTATTTTCATCTTTCTTTTGCTCCTCTGCAACAGAAGAATCTACCTGTTCTTTTGAATCACTTGGAGTAATGTCTGATACCTTTTCAACCTCATTCAAAAACAGATGAAGCATTCCGCCGTCTACACGGCTATCCATAGAAATGTCATGCTCACTATCCAAAATATAGAAATTATCTTTTCCTTTTGCTTTTTTTCCGCCGCAAGCATATTCCTCTCTGGCATCTTCCCAAATCAAATTGTCATGCGCATTTCGATCATATTCAACAATATTATATTTCTGTGCCTCATCCGCATAATCCATAACATAAGTTTTGGATACTTCAGAATAAGACATTGAAGAAAATGTCTGAGCTAGAGCATTAAAGAATTGATATGCATCGCCATTCGGGCTAATGTAATAGCTGTTCTCGTTATTCTGAAAAAAGAAATTCACCTGAAAGCGATCGCCCATTTCAATTTTCTTATCGTCTTCTTCGATCCCTGGGTATTTTGGCGGCAATTTCCCACACGCAGTAGCAGTTAAAAGCATTGTTATAGCACTCAGTAACGCTACAGATTTTGCTTTTTTTTGTTTCATCCTCTTAAACTTCCTCCTAAATGAAAAAGCTTACTTTTTAACACTCGATACATATAAAAAATGTATCTAATGTGCGTTTAAAAGCAAGCCCATTCGTTAAATCATTATTTTCTCTTTTTTGAAACGCACACGCCAACAGCAGCGGCTACTGCCGTCATAATGCCCAAAATCAATGCAGTATCACCAGTCTTCGGAACGCTGAGCACCTCATCGCTCTTTTTTTCTTCCGTTGCTTCCATAGGCTCTGTTGCCTTTTCAGTCGTTTCAGCCTCAGCACTCGGCCAATTTGTTACAGTGAAATCAATCGTAACTGTTGAAATATTCTGATAATCTTTTCTGTTAAACAGATTCTTACTATCCGAATCACCAACATTGCACAAATCCACATACAAGCTTGTGCCGTCCTCTGATTTTGAGCATTTCTGATCACCGGTCAATGCGACATCATTTCCATCGATCTTCAAAGAATCAACCTTCAAATTAGCGCCAGCTTCTTCATCAGATTTCGCATCAACTCTCAACTGGAGAATAGAAATTTCATCAATCTTCATTTCGCTATTTTCTTTTGACAGATCAATAGCAACCTCATAATTTCCATCTTTTGACACAGTTGCTGTAACTGCACCAGCAGAAACTGTATTTGTAGAAGAATCCATTCCTTCATATTTTACATCTTCAGATACACTTCTTAAATATACATACGCATTAGGACTAGCTTCTTCCGCACTACAATTAAATACAGTTGAACAATTTACAGCTGCAATTGCACTTATAGTAGTTGCCACCGCAAATACTGTCTTTAAATTCCGATTCATTTCCATCTTCTCCTTTTACAGATCAAATACTTATATCATAGCAACAACTATTTCGTACTCAAACTAATAATTGCTGTGATACACAGGATTTTTGAAATACAAAACATTTCCATCTGTATTTCCTTATTCAGCTATATTGATTATACCACTTCTTTAGACTAAAGTCAAGAAATAATTCACTTCGTCTACACCAAAACACAATTTTTGTGTAAAGCACACAAAAGTCGACGTTCGATTTCATAGAATTATACGAACATTTTTTGAAAAGAAAGAAATCACAAAGTACTTATTCAACATTTTTATGCATTGCATAAAGCACAATTTTCTAGATTCAGCAAGTAAAACTAGTTGACAGAGGGATAATTGCGTAAATCTAAGAACACACTGAACAAAAGCGATAGATGAAAAAAGATTGCAACAATAATCATGCCTTTGAGTATAAAACAGCAAGAAAGGTAAAAATACGTCCATATTTTAGACGTTTCGAGATGCTTTCAGGCTCTATTTGAAGTCCGTTATCCGCAAAAGGGCGCACTTAGCCCCTTGCAAGTAAATCCTAGCTTTTTATCCGCCCACGTTTTACCATCAGCAGATTGGCACATGCGAACAGCACATTCAGCTTATGCAGATTTTTCGCATGTCCTCGATATCGAACCTTAGTCCATTAAAAGAGGATTTGCTTACAGCAGCCTTCGGCCAATAAATTGACAGCGGTTGAGTGAATTTCTCAGCCGCTTTTTTATCTGCATTTTTCAAAAAAAATTATCTTAAAAAAAGGACTTTTCGTGTCCCTTTATTTTTGTGCACATATTACAACAGATAAAAATCCATAAGCAAGATATATGTGAATACCATACTAAATTATGCAGGATATTCATTAATCCAGGCCTTAAAATGAATAAAAAAAGGGACACGAGATGTCCTCGAAACCTGTCATTTTCCATGGTATGATAGAAACACAGTCAAGGATAACCACCTGACTGATACAACAAAAGAGAAAACAAATTGCCTGATTTGCAATAGGGCAAAGGGATATCTCACACAGCACAAAGAAACTTCAAGTCCGTTTGTGTTTAACGAGATAGCCCCGGATTCCTATTGTCAAATCAGGCTTTTTTGTTTTCCAGACAAAGGAGTGAAAAGCATGAAAACCCTGTTAGAAGTTCTTTCTGCACTCAGTGATTTTGTTGCAGTTGCAACGGAATGGGCGGAGAGTGCCACACAGGCTGAACTGGAAACCTTTACCCAGATCTATCCGCCTATGGAGGAACAGCCAAAAGCTGAAATAACTCCCGAAACAGAGCCGATAGAGGAGGTAACACTCCCGGAAGTCAGAGCCGTACTTGCAAACAAGTCTCGTGCAGGCTTCACGGAAGAGGTCAAGCAGCTGCTCATGAAACACGGCGCGGAAAAGCTCTCCGGCATCGCCGAAAGTGAGTATGCTGCACTTCTGAAGGAGGCTGAGCACCTTGGCAGTTAAGCACAGCACAAGAGCCCATGCAGTTCTGTCAGCGTCTGCAAGTTCAAGGTGGCTTGCCTGTCCGCCGTCAGCAAAACTGAACGCAGAAATCCCTGATATCACAACGGACTATGCCCGTGAAGGCACCTGTGCCCATGAGCTTGCCGAATACAAGGTAAACAAGCTGCTTGGTATTGATGCTCCTGACCCGACTGAGAATCTCGACTTCTACGATGAGGAGATGGCAGAATGCACTGACAGCTATGCCCAGTACATCGCTGAAGAAATCAGCAAATACAGTGATCCGGTGATAATGGTGGAACAGCGGCTGGATTTCAGTAAATATGTTCCTGGCGGGTTCGGCACAGGTGACTGCGTTATTGTTGCTGATGATGTGCTTACTGTCATTGACTACAAGCACGGGAAGGGTGTACCGGTATCCGCTGAAAACAACAGTCAGATGATGCTGTACGCTTTGGGTGCATTGAAACTTTTTGACAGTCTGTATGACATCAAAGAAATCTGCATGGTTATTTTTCAGCCGAGAATTGAAAATGTCAGTGAATCAGTAATCTCAGTGTCTGAATTACTCTGCTGGGCAGAAAATGAACTGAAACCGAAAGCAGAACTTGCCGCTAAAGGTGAGGGAGAATTCTGTGCAGGAGAACACTGCCGCTTCTGTAAAGTCAAAGCAACCTGCCGCAAACGTGCAGAATATAATCTTACGCTTGCACAGTATGACTTTGCACCTGCCGCAACACTGGAGGACACGGAGATCGAGGCAATTCTTGAAAAGGCAGATGCCCTGACAGCATGGGCGGCAGATGTAAAAGAATATGCACTCTCCCAGGCACTTGCCGGAAAGCAGTGGACAGGCTACAAGGTAGTTGAAGGCAGGTCCAACCGCAAATATACCGATGAAAAAGCAGTTGCAGAAGCGGTCAAGGCAGCGGGCAAGAATCCATATTGCGAACCGGAGGTTCTCGGCATCACAGCAATGACAAAACTGCTGGGCGGCAAAAAGAAGTTTGATAAACTTCTCAGCAAATATGTATGCAAACCACAAGGCAAACCAACGCTGGTTCCTGCTTCTGACAATAGAAAAGCGTGGAACCCTGCACAAAATGATTTTAAAGGAGATTTTAATTATGGCAAAATATGTTAATCCCACAAAGGTAATCACGGGTCCTGAAACACGCTGGAGCTATGCAAACGTATGGCAGCCAAAAGCTATTGACGGAGGTGCTCCGAAATATAGCATTTCTCTCATCATTCCGAAGTCCGATACAAAGACCATTGAAAAAGTCCGTGCAGCCATTCAGGCGGCATATGAGGAGGGGCAGAGCAAACTGAAAGGAAACGGAAAAACTGTGCCGCAGCTTAAGGCACTGAAAACACCTCTCCGTGACGGCGATGTTGAGCGCCCTGATGACGAGGCTTATGCAAACAGCTATTTCATCAACGCAAATTCTGCTTCTGCGCCGGGAATTGTAGATGCAAACTGTCAGCCGATTATTGATACCAGCGAGGTATACAGCGGTGTATATGGCAGAGCTTCCATAAACTTCTATGCATTCAATTCCAACGGGAATAAAGGAATTGCTTGCGGACTGAATAATTTGCAGAAAATCCGTGATGGTGAGCCTCTCGGCGGAAAGAGCCGTGCGGAGGATGATTTTGCGGATCTTGATGATGATTTTCTTGACTGATAATACATGAATAGCTGGGTGGGCAGTTAGGCTTAATGCTTGGGTGGGAGTTAGGATGTGATGATTATGAAAGAAATAGAAATCGATCTGGAAACCCGCAGTGACCGTGATATTACCAAATGCGGCGTCTATGCTTACGCCGATTCGCCGTATTTTGATATTTTGCTGTTTGCATATTCCGTGGACGGACAGCCTGTTCAGATTGTGGATACAGCAAACGGCGAAAAAATACCTGAAAATGTTCTCTCAGCACTTACTGACGAAAAAGTAATAAAAAGAGCCTTTAACGTGAATTTTGAAAGAGTGTGCCTGTCACGTTATCTTCAAAAGAATTATCCTCAGTACTTTCAGAGCTACAGCATAAATGAAGATACTGTCGGTGACTATCTGAATCCGGAAGGCTGGCAATGCACCATGATACACAGCCGAACTCTCGGACTTCCTTCTTCCCTTGCAGAAGTCGGCACAGTTCTGGGAATAAAGCAACAGAAAATGACAGAAGGAAAGGCTCTCATCAAGTTCTTTTGTGTACCTTATGACACAATTGACGGTGTGCCGCAGTTCCATAATCCATCTGATTATCCAGACAAATGGGAAATATTCAAGGCATACAACAAACGTGACGTTGAAGCTGAAATGGAAATTGATAGAAAGCTGTCACGCTTTCCTGTTCCTGATTTCCTGTGGGAGGAATTTTACCTTGACCAGGAAATAAACGACCGTGGAATTCTCGTTGATATGGAACTTGCTGACGCCGCCATTACCCTTGATGAACAGTCAAAGGCAAAGCTGACTTCTGAAATGCAAAAACTTACAGGTGTAGAGAATCCGAACTCCGTATATCAGTTACTTGACTGGCTTGAAAAGCAGGGTTACAAGTCGGATTCTCTCGGCAAGGCACAGGTGAAGGAACTCATCAAAACTGCAAAGGAGCCAGTCAGGTCTGTGCTTGAAATGAGGTTACAGCTGTCAAAATCATCGGTAAAAAAATATACAGCTATGAAAACTGCTGTATGTTCTGATATCAGAGTGCGTGGAATGTTCCAGTTTTATGGTGCATCGAGAACAGGTCGATACTGTTCCAAAATCGTCCAATTGCAAAACCTGCCTCAAAACCATATTCCCGATTTAACAGAGGCAAGAGAAATTGTAAAGTACGGATACCACGATGAAATCGAAATGCTATATGATGATGTTCCTGATACGCTTTCTCAGCTTATCCGTACTGCATTTATCCCAAGACCGGGTATGAAGTTTATCGTTGCGGACTTTTCTGCTATTGAGGCTCGCGTGATTGCGTGGCTTGCGGGTGAAGAATGGCGAATTAAGGCATTTGAAAACGGTGAGGACATTTATTGTGCATCAGCGTCAAAGATGTTCGGAGTTCCTGTTGTAAAGCATGGCGAAAACGCACATCTCAGGCAGAAAGGTAAGGTGGCGGAGCTTGCCTGTATTGCGGAAGGACAGCTTGTTTTGACTAATCATGGTCTAATACCTATTGAGGAAGTTACAACTAATGACTTACTTTGGGATGGAGAAAACTGGGTACACCATGAAGGCGTCATTTATAAGGGAGAACGTGAGGTAATAACATATGAAGGACTCACAGCAACCCCAGACCACCTTGTCTGGGTTGAAGGGCAATCGAGGCCGATACAATTTGCAATCGCCTCCGCCTGCGGCGCACATCTCGTACAAACCGGAAATGGTGGGAAAGCAATACGGTTGGGTGAAAATCATCAGTGCAGAAAAACGTTGGAACAAAGCTATGAATCACTGTTATGTATTAACAGAATGTACGGGATGCAAATCAACTCAGTGGACACTTCTATCAAACCTAACAAATGGAAAATCAAAAGGTTGTCAGCATTGCTCACAGCCAAGGCGTATTCCTCTATGGTTAGACAGAAGACTGACCGCTGCAAAGCAACGATGTCAGAATCCCAACGACGCAGGCTATCCAAATTATGGTACAAGAGGAATAAAGTTCAAATTTTCATCCGTAACTGCGGCGGGCTTATATCTTATTACGAAATATGGAATTCCCGACAGAGAAATGGAAATCGACAGAATCGACGACAATGGAGACTACGCTCCGGGAAATTTGAGATTTGTAACACATACAGAGAACAACTTAAACAAGCGAACTACTGTATTAACAATGTTCGATCAAGCCTACTGGCCGTATGCGTATGGAACAGTTATCCGAAAATTATCCAGTGGCATGACGAGAGAAGAAATTATTCAGGATGCGGAAGAGGCTGTTGTGAACAGGAGAAAGTGCTGGAGACTAATATCCGCAAGGCTCGACTTTATGATATACGAAATGCCGGAAGACATCATCGTTTTACCGTATCAGGAAAACTCGTCCACAACTGTGGCTATGGCGGTTCAGTTGGTGCAATGAAAGCAATGGGTGCAGATTCTCTGGGGCTTTCCAATGCTGAACTGAAAAATATTGTGGACGAATGGAGAGCATCATCTCCCTGTATTACCGAATTGTGGTGGGCAGTAGACAGAGCCGCAAAGAAAGCAATAAAGGAAAAGACAACCATCGATACACACGGACTTACATTCTCCTATGAATCTGGATTTCTGTTTATTGAACTTCCAAGCGGCAGGCGTCTTGCTTACGCTAAACCCCGTATCAGTGAGAACCAGTTCGGCGGTGAATCTGTTACATATATGGGCATTAACGCTCAGAAGAAATGGGACAGGCTTGAAAGCTACGGGCCAAAGTTCGTGGAAAATGTTGTCCAAGCTATTGCAAGAGATTTACTGATGTATTCCATGCAGACCTTATCCCATTGCTTTATTGTGGCACACGTCCACGATGAAATGATTATTGAAGCTGACCGCAGAATGTCGGTACAGGCTGTATGTCAGCAGATGGCAAGAACTCCTGCATGGGCAGAAGGACTTATTCTCCGTGCAGACGGATATGAATGCGAATATTACAAAAAAGATTAGGAGGAACCCATATGTTCTATGTCAAAGAAAACCTGAACGAAAGTATGAATATTGCAATTGAGATCAGCGACAAGAATGTTTACTGCCGCTGCCCGAAATGCGGCGTGGAGGTGCCTGTGGATCTGAGTATCTTCCAGAGAAATGAGAATTTCGACATCTTCAGCAGCGCTGTCTATTGTGATGCCTGCACAAAGGCACATCTGAAAGGAGGATACCATGAATCTGTATAATGCCGAAGGTTACATAGATCTGACAGCTTATGAGGCTCTGAGCCGGATTGAACGAGAAGAACGAAAGGCAAAGAAAGCGGGGTCCTATCGTCCGGTTGTCTACATATGTTCGCCCTATTCGCAGGGCTGTATCAATGATAATATTGAGAATGCAAGACGGTACAGCCGCTTTGCAGTGGATAGGCATTACATCCCCATTGCGCCTCACCTGCTGTTTCCGCAGTTTATGGACGATACTCTGGGAGAAGATCGCCAGACTGCCATGTTTATGGATTTGGTGCTGCTGACAAAATGTTCCCAACTGTGGGTGTTTGGCGATATGCGGTCAAAAGGGATGCAGCAGGAAATTCGCTGGGCAAAGCGTCGTCATATGACCATCCGCTACTTTACGGAAGAATTGGAGGAAAAGTAATGAAGTTTACGCTCTATACCGCCGACTGTACCGGCAACCCGAAAAACAAGCTGTATCCCCACGAGGCAGTAATAACCTCGGCAGCAGACATGAAGAAGTCTGCTCGGTTTGACCATGTGTGTGCAAAATATAAAAGCAACAGCCGCAGCGAGGCAAATTTCCTGTGTGCTGACAATGTTCCGATGGACTGCGATAATGCTCACAGCGATAATCCCGATGACTGGATTACACCGGAAAAGCTGGACGAGATTCTGTCGGATGTAGCGTATGTGCTGACATTCAGCCGCAATCACATGAAACCCAAGGACGGTAAAACAGCAAGACCAAGATTTCATGTATATTTCCCATGCAGTGTGTATGAGGACGCATCTTCATACAAGGCACTGAAAAAGAAGATTCAGCAGCAGTTTCCGTTCTTTGATAACAACGCACTGGACGCTGCACGATTTCTGTTCGGCTCTGACGGTGATATGGTATGGCATGAGGGCAGTCTGACCATTGAGGACTATATGCTGCTTATGCAGCAGAAGAAAAGCATTCCTGCAGGTCAGCGCAATAACACTTTGTCCCGATATGCCGGTAAGCTCGTCAAGCGGTTTGGCACCGGCGAAGATGCACACCGTAAATTCCTGGAACGTGCTGCTGAGTGCGATCCACCTCTTAGTGACGAGGAACTGGAAACCATATGGCACAGTGCATCAAAGTTCGGAAAGCGTGTATCCAGTCAGGACGGCTATATTCCTCCGGAACAGTACGGAGAAAATAATATGATTCCGGCGGATTTCAGCGACATCGGCGAGGCTCGTACCTTTGCGGATATGTACGATGATGAGGTCTGCTATACCACAGCTACGGATTTCCTGCGATATAACGGCACCTATTGGGTGGAGTCAGAGCAAAGAGCAATTGCGGCAATGATGGAACATACCGATGAGCAACTTCGGGAAGCAGAGGAAATGATAGAGGCGTCGCTTACAAAGCTTGAAGAACTGGGCATTGACCGCATGGAGGTGATTGGCGGTGGAAAGAAATTCATCGGCAATCTTACCGGTGATGCTGTCGGAGCGTATCGCAAATATGAGCTTGCAAAGGCATACAAATCATTCGTCATGAAATACAGAAATATGCGCAGTCTGCGTTCTGCCCTTGACGCCGCTAAACCGGGACTTGAAAAAATGCCGGAGGAACTGGACAACAGTCCCTTTCTACTCAATACGCCCGGCGGCACTTACGATTTACAGAAAGGACTTGACGGCTGGGACGTGACCAATCCGGCAGATTATCTTACGAAAATAACGGCTGTTGTTCCCTCTGATGAGGGTATGGATATCTGGCTGGAGGCGGTCGGCAAGTTTTTCTGCGGTGATCAGAAACTGATCGAATATGTGCAGATGATATGCGGTCTTTGCCTTATCGGAAAGGTTTATGTGGAGGCACTTATCATTGCATACGGAGACGGACGCAACGGCAAATCTACTTTCTGGAACGTGATTTTCAAGGTGCTGGGCAGCTACAGCGGTAATATGTCTGCGGACGCACTGACGGTAAACTGCAAGCGTAACGTCAAGCCGGAGCTTGCTGAACTGAAAGGAAAACGCCTGATTATTGCGGCAGAACTCCAGGAAGGTATGAGGCTAAATACCTCAGTGGTAAAACAGCTTTGTTCTACTGACCCGATTTTCGCTGAAAAGAAGTTCAAGGCACCGTTTACATTCGAGCCGAGCCATACACTTGTACTGTACACAAACCACCTGCCGAAAGTGTCTGCCAGTGATGACGGTACCTGGAGAAGACTTATCGTTATACCCTTTCATGCAAAAATCACAGGCAAGGACGACCGCAAGAATTATACCCAGTATCTTGTTGAAAATGCCGGAGGTGCGGTTCTGTCGTGGCTGATTGAGGGCGCAAGAAAGGTTATTGCATCAGACTTTCAGATTGAACCGCCCCAGTGCGTCAAGGAGGCTATCGGCGCTTATCGTGATGATAACGACTGGCTGGGAAGATTTCTGGCAGACTGCTGTGAGGTAAACTCCTGCTATCAGGAGAAGTCCAGTGCCCTGTATCAGGAATATCGACGTTACTGCGGTGAAAACGGTGAGTTTGTCCGTAGCACGACCGATTTCTATGGTGCCTTGGACCAGGCAGGGTTTGAACGGAAGAAAACAAGCAAGGGTATAATCGCACGTGGTCTCAGACTCAAAATCGATGATTTTTTAGACTGACGACCTGCACTTAAAATGGGAAAAAAGCACGTAAAATTGGGAAAGTGCAACTCGATGAATGTCATATCCATACTTTACGCAGGCGAGAGAAAAAGTAAAAAATGTCTATATGTAAAAGGTTAGGATATGACCATCACACACCTGCACTTTCCCGAAAATACGTTGATTTTTGATGAAATCCGTGCATGTCACGAGAAAGGGAAATCACTATGATGACAACTACACACAAAAGCCCCGGCGGATTCTACGCCTGGATGATGGAAAATTACCTGAACGCACAGAATCGTTTTGCTGATCTTGCAAGGGATATGTATGAGGATTATTGTTTTCCACATGAGGATGATTATGATGCAATCTACGATTATCTCGTCTATGACTGCGGTGCGGCAACTGCATGTATTGCAGTATTCCGTGAGTGCTGGAAAATGTATCAGGAAGCATACGCCTATGCGTGAACGGGAGATAGAACGAAAGCTGGTGAATGCTGTCAAGGAACGAGGCGGAATCTGCTGGAAGTTCACCAGTCCCGGAACGGCAGGTGTCCCCGACCGAATCATATTGATGCCAGAGGGCAGGATTGCCTTTGTGGAAGTAAAAGCGCCTGGTGAAAAGCCAAGACCATTACAGCTTTCAAGACACAGGCTTTTAAGAAAATTAGGTTTTAAGGTTTATGTTCTTGATAACATTGATGATATTACAAAAATATTAAGTGAGGTGATGAACTATGAAGCTACATGATTATCAGGAATATGCTGTAAAGTTTGTTGAAGAACACCCTGTATCAGCACTTCTGTTGGATATGGGTTTAGGCAAGACGATTATAACACTTACAGCAATTAACAATCTGATGTTTGATATGTTTGAAGTCAGAAAGGTTCTTATCATCGCACCTCTCAGAGTTGCAAGGGATACATGGCCGGCAGAAATTGAAAAGTGGGAACATCTGAAACACTTACGATACAGTGTTGTAATTGGAACTCCTGATGAAAGAAAAGCAGCACTTAACACCGATGCAGATATCTACATAACCAATCGTGAAAATGTGGACTGGCTTGTCAGCAATACAACCTTTGACTATGACATGGTTGTTATTGATGAGCTTTCCAGTTTCAAAAACTACCAAAGCAAACGATTCAAGGCTTTGATGAAAGTCAGACCAAATGTGAAAAGAATCGTAGGGCTGACCGGTACTCCTGCCAGCAACGGACTTATGGATTTATTTGCTGAGTTCCGTCTGCTTGATATGGGAGAAAGACTTGGAAGATTTATCGGGCAGTACAGAAACGAATACTTCAGACCCGATAAGCAGAACGGCTACATCGTGTATTCCTACAAGCCACTCCCCGATGCAGAGGAAAGGATATACGAAAAAATATCCGACATCACAGTTTCAATGAAAGCAGTTGACCATTTAAAAATGCCTGAACTGATTTCAAACAAATATACTGTGAAAATGTCGGAGGCAGAAAAGGAAAAATACAAGGAACTGAAAGACGAACTTATTCTTGAAGTTCAGGATACAGAAATCACAGTGGCAAATGCTGCGGCTCTCAGTAATAAACTGTGTCAGATGTCCAACGGTGCAATTTACGATGACAGCGGAGAAATCATTCCGATACATAACCGAAAGCTTGACGCACTTGAAGATATTATCGAATCGGCAAATGGCAAACCTGTTCTGGTGGCTTACTGGTTCAAGCATGACAGAACAAGAATTGCTGAAAAGCTTAATAAACTGGGAATTGTGTACCAGGAAATCAAATCAGCTGAAAGCATAAAAAGTTGGAACAGCGGAAAGCTACCAGTTGCATTGATACACCCGGCATCATCAGGACATGGCTTGAATCTTCAATCAGGAGGAAACTTTCTGGTATGGTTCGGGCTTACATGGAGTCTGGAACTATATCAGCAGACAAATGCAAGATTATGGCGACAGGGACAGCAGTCCGAAACAGTCATTATACAGCATATCGTTACAAAAGGAACGGTTGATGAAAGGATTCTGAAAGCACTAAAGGAAAAGGACGAAACGCAGACGGCCTTGATGACAGCGGTTAAGGCGGAAATGGAGGAATAACATGAGTTATATAGAAGCAAAAGAAGATAATATTCCTACAGAAAAGGATTGCAGAGGTTTCACTATCTACTATCCTCCCTGCCATATATGTGAAACTCCTGTGTTTTCGTGGAGCTATGTTCGCAATACCAAGTACACTTGTCCTAATTGTAGAGAGTTGCTTGTGGAAAGACAATTTGATATAAAATTAAATAATTGCTTAAGTAAACAGGAACGCTGTCTGAATAGAGCGATTGATAGAATTTCTAAGCAGACTAATATTAAAAAATATGAATCCGCAATTGCATGGATAAGAAAACATCTTGGAAATTCTTCATGGTTTCAGAGCACTGAAGAGGTAATGGTTGCAATGGAATTAATCCGAAAGGGTGTAAAGGCTCACCATCAGGTTAAGGTTTATAATTACAGTGTAGATTTTGTTCTTCCTGATTTAAAGGTCGCTCTTGAAATTGATGGAAAGCTTTATCATGGAAAAGATAAAGAAAAATACTCTGAAGAAAGAGATATGCTGATTTGTGATAAACTCGGAGAAGGGTGGGAAATTATACACATCGATACAGATAATATCAACAGAAATGTTACAAAACTCATGGTGGCAATAAATGCTGTACTCAGAAGAAGAAAAAAGATTAAGACACTTGTTTGAAATAGGAGGATATGGTATGACTGCAAAAGAATATCTTAAACAGGTTAAGTATATAGAACGTAACATTCGTAAAAAAAGAACTATGGCTCAAAAACTCAGAGAATCACTTTGTGGTAAAAGCGTAAGTTATGAGAACACAGGTGCAACGTTACAACACTCTTGTGATGATGCTTTGGGAGAAACCATTGCAAAGGTGGTAGATTACGAAAGAGAAGCTGATGAGGAAATTGCTCGACTTGTAAATCTACGTATTGAAATAGAAAAAGCTATTCTCAGCATCGAAAATGACAAAGAACAAGAAGTATTAGAAAGAAAATATCTTCTCTTTGAAAATGACACTCAAATAGCAGAGGAAATGGAATGCAGTATACGTTCAGTGTACAATTACCATAATTCCGGACTTAAAAAAATAATCGTTCCTGAAACAGCTTGCAGTAATTTTCTGTAATTTGCAGTAATTTTCAAAAACTTGCAGTCAAAAACACTTGAACGTCTTGACAAAATGTGATATCATATATACTGGAAAAAATAAGATAACGAGCAAGCCATAGCGGAGAAATCTGCTATGGCTCTTTTTATGCCCTGATGGAGGTTGACAATGCCGAAGAAGTGTAAACATCCCTGCGGTCACCCAGGCTGTCCCAACCTTACAGACGAACTGTACTGTGGGATACATAAACAACCTGACAGACCGTCTGCATCCAAGCGTGGCTACGGCAGTAAGTGGCGAAGGCTGAGTAAACAGTACCTCCGCAAGCACCCAATGTGTGTGCGCTGCATGGCTGAGGGTAGATTCGTACCTGCAACAGTTGTAGACCACATACAACCACATCGTGGTGATTATGATTTAATGTGGAGTCAGGACAACTGGCAAGCCTTGTGTAAGCCGTGTCACGATAGGAAAACGTGGACTGAGGACAAGAATCCTGTGTACACTTACTGAGATGACCGCCGGGGGTATCGATTTCTCTACGGAAGATTTACGAAAAGACCGGCGCCCCCTCTCACGCACAAAAGCGGGTATTCAAACGTCCTATTGCCCCCTCGGACTTAAAAATAACAAAAAACACCGATAGCAACTACATTTGCCGACTTTTTCAGTCGGCATTTTTTATGCTCATTTTTGCAATTTTGTTTGAATTTCTTTGATTTCAGAAAGGCGGTGACATCATGGCTAAAGACGGTACAAACCGTGGCGGTGCAAGACCGGGAGCAGGCAGACCAAGAAAGGCTCTGACCGAGAAGATTGCTGAGGGTAAATCAGCAGAAGTCATGATGCAGCCGGCTGATATTGAATCAGCTGAAACACCGCCTGTGCGTGATTTTATGCAGGAATTACAGCGTGACGGCACAAAACTTCTCGCTGATGAGGTCTATACAGAAACTTATCAGTGGTTGAAAGAACGGTCCTGTGAGAAGATTGTCAGCCGTCAGCTTGTGGAACAGTATGCAATGAGCATTTCACGTTGGATACACTGCGAGCAGATTGTCACAAAGTACGGATATATTTCCAAGCATCCGACAACGGGAGCTGCAATAGCATCCCCATACGTTGCGATGTCTCAGAACTATATGAAACAAGCAAACCAAATCTGGAATCAGATTTTTCAGATTGTCCGTGAAAACTGCTCCGTGGAGTTCCAGGGCAACCCGAATGAAGATATGATGGAAAAGCTGCTCCGCAGCAGAAAGTGAGGACGTATGAAAGCAGATACCCAGTTCTGGCGAGACCTGAAAGCTAATCGCCAGAAAATGACAAAACAACAGTACCGTACACTGAAAGGTCAGGCAGCAAGCGGAAAGGTCATGGATGCCAGAAAAGGCTTACAGAAAGTTTTGAAAAGGAGAAACGGAGCATGAATACGACTACAGAATTACAGCTGATTGCAACAGACAAGCTGATCCCATATGCCAATAATGCCCGAACACATAACAAAGAACAGATTCTGAAGCTTCGCTCTTCTCTGCGTGAATTCGGATTTGTAAATCCTGTTATCATTGACCGAGAAAATAATATTCTCTGCGGTCATGGACGTGTCATGGCGGCAAAAGAAGAAGGCATCACAGAAGTTCCTTGTGTATATGCCGACCATTTAACAGAGGCACAGAAGAAAGCGTATATCCTTGCTGACAACAGAATGGCGCTGGACGCAGGTTGGGACGATGAACTCCTTGCCGTAGAAATGGAAGAACTTCAGAACCTTGGCTTTGACCTTGGTCTTACCGGATTTGATGAATCTGAAATTGCAGATTTATTCGCTATAGACAGTGATGAAGCCAAAGAGGATGACTTTGATGTTGATGCAGAACTTGAAAAGCCATGCAAATCCAGGATTGGAGATGTATGGCACCTAGACAGACATACAGTCATTTGCGGTGATTCCACTCTGCCTGAAACCTATGCGGCACTTCTTGGAGATACAAAGGTCAACCTCGTCTGCACAGATCCGCCTTATTTGGTAAATCTGGAAAGTACATCTGGTAAAATCAAGAATGATGACCTAGATGATGAAAAGGGATATGAATTCCTGAAATCAGCATTTGAGCGTTTCCGTGATGCTATGGCAAAGGATGCAAGCATTTATGTGTTTTATGCAACATCAAAAGCCCGTGTATTTCATGATGCATATGAAGATGCAGGATTTAAAGTTGGTGCAGGTCTTGTATGGAAGAAAGACAGACTTGTTCTCACCCGAACTGACTGGAAGTATATCCATGAGCCAATTATCTGGGGTTGGAGAAAGGACGGAAAGCATATCTGGTACGGTGACCAGAAACAGAAAACTGTATTTGAATTTGACCGCATCAAAAACAGCAAGGAAGACGGCTGCGGACATCCTTCTTCAAAGCCTGTTCCTCTTATCGCATATCTGATTTCACAGTGTACGCAAACAAATGGGATGGTGATGGACGGATTTCTCGGAAGTGCTTCAACTCTTATTGCCTGTGACCAGCTGAACCGAGTATGTTATGGAGTTGAACTTGAACCGAAGTTTGTGGATGTTGCGGTTGAAAGATACATAAAACTTCATGATGGAAATTCTGAAGATGTGTATTTGATTCGTGATGGGCAGCGTATTGACTACAAGGATGTGGAGGTGCAGGATGCATAATTCTCTTACACTCGGCAGCCTGTTTGACGGCAGCGGTTCTTTTCCAATGGCAGGAATGCTGTCGGGCATTACTCCGGTCTGGGCATCTGAGATTGAGCCATTCCCGATACGAGTAACCACAAAGAGATTACCGCAGGTACAGCATTACGGCGATGTCAATATGTTGAACGGTGCAGAACTGCCGCCCGTTGATATTATCACTTTTGGCTCGCCGTGTACCGACCTGTCAGTCGCAGGTAAAAGAGGCGGATTGAATGCAGAACATTCCGGACTTTTCTTTCAAGCGGTCAGAATCATAAAGGAAATGAGGTGTGCGACAAATGGTAAATATCCAAGATTTATCGTGTGGGAAAATGTCCCAGGGGCATTTTCCTCAAATAAAGGAGAGGATTTCCGGACAGTCCTCGAAGAAATATGCAAAATCAAAGACAGCAGTTTATCTGTTCCTCGACCTGCGGAACGCTGGACAAAGGCAGGAGAAATCATGGAAAACAGTTTCTCTCTTTCCTGGAGAACATTCGACGCTCAGTATTGGGGTACGCCCCAAAGAAGAATGCGTATCTACCTTGTCGCAGATTTTACAGGCACAAGTGCCTCAAAAATATTATTTGAGTCAGAAGGCGTGTCTGGGTATTCTGCGGAGAGCTTCCGAGCGTGGCAAGAAACTGCCCGAAGTGTTACAGATTGCTCTGGAACGGCAGGCAGTACAGGTCTAATGTTTGAGAATCATTCTCAAGACACAAGATACACTGGTCCTCTTGAGGTCGCACAGACTGTATCTGCTACTTACGGCACTGGCGGGAACAATCAGCCTTTTGTGGTTGAATCAGCAGGCTTTTGTACTGAGCATTCCGCCAAAGCGCATGGTATTGGATATGAAGAAGAAACTTCGCCGACACTTCGTGCAGGTGCTGTTCCGGCTACGCTGAAAATAAGGTGCGGCGGAGGTTCTGGTGGAAAAGGTGCTTTAATACAAAAAGATAAATCTGCAACGCTATCCTGCAATAACGACCAGACTCTTTTCGTTCCAAAGGCATACGGTATCTGTTCCAAGCACAGCAATTCCATGATGTCCGATAATCCTAACAGCGGATTTTATGAAGCTGAAACGGTAAGAACAATCGACACCAGCAATCAGTCACCTTGCAAGAATCAAGGCGGAATGGTAGTCATTGAAGGAAACGGCAGCAGACCTTCTCATCACGGTGATGGATACAAAGAATCGGACACCATGTACACGTTAAATCGCACAGAGAACCATGCAGTTTCATACGGCATTGGCAGACCTGCAATGAACCAGAGCTACAACGCTCGATTCAGTTTTCAGATTGAGGAAGAAACCTCTCCCACAATTGTTGCATCTGGCGCAGGTGGAATTGCTCACCCTGTCTATAGCTCTTCGAAGGCGTCTTTCTTTACATCAGCTGAAGAAAATAAAGCAAACACACTTGTTGCGTCTGATTATAAAGATCCGCCTCTTGTCAATGACAGTACTTCTGAAATCGAGTATATCGTAAGAAGGCTCACTCCACAGGAATGTGCATTGTTACAGGGTATGCCAACGTGGTGGTGTGACGGATTGGAAACTGAAAATCCCACCGAGGAAGAAATTGACTGGTGGATAAATATTTTTGAAACGCATCGCAAAGCTATGGGGAAATCCACCAAGCCAAAAAGCCGTAAGCAGGTGGAGAAATGGCTGAAAAATCCTTATTCCGATAGTGCTGCCTATAAG
>NZ_DXUU01000031.1 GCF_019417665.1 Ruminococcus sp.
CTTCCAGACATTCTGCTTGCCATTCAAGGGCTGTTTTAAGTTAATGACATTGGGATGATATCCGCCCCTACATTAGGTTGCGGTTTACCACACAGCACATTCTCAAATTGATTCCCCGGAATCCACCTGACAAAGACGATTACTCAAGGTGATCAGCTGTTCCATGGTAAGATTCTCCATACGCACCGTTTCGGACAATTCCAGTTCCCGGAGCACTCCCGTCAGAAGTGATTTCTCATAGTGCATAGTAGCTGAAAGGGCATTTACCAGAGTCTTGCGCCGCTGGGAGAATCCCTGCTTTACCATGGCGAAGAAGTGGGTGGGATCATCTGTCATATGGGCATAGCGCTGTTCCACCCGGATCTGGAGCACAGCGGAATCCACATTGGGTGGCGGCAGAAAGCTATCCCGCTGTACAGGAAACAGCAGTTCCGCTGCACCGTAATAATTCACCGCCACCGTAATGGCACCGGAATCCCTGGTGCCCACCTTTGCCTGTAATTTCTCCGCCACTTCTTTTTGTACCATGACGGTAATGGTATCCACAGGCGCACCGCTTTCCAAAAGATGCATGAGGATCGGTGTGGTGATATAATAGGGCAGATTGGCGCAGACTGCCACACGCAGTCCGGGGAATTCCTGTGCCAGAAGCTGCGGAATATCAAAATCCAGGATATCCCCGTGGAGCACGTGGAGATTGTCAAATCCCCCCACTGTTTCCTGCAAAATCGGCAGCAACCGCTGATCCAGTTCCACCGAAGTCACCCGTTCTGCGTGAAGTGCCAACTGCTGGGTCAGGGTGCCAATACCGGGACCGATCTCCAATACCCCATATCCCGGCGCAGCGTTTCCCAGTTCGGCAATTCTTGGGCAGACAGATGAGTCGATCAGAAAATTCTGTCCCAGTTTCTTGGAAAAGTGAAAGCCGTGCTTTGCCAAAATCGATTTTACGGTTTTCATGTCAGTCAGATTCATCATAGGTGTGATTCTCCCTTAGATACGATATACCAGTCAAATTGATATCATTTTTGATAGCGTTGCAATTGTCCCACCGGAACATTTGCAATGTCTTACTTGTTAAAATGGTTTCGCAGTCGACAACAAATCAAGTCACTTCAATGCTCTTCTTCAGATGAGTACTATACAGATAACACTGTCGCACAGGCAATCCCGTAATGCACCGCAATGCCCCACGATAGAGCAGAAGCTGTTCCCGATAGCTGTCCGTCAGTTCCTCTGCACGTGTCACATAATCTGTCTTATAGTCCACCAGCACAAAGGCATCGTTCTCCTGGAATGCAAGGTCAATGATACCCTTCAAGATACTGTCCGAATCCTGATAGCGGTACAGTATCTCCGCCGCTTCCGGATATACGCCGATATCCCTGCACTGCACCAGAAATTTCTGTTCCCGGAGCACCCGGCGGGAACGGCGCAGCCTTTCGTATAACTCGTCCTGGAAAAATGCCGTCACAAGCTCCGGCTCGATGACATCCGCCTGTGCCTGTGTCAGAAAGCCGTATGTCTGCAATCGCTGAATCTCTGCCGATACATCCTGCTCTGCCTGCCGGAAGTCCGCATATTGGAAAAAGGTATGCACTGCCGTACCACGCTCTGCACCAGTCAGACGGCGTTCCTCCTGCAAAAAGCGTGGACGTTTCCAGACAGGCGCACGATTCTTCTGTGCCTCCTGAATTGCCGAAACACTCAGCAGTGATTCCCTCTCACTATCCTCGGACTTGTACTGGAAATGCACCATGCGCCGAATATCCGCCGCAATTTCTGCAGATGGCTCTGCATACTCCCTTTCCTCCACGGCATCGGCATCGGATTGCTCCGGGAGCTGGAATTCATACTGAATACGCACGCCCTCCGACCACGCCGGCGTCTGCCATGTCTGAATCGGCAGCTGCACTGCATCCCCTAAGGCAGCGTCATGGCGCAGTAACAGGCACATCCACACCCATTGTGCCATAGAGCCGGCAGACTGTACCAGAAGGGGCGGCAGCTTGCCGTCTGACAGGATCAACGCACCGTATTCGGAAAGGTAATCCCGGCTCTTGGTACGAATCTTTTCGGCATCCAGGGGAAGAAACAGCTGCTGCTTTGCTCGTGTCATTGCAACATAGAGCAGCCGCAGTTCTTCACTTTTTGATAAATTCTGGTTATCCTGTTCCAGTACGGAAAAGGGCATGGTCTTGGCACGGGTATAGGTCTCCGGATCCTTGATACAGAATCCCACCATGCCGCAGTCAGAGAATAGTGCGTTCTTCCGAGAATCCTCTGTGGAGAATTTTGTCTCCAGCTTTCCCAGGAATACAAAGGGATATTCCAGTCCTTTGGAACGGTGCATGGTCTTTACCGCCACTGCATTCTCTGCCCCGGCAGACAAAGACGTCTGCTGAAAGTCATTGCCGCTTTCCACAAGCCAGTCAATATACCGCAAAAAGCCGGACAGACCGCTGTGAGCAGTCTCCGCATTTTCCTCATACTGTTTTGCATACTGAATCAGCAGGTTGAGATTAGCACGCTTCTTCTCGCCATCCTTTGTCAGCTGCATGACCGAAAGAAAATCCGTGGTATCATAGATACGACGTATCAATGCCTCCAATGTCATAAGCGCCACATCCTGCCTTAGCTTTTGCAGGGTATCGCAGAGATAACGGCACTTCTGCACAAGCACCTCGTCCAGGAATTCTTCGGTATCCTCTGCCTGAGACAGAATCCCTGCCGCCTGATAAAGGGCAGCATACAGGCTAGAACGTTTGGATAGCATCCGCACCTGAGTCAGTTCCTGTGCGGTGAACCAGAACATAGGCGACAGCATGATCGCCGCAAGAGAGGTATCCAGCAGCGGATTATCCAGAACACGGAGCATATCCAGCAGGATACTGATTTCCCGTGCCTGAAGATATCCCTTTTCTTCCGGACTTTGCACCGGAATCCCTGCTTCTTCCAGGGCATGTGCAACAGTCATACACTGGGTATTATTCCGCAGGAGCACACAGAAATCCCGGTAGGTACAAGGTCTGGTACTGCCATCCTTTTCTGCCACGGAACTTCCCTGCTGTATCATATTCCGGATCTGCCGAATGATATATTCTGTTTGCAGATCTACGTCTGAATCTTCCTGCTCCGGCGTTTTTTGCAACACAGCCACATGCACAGTCTGTTCCTCCGGCGGCAGCAGTTCCCCGATGGCAGAACCCGGACGGAGTGCTTCGCTCTCATCATAGATTACATCGCCGCATGCCGGAGACATGAGGTTGCCGCACAGGAAATTGATGAACTGTAAGATCGGCGGTGCACTGCGGAAATTCCGGTTCAGTGCAATATGCCGGCAGACACCGTTACCGGCAGCAGCATCCTCCATGGCGTGCACAAAGTTCCGGGGATTCGCCAGACGGAAACGATAGATGGACTGCTTGACATCCCCGACCAGAAAGACATTGTCCCCATACCGGAGTGCACCAGTCTCCGGGTCAATGCAGTTCCGGGACAGCAGCTTGAAGATATCATCTTGCTTATTGTTGGAATCCTGATACTCGTCGATCATGATGAGGGCATAGTATTCCTGCAATTCCTTCGCCAAGGGTGAGGGATGGATTCTGCCGTCCGTGGTCTGTGCAGAGAGCAGTTCCAGCGCAAGGCGTTCCCCATCCTCAAAGCTCAGGGCATTCTGCCGTACCTTTGCCTGCCAGATGGTATCCTCCAGTTCCTGCTCCATCTCGAAAAGCAATGACACCAGCTGCAAATGCTGTTCCAGATCGGCTGCTTCATAGGGAAATACGTTCTCCAGAAGTGTTATGATTTCCCCTTCCAGATCATGATACTGTCCCCGGAGCTGCTTCACCCGTTCGTAATCCTCTTCTGAACAGATAGATTTTTTCTTACGTGGAAAAGGCTTTCTGCCACGGTTGGCTTTTTTCTCCAACAGCAGTGACAGCATCTGGTCATAGTCTGTGCCGCCTGTCTCAATGCTACGAAGTACCCGTTCCAGACAGCGCAGATCCTCCTCCACCCAGGGCAGGACAGTGTTGTCCTCCAGGGAATCGTACAACTCCGCCGCCAGAGAAGCAGCCTCCTGTGCCTGACTGACTGCCGTCTGGACAAGCTGCTGCAATTGCCGTGTCAATGCCTGATGATAGGGCGAATCCGCCAGAGGCTGACCCAGTCCATCCAGTACCTCCCTGCACCAGCTGTCCCGGAAAGGTACTGAACCAAGGAACTGGTATAGTTCCATCAGTATCTGTTCCAGGGGTGTATCATTCTTCTCGCAGAAGCTGTTCCAGAGGAGTTCCATTTCCTTTGGACGTTCCTCGTGCCAGCGGTTCAGTACCTGATCTGCCGCCTTTCCGGCGATCATCTGGCTCTCTGTCTCGTTCAGGATACGAAAGCCGGAAGTAATTCCATGATCGGTGAGGTTATCCCGGATCAGGTCGAAGCAGAAGGAACTGATGGTGCAGATATGGGCACTTTGCAGCAAAATCTGCTGCTGATAGAGCCATTGGTTTTCCGGCTGGCTTTGCAGTTCTATCTCCAGCGCCTGACTGAGACGGGAGCGCATTTCTGCGGCAGCGTCATTGGTGAACGTCACCACGATCATGCGATCCGCAGGCACACGGCGCTGGGGATCTTCTTCCATGAGAATCCGCAGCAGCCGTTCTACCAGCACAGAAGTCTTGCCGCTTCCGGCAGCCGCAGATACAATGAGACCGCAGTCTCTTGTTTCAATTGCACAGCTTTGCTGTTCCGTCCATGCCATCAGTGCTTCTCCTCCTCTTCCTGTTCCATGGAATCCAGCAGTTCCATCATCTGTTTTTCCCGGGATACCTGTGTGCCCCCGGCGATCTGTCCGTGACACTCATTGCTGTTGCCGCAGATATTGGCATAGCTGCAATAGCTGCAGGGATTATGCTGCTGCAATTGCAGCGGAAATGCATCGATTTCTCCGTGATAGATGCCCTCTGCCGCATCTGTCAGCCGGCGCAGTACATACTGCCGCAGATGCCGCATTTGTTCCGCCGTCAGGAATGTCCCGGAACGGCTGTCCAGCTGCTGGTCACCATCCAGCTTTCCCGGAATATAGATGCCTCTTCCCTCTTGTTCCATGAGGGTGATGAGATGGGGATCCCGCAGCAGAATGCCTTTCATACGGTAGGTATCGTTGCACTGCTTCTGGGGGGTTACGCCGCTACCCCGTTTCAGGTCACTCTTCACCATTCCCGACGGCATATACAGTACACCAGCAGGCGATGCATCTGCCAGAGGTGTTCCCGGTGCCGTAATGGAAAACAGGTAGATCAGCATCTGTAAATCCAGACCGTACAGCAGATTTCCCAGAGAGAAATCCTTTACGCCGCTTTTATAGTCCACCACACGCACCCAGAGCTTGTCGCCGTCCTGGCATACATCCACCCGGTCGATCTTTCCCACCAGGCGAATCTGCTGTCCGTCTCCGGTGAGAAGATGTAGGGGCGGAAAATCCTGATTCTCCGGCGTGATCTGCAACTCCATACAATAGGGCGAAAAGGCAGACTGCCGGAATTCCTCCTGCATATGGAGCAGCAGGGGCAGCATTCCCTCCACCGTATGGCGATATGCCGCCAGTTCTCTGCCATTTTTGGAAAAGTCACCGCCCATTTCCGCCTGCCAGAACTCCGCCGCATAGCCGGAGATTACCTGCCGCAGCTGCGCCGGTGTCATCCGCAAAAAGGCATCCTTGTCATACTCTCTCAAAAGCCGTTCCAGACAGCTGTGAATGAGACTGCCGCTACCAGCTCCTGCAAGACGAATCTTCTGGCGGCTGTACAGCCGGAGAATGTCATTGCAGAAGTAGGAAAAGGGGCAGTACTGATACCGTTCCAGTCCCGATGCGGACAGCTGCAGAGTATTCCCGATATAATCCTGCATCAACTTCTTGTCGTCAATGTGGAACAGGGGTGCATCCGGATCCTCCGTCTGCTTTGCCGTCAGTTCCGACAGTTTGCGCAGTCTCCCGGCATAAAGGGGTTCCTCCAGCAGTACCTGAGCAATGCTGGCAGTCTCCGGGGTGTTCTCCGTATAGTTCTGCACGTACTCATAATAAGCAGCGTGCAAAGTACCTGCATAATAGGCACTTCCCTGTGCCCCACAGGTCTGTTTCAGATCTGCACCCTCCGGGAACATCCGCTGTATCTGGGCAATCACGCTGGAGGGATAGCATTTCTGGTGGGTAATATTCACGCAAGGATAGGTCAGATACAGGGCGTGAGATGCCGAGGAAAGCAGCTTATAGGCGGCAAGACGTGCATCTGCCAGCTGTACCTCCTTGGACTTCACTACAGGCAGCTTCATCTGTTCCAGGGTCAGGCAATCCCGTTCCGAGAATATGGCACTACCGCCGGGCAATGCCGGAAATGTACCCTCACAAACGCCCAGCAGAAACACGATCTTCGGCGCATTCAGCCGGGCAGTACTTCCCTGGGAGATCAGCACCGCATCCAGTGTTCTGGGCGGCACAGCACGCTTCACACTCCGAGTCAGTGATGCCAGCACAGCGCAGAATTCCGGGAACGCCATTTCCAAGGACTCGTACAGCAATGCCATATGATCCAGAATATCCATGAGACTGTTCCAGACATGCGCCCATTCTTCACGGGTCTGCATCCGTTTCTGTTCATCCTGAATGGCAAGGAGCTGTTCATTAAGACGCTCTTCCACTTTCTGTTCGCCCATGAAATCGTAGAGCAGCCGGCAATATTCTCCACCCGTATGGGGCTTCCGGCTGGCTTTCCGCAGGTTCTCTATGGGAAGCAGCAGTTTTTTCCGCACTTTCTCCGCAGTCTCACATCTGCCGCCTGTAAAGGGTTCGTTCCAGGTATTGCCGTCGATCTGCCAGGTGTAGCAATAGTTTTCCAATTCCGCCATTTCTCCGGCAGTACAGTTCGTCAGCCCGGTTTTGCCCAGACGCAGCAGCAGTTCTGTATCTGGACGCTTGGCACGGAGCAGTTCCAGGACTGTGTGCAGATATACCATCAGCGGCGTGTAGAGCACCGATTGCTTTTCGTCCACATGATAGGGCAATTCATACCGATCCATTGCTGTCTCCAGAATACTCTCATAGTCGGACATCTGGTTGGTCAACACGGCAATATCCCGACAGCGAAGCGCCGGATTCTCTGCAAGAAGCCGGCGGATGGTAGCGCATACATATTCCGCTTCCTCATTGGGTGTTGCCGCCTCCAGAATATGGAGATGCTGGGGCTCACTGGAAAAGGGTTGAGAACTGCGGAATACATGCTGGCTGAGCCACCGGAGATCTCCGGACTGGAAGCGATAGGGCGTTTCACAGGTCTCCAGAGACACCGGAATATGCAGTTCCGATGCAATCCGCTTGATGCGGTACAGCGTGTCCTGAACAGTCTCAAACAGAGAGAAGGGCACAGCGTCAGTGCTGTCCGTACGCAGTGCCACGTAGACATCCTTGCAGGAAGAAAGCAGCACGGTGAGCATCTCATACTCATCCTCTGTGAAGCTTTCGAATTCGTCCAGACACAGTACATCCCCCAGAAAGGCATCCTGTCCATTGGCAATGGCTGCCGCTTCGGTCAGTTCCGTCTCCGTATCCTTTAGGTGGTGCTCCATTAACAATTGATCATATTTCTGATAGATTCGGAACAGATCCAGCGTCTTGTCCAACAGGCGGCCATCCAGAGCTGCACAGGAATCGTACA
This sequence comes from Ruminococcus sp., assembly GCF_019417665.1. Taxonomy (GTDB): domain Bacteria; phylum Bacillota; class Clostridia; order Oscillospirales; family Ruminococcaceae; genus Ruminococcus_C. The sequence continues at coordinate 7,716 of NZ_DXUU01000031.1, forward strand.
GCAGCTCCGGCGTAATCCCACTGCGTCGGAACAATGCAAAGAGAGTGGATAATTCCTCCACGAAAGATGACTGCCTGCATTGTTTTTCCAGAATCCGAAGCATATGCTCCCGTTCTGTGGTATAGAGCACTGCCTCATAGAGCAGCGCCATTTTTGTCAGCTCGTCCGCATTGGTCTTGCCGTCAGGCACACAGCCATACCGCTGAAAAACAGCACGTGCCAGAGATTTGAAGCTGTGGGTTTCCAGCTGATTGAATGCAACAGGTCCCAGGATGCGATACAGCTTCTGGTCAAATTCATAGGAAAACTGCTCCGGTACAAGGGTCAGCACATGCTCCCCCTTTTCCACCTGTTCCTGTAACCGCTGGATCAATCGGGTGGATTTTCCGCAGCCAGCGCCGCCGATGATAATATGTATGATAGGTCATCACCTCATAATCGCCAAAAAGAAAACCGCAGCATAGCAAAATCGACTATGACTGCGGCGGCACGACAAGTTGAATTATACGTTTGGTTCCACAATGATCTCACGGTGGGGAACCGGGGTGGAAAAGACGATCTGCGTTGAAGTGTTGCCAAAACGTTGGATCTTTCCGATAAATGTATCCAGCTCCTGTGTGGATGGGAACGCAACCTTAATGAGCATGGAGTACACGCCGGTGATACAGTTGCACTCCAGTACATTGGGACAGCTGCTGATAAACGGATAGAATTCTGACTTCTGATCCGCAGACAATTCCAGATTGATAAATGCGGTAATATGATATCCCAGCTTCTGACGGTCAATGATCGTGTTATATCCCAGAATGATTCCCTGCTTCTCCAGCTTATCGATCCGGGAAGAAACCGCCGGTGCAGACAGAAAAACCTTTGATGCTAACAGCTTCAGTGGTGCTCTAGCATTTTCCTGCAGCAATGTAATCAGCATGGCATCGATCTTATCCATGTTTCTTTCGCATCCTTTCTTCGGTACAGTCCCATCATCTCTTCACAGATTGAAATGTTCATAATTATCCAATAATCAAAGACTGCTTTTCATTTTTCATAGTATAACAAAAAAATATGTCCGTCTATTGTACAATCTATAAATTTTCAGAAGAAACTTAATTTTATTATTTTTTCAGTTCCTCAATCCTGCTTTTTGTTTGTTGTACTTCCTGCAAACCGTTCTGGAAATATGCTTGAGCATCGCTAAGTAAATTATTGACATATTTTTCAGCAGCTGCTTTGATATCCTTGGAACCGTTCTGTGCCTTTGTGAGCATGTCCAAGGCACGCTGTTTTGCCTCCTGGAGAATAACCTCCTCTGAAAGCATTCGCTTTGCACGTGTTTCAGCATCCTGAATGATGGTCTCTGCCTTTTCTCGTGCTTCATTGATGATCCGATCGCAGTCAGAATCGATGAGTTTTGCCCGTTTGATCTCTGCCGGGATATTCAGGTGAGCCGAATTCAACAGTTCACGCATACGATCTGCATCAATGACAGCCTTATGTGCAGCAAACGGAATGGGTCGGGAGCGTTCCAACAGGTCGTCCATATCGTCCAATATCTCTTCAATATTCATGATAATCTCTCCTTTACCAAACGTTTTACAATCACATCCAAAATTTCCGACGGCACAAAATGGCTGATATCGCCGCCAAAGACAGCGATCTGTTTGACAACACTGGAGCTAAGATACATATTCTCCGCAGTTGTAGTCAAAAATACCGTCTCTGCGCCTTCATAAAGCTTCCGGTTCGCAAGCGCCATCTGAAATTCGTATTCAAAGTCGCTAACGGCGCGTAATCCCTTTACAATAGCAGTTGCACCTGCCTCCTTGACATAATCCGCTAAAAGTCCATCAGAAACGTCCACTGTCACATTGGGGAGATTCCGTGTCACACACAGAATCATATCCTTTCGTTCTTGAGACGTAAAGCAGGCGTTATTTTTCATGATATTCTTTGATATCAATACGATCACACGATCGAAAAGCTTCGAGGCACGTGTGATAATATCCAAATGCCCCAGAGTCACAGGGTCAAAGCTGCCCGGGCACACTGCAATTCGTTCCATTTTATGTCTCACCTCTTCTGCAAACATAGGTCGTCACCGTAATGGCACCGTATTTCCGCTGCTTTTCCAGATGCAGAGTGCCTGCCGTTTCCGGCAATTTCAGCCCAGTTTCGTGCTCACAGATCACAATGCCACCTGTCCGCATCCGGGATTCCAGAAACGGAAAGAGCTTCACATGCCATCCCTGACGATAGGGTGGGTCGAGAATTGCAATATCAAACAGAGAATCCCCTGTCTGTAAAAAAGAAACCGCATCCACCTGATGCAGCTGCGCCCGATCCAGCAGCTGCACTGCTGTAAGATTCTCCCGTGTCACACCGAGAGACCGGACAGAACGATCCACAAACACTGCTTGGTCTGCACCTCGGCTCAAAGCTTCGATACCCATTTGACCGCTTCCGGCAAACAGATCCAGCACTACAGCGCCCGGTAATTCAAATTGAATGGCAGAAAAAATCGCTTCCTTGACCTTATCAGTGGTAGGACGAACATCCAGTCCCTCCAGTGTTTTCAATTTTCTTCCTCTCGCACTTCCGGCAATGACACGCATATGCTCCCATTCTCCTTCTTTCTATGGTCTAGTACCATTATACAACGAATTCCGGCAAATGTCCAGAGGTGTCCGGAAAAACTACGGAAATCTATTTTGCAATTTACCGCAGATTTTTTGAATAATACGGATAACCTGTGAGGGGCAAATTTTGTTCGTACGCAATTTTCCGGTGTATATTCGACGAACGAACAAAGTTCGTCCCTAGAATAAAAACAACGGTTCACTCCCCTGCCGTCATCTCCTGAATTGTCTGATACAACTGAGATGCTGTATCCTCATTAACACCGGCGATCTTTGCCAATTCTTCCGGCGATGCCTTTTGCAGATTCCCCAGGGTCTTGAAGTGCAGCAGCAGCTTCTGGGCTTTTTTCTCGCCGATACCACGTACTTTCGTCAGTTCCAGCTGATAGGACGATTTCGCATGGAGACTATGCATATATGCAACAGAAAACCGGTGCACTTCGTCCTGAATCTGGGTCAGCAGATGAAACGCCGAGCGATTGGCAGACAGTGAAATCTCTCCCCCGGCACTGGAAATGGCACGGGTACGGTGCTTCTGATCCTTGACCATGCCGAACACCGGAATCGTCAGACCGAATTCCGCCACCACCGGGGAAATGGTATTCACATGCCCTTGACCGCCGTCCAGCAGAATCAGATCCGGCAGTCGGGAAAACCCTTCCTCATCCTGTGCAAGATAATGGTTCAGCCGCCGGGTGATCGCCTCTTTCATGCAGGCGTAGTCATCCTGTGTCACATGTTCCTTCATGCGAAATCGCTTGTAGGCACGCTTTAATGGTCTGCCGTTTTCAAAGACCACCATGCCGCAGACCATAGAAGTAGAGGACAGGTTGGAGATATCATAGGCTTCGATATATTGAGGCGGCTGGGACAGTCCCAGTGCCTTACCCAGTTCCTCCAGCGCCTGCACTTCCTTTCCTGTACGCCCGAAGCGCAGCGCAAGCTCCTCATTGGCGTTATTCCGGGAAAGCTGCACAAACTGGCAGAGCGTCCCTCGCTGGGGTACTGTCAGGCGTACCCGACAGCCGGCAAAGGTACTGAATAACTGTTCATACATCTCCTGATTGGGCAGAGCAAACTCCAAAATAATATTTTTCGGGATATCAGCACGGTGATGCTCGTAGTACTGGGTCAGATAGGAATCCATCAACTCCTCCCGGGAAACGGTTTCCTGAAAGAAAAAGGTCTCCTTATCGAAGAGCCGCCGTCCTCGGTAGCGGAGAATGGAGATGCACTGCGTACCGCTGTGCTCTGCCATAGCGATCACATCCGCCTCTTCCAGTTCGGCATCCAGTATCTTCTGGGTCTCCCCTGCCTTGGAGACTGCTGCGATACGATCACGGAGCATTGCAGCACGTTCAAAATCCAGTTCCTTAGCAGCACACTCCATCTCCGCCTGCATCCGTTTTACGGAATCGGCACTGCCCATGCGGATATAATCCTTCGCCTGCGCAATGATCTCCCCATAGCTTTCCTGCGAAATATTCCCCCGGCAGACGCCCATGCACTGCTTGATATGGAAATTTAAGCAGGGACGTGTTTTTTTGAAGTCCTGAGGAAACCGCTTGTGGCAGGTGGGCAGACGAAATACACGATTGGTCTCCCGGGCGGTTTCTCGGGTAATAAATCCACTCATATAGGGACCCAGATACTCCCCTGGCTTTTTCTTATTCTTCTCTGCGGTCAATCGGGGATAGGGTTCATCCGAAAAGCAAAGATAGCTGTACCCCTTGTCATCCTTTAGGAGAATGTTATACTTGGGCTGGTGCTGTTTGATTAGACTACATTCCAGCACCAGAGCTTCATATTCCGAGTCGGTGACAATAAAATCGTAATCATACACATGATCTACCATACTCGCAACCTTTGGGGTATGGTCGGCTGATTCCCGAAAATAACTTGTCACACGATTTTTCAGATTCTTGGCTTTTCCAATGTAGATGATCTCATTCTTTTGATTTTTCATGAGATAAACACCCGGAGATGCTGTCAATTTTGCTGTTTTTGCCCGCAATTCAGGTAAACGACAATTCATACAACGCCTCCGAGTGTCAATGTTTCACACAATTCGTTAAGATAGTGCCTTTAATGCACGCTGACCGATATCGTTCCGGTAATGCGCATCCTGGAACGAAATGGTCTTTACACCGGCATATGCAGTCTCCAGTGCCTGAGGCAGTGTTTCCGCCGTAGCAGTTACGCCCAGCACACGGCCGCCGGATGTGAGGATCTGTTCTCCATCCAACTTCGTGCCTGCATGATAAACGAAGCAGCTATCGATCTGACCGTTTTTATCCAGACCAGAAATGGGCAGACCAGTGGCGTACTTCTTGGGATAGCCGCCGCTTGCCATAACAACGCAGGCAGCACAGCCCTGTTTCCACTGGATATCCAGCTGGTCAAGAGTACCGTTCCAGATTGCCAGAATGATATCCACCAGATCTGTCTCCAGCAGCGGCAGAACTACTTGTGTCTCCGGATCGCCGAACCGGCAGTTATACTCAATGACCTTAGGCCCCTTGGTGGTCAGCATCAGTCCGAAGTATAGACAGCCCTGGAACGGTCTGTCCTCTTCCTGCATCGCCTGAATAGTAGGCAGGAAGATGGTATCCATACACTGCTGTGCCACTTCCGAGGTATAATAGGGATTCGGTGCCACCGTTCCCATACCGCCGGTATTGGGACCCATATCGCCGTCCAGTGCACGCTTGTGATCCATGGAAGAAACCATGGGCTTTACGGTCTTTCCGTCAGTGAAGCTAAGGACGGATACTTCCGGTCCTGTCAGGAATTCCTCAATGACGATCTGGGAACCGCTTTCGCCAAAGATCTTATCCTCCATAATAGAAGAGATAGCAGCAAATGCTTCTTCCTCATTCTGGGCAATGACAACACCCTTACCCAGTGCCAGACCATCTGCCTTGATAACTGTGGGATATTCGTTCTTTTCCCGGAGATATGCCTGTGCCTCCTCCGGCTTGCTGAATACCCGGTATTCCGCAGTGGGAATGTGATATTTCTGCATGAGTTCCTTGGAGAACACCTTGCTGCCCTCCAAAATCGCTGCATTTTTCTTTGGACCAAAGGTCATGAAACCCTCTGCCTGCATGGCATCTGCCATACCCATTACAAGAGGATCGTCCGGTGCTACAAAAACCAGATCCACCGCCAGTTCCTTTGCCAGTGCCACCATGCCGTCAATATCCGTTGCCTTCACCGGAAAGCACTTGGCATACTTGGCAATGCCGCCGTTGCCCGGTGCACAGTACAGTGCGTCTACCTTAGAGCTTTCTGCAAGCTTCATGACAATGGCGTGCTCACGGCCGCCGCCGCCCACAACTAATATTTTCATGGATAATGCCTCCTGTCATTAGTGGTGGAACAGACGAATGCCTGTAAATGCCATTGCCATATTGTACTTATTGCAGGTCGCAATGACATGGTCATCACGGATAGAACCGCCCGGCTCTGCAATATAGCGTACACCGCTCTTGTGGGCACGCTCAATGTTGTCGCCGAAGGGGAAGAATGCGTCAGAACCTAAGCATACGTCTGTATTCTGTGCCAGCCATGCCTGCTGTTCTTCCTTGGTGAATACCTCCGGCTTTACCTTGAAGGTATTTTCCCATGCGCCGTCTGCCAGCACGTCCATATACTCGTCAGAAATATACACGTCAATGGCATTGTCACGATCCGGACGGCGGATACCGTCAACGAACTGAAGTCCCATTACCTTGGGATGCTGACGAAGCCACCAGATATCTGCCTTGTTGCCAGCAAGACGTGTGCAATGGATACGGGACTGCTGACCAGCACCGATACCGATTGCCTGGCCGTCCTTGACGTAGCAGACGGAGTTGGACTGGGTATATTTCAGGGTGATCAGGGAGATCAGCAAGTCTCTCTGATAGCTTTCCGGAATCTCCTTGTTGTCGGTGACAATATTGGACAACATTTCCTTGTCGATGTTCAGGAAGTTGTGACCCTGTTCAAAGGTCACGCCGAATACCTGCTTGCGTTCCAGCTCTGCCGGTACATATGCCGGGTCGATCTGGATGATATTATAAGTGCCCTTTCGCTTGGATTTCAGGATCTCCAGTGCCTCCGGCTCATAGCCCGGTGCGATAATACCATCCGAAACTTCACGCTGAATCATCTTTGCTGTGGGTACATCGCAAACGTCAGACAGGGCAATAAAATCCCCATAAGAGGACATGCGGTCAGCACCTCGGGCACGGGCATAAGCACATGCCAGAGGAGACAACTCACCCAGATCATCTACAAAGTAGATCTTCTTCAGGGTATCCGACAGAGGTGTGCCTACCGCAGCACCAGCCGGAGAAACATGCTTGAAGGAAGTCGCAGCACACATGCCGGTAGCCGCCTTCAGCTCCGAAACCAGCTGCCAACCGTTGAATGCATCCAGCAGGTTAATATAGCCGGGCTTGCCGTTCAGCACGGTAATAGGAAGATCACTTCCATCCTCCATATAGATACGGGACGGCTTCTGATTAGGGTTACAGCCGTATTTTAACTGCATTTCATTGGACATAAGAGATCCTCCTTATTGGTTCTTGTTCACGATTCTTGTTTCCGTCTGCTTGGTTTTCAGGTCAATGTAGCGTACGAACAGAGAGACCTTGTTCTCCGGGTTCAGGCTGTTCCAGAGCATCTCTGTGAATGCGTCAATATCTCCGGAAATGGCAACCTTCTGAGGTTCGCCGGAAAAGCTGGGCAGCGGATTGCCGTCGCCCTCGTAGGTATGGATAAAATGTCCCACGCCTGCAAGAGGATTACCATAGGCGAATGTATATCTCTGACAGGAGGAAGGATCGCCGTCCGCACTCTTCAGGATGGAAAGGGCATAGGAGAATCCGTTGTTGGTCTGGTCAATGAGACCGGAGATGCGAGGGGTATAGTTAGGAGCATCCGGCTCAAATTCCCGGGTGCGCAGAGATTCCTCAAAGGTCTTGCCTGCCTGCATGAGATCATAGACTGTATCTGTCTGATCGCCGTTTGTGACGATGGTATAATCTCCCAGAACACGCACTGGTGCATAGATGATCAGGCTGGGATCTACCATCTTAGACGGGTCAAACGCCTGGGTGCGGATACCTGCGCCGTCCTCTACGAATACACGATTCCGGCTGTTTTCGCTTCTTCCCATAATAAAGTATGCAGAAACTGCAAAATTCCCGTCCTCGGAACGTCCCAGGACAATGCCTCTGCCCGGATAGGAATTCTGCTGCAATTCTTGCTGCAATGATGCCATTTTCATAGTTCTCCTCCTGCTTATCATTCCAGGATCAACCTTTGATCCATACTGTTTTTCCTTTAACTTCCAGTCTGCCATTGCAGAACAGGCTCACCGCCTGAGGCAGGATCACCCACTCTGCTTCCTGCATAACACGCTTTTGCAGCGTTTCCGGCGTATCGCCGGGCTGTACAGCAACGGGCTTTTGCAAAATAATCGGCCCGTCGTCGGCAACTTCGTTGACAAAATGTACCGTAGCACCTGTATATTTCACACCTCGTTCCAGAGCAGCCTCATGTACCCGAAGTCCGTAATAGCCGGGGCCGCAGAACGATGGAATGAGGGACGGGTGCACGTTAATGATCTGATTCCGATAGGCATGGATCACAGCCTCGTCCAGAATGGTCATAAATCCGGCAAGGACAATAAGATCTGCATACTCCTGGAAAAGTGCTTCCAAAAGTGCCTTAGTATAGATCTCCCTGGACGAGAATTCCTTGGGCACGATCACCCGAGTACCAATTCCGTTTTCCCTTGCCCGCACCAGTGCGTAGGCATCGGGATTGGAAGAAATAACACAGGTGATGCGTCCGTTAGGGATCATGCCCTGCTTCTGAGCATCGATCAGTGCCTGAAGATTTGTTCCGCCGCCGGAAACCAGCACAACTATATTTTTCATATCAGCTACGCCTCTCTCCTTATTTCAGAATCACACCTTCATCGGATTCCACCAGTTCACCCAATACATACGCAGTCTCCCCTGCTTCGTTCAAAATCCGCACTGTACGATCAGCATCCTCAGCAGCAACGCAAACCATCATTCCCACGCCCATATTAAAGGTATTGAACATATCGTGCTCCGGAATCTTGCCAGTCTTTGCAATGAGGTCAAAGATCGGAAGCACTTGTACATTGCTGCGGCTGATCTTTGCAGACAGACCTTTTTTCAGGGCACGGGGAATATTTTCATAGAAGCCGCCGCCGGTAATGTGGGCAATAGACTTCACCGGCACTTCCTGCAGCAGTGCCTGGATGGAATTCACATAGATCTTTGTGGGAGTCAGCAAACATTCGCCCAGAGTAGTTCCCAGATCCGGGAAGTACCGTGCCAGATTCTGACTGTTCACCGTGAATACATTTCGGATCAAGGAATAGCCGTTGGAGTGCACGCCGCTGGACTGAAGTGCAATGAGCACATCCCCTGCCTTCTGGGTATCCGAATTCAGGATCTTGCTGCGGTCTACTACGCCGACTGCAAAGCCGGCAACATCGTATTCATCTTCGGGATAGAAGCCGGGCATTTCTGCTGTTTCGCCGCCTACCAGGGCGCAGCCTGCCTGCACACAGCCCTCAGCCACGCCGGATACGATACCTGCGACTTTTTCCGGGACGTTTTTGCCCAGAGCAATATAGTCCAGGAAGAACTGGGGCTTTGCACCGCAGCAGATGATATCATTGACACACATTGCCACACAGTCGATGCCAATGGTGTCATGCTTGTCCATGAGAAAGGCGATCTTCAGCTTAGTCCCCACGCCGTCTGTACCGGAAACCAGTACCGGCTGCTGCATTCCTGCCACATCCAGTGCATACAGACCGCCAAAGCCGCCGATATCTGTCAGAACATTTTTCGTCATAGTTCTGGCAATGTGAGACTTCATCAATGCGACTGCCTTGTAACCGGCAGTGACATCTACGCCTGCCTTTTTATAGCTTTCCGAATAGCTTTCCATTTATGTTTTACCTCCGTGTTCCAGTTGGTCACCTCTAAAAAGCCCGCTTACTCGTCATCTGCCATGCATCTGACAGACAGATTCACAGGGAATTCAAATGTGTCCAGTTGTTATTCGCCGATCTTCTTTTCAAATTTATCCTTAGGCATTTCCTTGGGCACTTCGATGGGATAGTCCCCGGAAAAGCAGGCGGTACAGAAGCCCGGCTGTGGGGTCATATCCGGCGAGGTCAAGGACTGCACACCTTCAATGCTCAGATAGCCCAGGGTATCTGCACCGATGTGCTCGCAAATTTCGGGGATAGTCATCTGACAGGCAATCAAGTTGTCCTTGCTGTCGATATCTGTGCCGAAATAACAGGGGTTCGTAAAGGGCGGACAGGAAATACGCATATGCACTTCTTTTGCACCAGCCTCCCGCAACAGATTCACGATACGTTTACAGGTCGTACCGCGCACAATACTGTCATCCACCAGAATAACACGCTTTCCAGCAACCACGCTTTTTACCACGTTCAGCTTGATACGGACAGAATTCGTCCGCATTTTCTGAGACGGCTGAATGAAAGTACGTCCCACATAGCGGTTCTTCACAAATCCCACTTCATATGGGATGCCCGATGCCTGGGACAGACCCAATGCTGCATCCAGACCGCTGTCCGGCACGCCGATCACCACATCTGCCTCTACAGGGTGCTCTTTCCAGAGAATTTTTCCCGCACGGATCCGGGCATCATGGACACAACATCCCTCCACCACGGAATCCGGCCGTGCGAAATAGACATATTCAAATACGCAGAGAGAGGGTTTCTGACCGCAGTGGGTGCGGATGGAACGGATATTTTCCCCGTCCACAACAACGATCTCTCCTGGCTCCAGGTCACGATCAAATGCCGCATCCACACTGTCCAGCGCACAGCTTTCCGACGCAAACACGATGCTGCCGTCTTTACAGTGCCCCATGCAAAGAGGACGGAATCCGTTGGGGTCACGTGCAGCAATCAACTTCTTGGGCGACATGATTACCAGAGAATATGCGCCTTTCAGATCATACATGGCATATTCTACTGCTTCTTCGATGGAAGAACGCTTCAGACGCTGCTCTGTCACTGCATAAGAAATAACTTCTGTATCATTGGTAGTGTGAAAGATCGCACCCTGCAGCTCATATTTTTTTCGCAGGTCGTGTGCATTGACCAGATTTCCATTATGTGCAATGGACATGGGTCCCTTCACATGGCGTACTACGATAGGCTGGGCATTAGAGCGGCTGGGCTTTCCGGTGGTGGAATAACGCACATGCCCGATAGAAATATTCCCTTGTCCGAGCTTTTCCATCTGACTGTTATTAAACACCTCCGGGACAAGTCCCAGATCCTTATGATGGGAGAAAACACCCCGATCATTTACCACAATGCCGCAGCTTTCCTGTCCACGGTGTTGAAGCGCATACAGCGCAGCATATGTCATCGCTGCCACGTCCGTGATCTGCGGAGAATATATGCCGAATACACCGCATTCCTCATGCAGTCCTGTCATCAATTCAATCATTCCCTTCCATTCCAGCAATAAGAACACAGCTGACATTCGGGCTTTCCGACTGCCCGAATTGTCCCCTCCAGTGACTGGAATTCCAGGGAAGTCAGTTTTAAGCGCCGGCAGATCTCGCCCCGGAGCAGTTTGCCTCTTTCTGTATTAGAATTGCTGTACTCGTCAATATACTGCAAGCCGGCAACGCCCTCATTTTCATCGATGATCTGTCTTGCGATCAATTCAAGTTCAGAAGTGCTTCTTGAAAAATTGAGATACTTACAGCCATACATGATCGGCGGGCAGGCAGATCGCATATGAACTTCCTTTGCGCCGTTTTCATAGAGAAACTCTACGGTTTCCCGCATTTGTGTGCCTCTAACAATGCTGTCATCTACAAACAGAAGCTTCTTTCCCCGGATCAGTTCCGGGACTGGGATCAGCTTCATTTTTGCCACTTTGTTCCGCATGGACTGATTGGCAGGCATAAAGCTTCTGGGCCATGTAGGAGTATACTTAATAAAGGGTCTTGCAAATGGAATACCGCTCTTGTTGGCATAACCGATGGCATGGGGAATACCGGAATCAGGAATGCCGCAGACATAGTCCACATCGGGCAGTTTTCCGTTCTGCATATCCGTTTCTGCCATGATCTCACCGTTCCGGGTGCGCATGACTTCCACGTTCACACCCTCATAGCAGGCAGTGGGATACCCATAGTATGTCCACAAGAAGGTACAGATCTTCATGTCGTCTGTGCCCTCGCTCATGATCTCATAGCCATCCTTTGTCAGTTTGAGGATCTCCCCTGCCTTCAACTCGTGGCAGGTCTCATACCCCAGCTTCTGATAGGCAAAGGATTCAAAAGAAAAGCAGTAGCCATCGGAACGTTTGCCGATGAGAATCGGCAGCCGTCCCATTTTATCCCGTGCACAAATGATAGAATCTTCTGTCATGATCACCAGAGACATTGTCCCCTGGATCTTTTCCTGTGCATAGCGGATGCCCTCTACAAAAGAGGACTTCTGGGCGATCAATGCAGCAATAAGACCGCCGGAATTGATACTGCCGCTGCTCATAGTTTCAAAGTTGGCGCAGCCCTGTTTTAAAAGTTCCTCAGACAGCTCCTTAGCGTTTTTGATGACGCCGATAGAGCAGATCGCATAAAGCCCCAACTGAGAGCGTACCATAATAGGCTGAGGATCTGTGTCGCTGATGCAGCCGATACAGATGGTCCCCCGCATACTTTCCACATCCTTTTCGAACTTTGTCCGGAAAGGTGAATTTTCAATGCTGTGGATATTTCTCTGAAAACCAAGCTCCGCAGAATAAGATGTCATACCACCTCGTCTTGTGCCAAGGTGCGAATGATAATCTGTTCCAAAAAAAACGTCAGAAATGCAGTCATTTGCTGAAACTGTACCAAAAAAACCACCCATAGATTATGCTCCAAAAATACGTTTCATAACTTCCTGATATGCTTCTTCTGTACCGCCCAGGTCTCTGCGGAAACGATCCTTGTCCAGCTTTTCATTGGTCTTGACATCCCACAGGCGGCAGGTATCCGGCGAGATCTCGTCTGCCAGGATAATCGTTCCATCAGCCAGGCGGCCGAACTCGATCTTGAAGTCGATGAGACGGATACCAATGCCTAGGAAGAACTGTTTGAGCACCTCATTCACCTTACGGGTATAGTTCTTGATGGTGTCGATCTCTTCCTGTGTTGCCAGACCCAATGCCAGAGCGTAGTCATCGTTGATGAACGGGTCGTTCAATTCATCGCACTTGTAGCTGAATTCTACGATGGGGCAGAGCAGCTGCTTGCCTTCCTCTACGCCCATACGCTTAGAGAAGCTGCCGGCTGCTACATTGCGGACGATAACTTCCAGGGGTACGATGGAAACACGCTTGACTGCGGTTTCACGGTCGCTCAGTTCCTCTACCAGATGAGTAGGAATACCTTCCTTTTCCAATTCCTTCATAATATAATTTGACATGCGGTTGTTGATCACGCCCTTGCCAACGATAGTGCCCTTCTTTTCACCATTGAATGCAGTTGCATCGTCCTTGTAATCTACGATAACAACCTCCGGGTTCTCCGTCGCATAGACCTTCTTTGCCTTGCCTTCATAGAGTTGTTCTGTTTTTTTCCAATCTGCCATTTTCTTTTCCTCCGTGAATAAATTTATATATTCCTCAGCAGTTACCGTATTCCGCCGAGATCTTTGCATCTTTTTCCTTGACACCGTTTTCCATGTCAATTTTCATCTGTTCCAGCTTTGCATCAATCACCGGATCTGAGAGCGCAAGCATCTGTGCTGCCAAAATCGCTGCATTGGCAGCACCATCAATGGCAACTGTTGCCACCGGAATACCCTTCGGCATCTGTACAGTCGCAAGCAGTGCATCCAGACCGTCCAGCGTAGAAGATTTCACTGGGATTCCAATCACTGGAAGCGTTGTATGTGCTGCCAACACACCGCCCAGATGGGCAGCCTTTCCTGCGGCAGACAAAATAATGCCGAATCCGTTTTTCTTCGCATTTCCGGCAAATTCAGCTGCAAGCGCCGGAGTGCGGTGGGCGGACATGACATGTACCTCATAGGGAATGCCGAACTTGTCCAGCTCATCCAGCGCACCTTTTACTACCGGCAGATCGCTGTCACTGCCCATAATTACTGCTACTTTTTTTGACATACGTATTCCTCCTGATTCAGAGCACACGCTCACCTGATTTGTTATGGTTACCACTGAAAACTTACTGATTTTCTGAGATAACCTTATGTAAACAAAAACGCAGCCTATGCGATCTGCATTTCTGTAATTACCCATACTTCCTGTTTATTTTGCTTCATGGTCACGGAAAGAATCTGTTCTTTGACGCCATCTTCCTGCCCCCAGATGCCGATGCGGCACTGCCATGTTAAGGCAAGTTTCCCATCCTCACCTGTATCTGCACTGAGATAGACGATATCTTCCATCCGTGTTACTTTATGTCCTCCCAACGAAATTGTCGAAAGAACTGTATTTTCATGTTCCTGATCTGTGATCTGGCTGATATTTACAAATTCCTGAGATTTCAGCATTTGCAGCAAAAGCAGCATCTGATCTGCCGTTTTCGACCACTGCACCGGCGAAAGCAATGCAGCATCCACACCGTTCCAGCTGACCGTAAAGGAAACCTCCTCTGACGTCCGTACTATATCTGCACGAGTCAATATCAGTGCATCATCCTCCAATGTAAACAGAAATACATCCTCACCTTTTGTCAGGGTCAGAAGCTGACTCTCCCAGGAATAACTGTCCCAGACCGCAGCGTCCACCGGACGAAACCCACTGTCATACAGTACTACCTGTTCGGAATCAGCAAAGGATGCCAGATAATAAGACGGCGTCAGAGCATGCACATCTGTATAAACAAAGGGGGCAACTACATTACCGTCCAGATCCAGCACACCGATCCGTCTGCCCTCTGCCGTTTCCTTTGCAGCAGCCAGGTACTCCGTGCCGATAAAGTGCAGCTGTTCCCATTCCGGCTCAATGAGTGTATTTCCAGCGGCATCTGCAACACCATAGAGATGATTTTCATACTGTATGATCTCGTTGCCGTTGGGATTGATGACCGTATCAGAGCCGCTGCTCTGGGATGCCTCTGAATTTTTCGAAATATCCACAGAAAAGCTGATCGTCGCAATCACAAGGACTACCAGCACAACCACCAAAAATCCCACTACCAGTTTGGCGTGCTTATTCATGGATCAGTCTCCCATCTTATCACTTGGATTCCTTTTCTTCTCTGACATCTTTCTCAGTCTCATGTACCAGATAAATGGGGCGGCGCTTGGTCTCCAGATATGTTTTTGCCAGATACTGTCCGGAAATTCCTGTACAAAACAGCTGCAGACCGCCCATGAGGAAAATCGCACAGATCAGCGTGGCAAACCCCTGCACCGGATCGCCAAACGCCAGCTTCTTAATAATAATGACGATGATCATAACAAACGCCACCAAACAACTGACTACACCCAGGATGGACGAAATTGTCAGCGGTGCTGTGGAAAAAGCAAAGAAACCTTCTAGTGCATAGCGGAACAGCTTCCAGAAGGACCAAGTGCTGGTGCCGGCAGCACGTTCCACATTTTCATATTCAATATATTTGGTACGGAATCCTACCCAGCTGAAAATACCCTTGGAAAACCGATTGTATTCCTTCATGGACAGAATAGAATCCACCATCTGCCGCGTCATAAAGCGAAAATCCTGTGCACCGTCTACGATCTCCGTCTGGGAGATCTTGTTCATGATCTTATAGAACTTCCGGGAGAACCAAGACAGAAGCTTTGGCTCGCCTTCCCGGCTGATGCGCCGTGTGGTGGCACAGTCATATTCTCCGCTGAGAACATAATTATACATTTTCGACAGAAATGCCGGCGGATGCTGTAAGTCGGCATCCATAATAACTACATAATCACCGGTAGCATTTTCCAGTCCGGCATACATACCTGCCTCTTTTCCGAAATTCCGGGAAAAGGAAATATATCGCACACGTGCATCTTGCCGGGCAAGTTCCCGGAGTTTTACCAGCGTTCCATCTCGGGAGCCGTCATTGATGAACAGCAATTCAAACGCAGTATCCGGATGCTCCTCCTGCATCTGTGCCATTACTTTTTGAATTTCTATATAAAAAAGCGGCAACACCTCCTGTTCATTATAACAAGGTACTACAATGGATATTTTTTTCATAATGATCCTTTCTTTCCCACAGCCGCCCCTGTCTGTCAGCAGCTGAATTATGTAAAGAATGCCAATCCCTTTGCCGGACATCCAGCTGAGACATTTCGACACGCTCTACTTATTATACCACCTTTTTTTACACTTTACAATACCTTGACCGGGATATTTTTTTCGTTTTTCGAAAAAATGTGTGAACAAATAAATTTCTCTTGTAGAAAAGCCCAGCGTTCAACCGTCTATCTTGTGTTTTTGCAAAAAATCAGACAACAGCGTTTTATATCTGTGAGACCGATGAGGCATCTGCTGTACCAGGGCGTCTAGCTGTGCTGCCGTCACCAGACGAAGTGCCTGGACTTCTGATTCCTGCATGGTGCAGTCTGTCAGCACAAAAGGCATACAGACATACCAGACATCGTGGAAGCAGCTGCGCCGGCGATCCCGAAACAAAAGCTGCATGGAATCCCGCGGTATCGTCAATCCCACTTCTTCCTTTGCCTCACGCAATGCGCCGTCCAGACTGGTCTCCCCGGCATCCACGGCACCGGCAGTGATATCCCACTGTCCTGGACGTGTTGCCTTCGTATCCGACCGCTGCTGGATCAGAAACAGACCATCGGTATTTTCCAGTATCACATGCGCACAAAGAAAGTACTCCCCTTTGAGTAAAAACGTGCTGCGGTCTGCTGTTCTCCCGGTAAGATTTCCGTTTTCGTCATAAATATCCAGACATTCCATATCAAGCCCATTCCTTTCCAAGCGTTATCCACAGAATCGCTGTAATCCTATTGTATCATGAAACCCGAGTTCACGTCAAGAATGAAATCCCGATTATTTTTCTGATAAAGCATGGACAAAAGTTTCTGTCAAGGTGCTCTTTTCTGAAAATTGCATGAAAATTTGCAGAAACCGCTTTTTTTCGTGGAAAATTTGTGGTATACTATTGGATATTATCTCCGGCTGCACAACATGATATATACCCATGTACCTATGGTACACCTTAATGATGCAGTCGCTACCACATTCTTGTTTTTATCTGGAAAGGAATGGATAAACTATGTCAAATTGGAGAGCACGTCTGGCACAGTGGATGCAGGGACGATACGGCGGAAATGATACATTGAACAAGTGGCTTCTGGGTGCATTTCTCATCTTGCTGCTGCTTTCCCTACTGCTCCAAAGCAATCTTTTGAATCTGCTGGCGATCTTGGTTCTGATATATTCTTATTTTCGGATCTTTTCCAGAAATATCACAAAGCGTGCTGCGGAAAACCAAAAATTCCTGGAGCTGACACAGCCTATTCGCCGTTTCTTCGGCGGAAAGAAGGCTGCCGGACAGTACAGCAAAACTCACCGGGTGTATGCCTGCCCCAGCTGCGGTCAGAAAGTGCGTGTGCCCAAGGGACGGGGTAAGATCGAGATCACTTGCCCGAAATGCCGTACGTCCTTTATCAAACGGAGCTAACTACTGCTATGTACGGATATATACGTGCCTACAAACCAGAGCTTCGATTCCGGGAATATGATGTCTACCACGCCTGCTACTGTGGTTTATGTGAAGCATTGCACCGGCAATACGGTACAGCTGCATGCTGGACCCTCAGCTATGACATGACCTTTCTGATCCTGCTGCTAACAGGATTATATGAGCCGGAGGAACAGGAAGAACGGTGCCGCTGTACAGCGCACCCTTTTCGGAAGCAAATACATCTTCAGAGTGAAGTGACATCTTATGCGGCGGATATGAGCATTCTGCTATATCATGACAAGTGCATGGATGACTGGATGGATGAGCGGAAAATCTCTCGCCGTGCCGCTGCCGGCGTTCTACATCATGGTTACCAGCTTGCACAAAAAAAATACCCAGAAAAGGCAAAACGAATCGCCGCACAGCTAGATGTGCTTCACGCCATGGAAAAAGCCGGGGAAACAAATCCTGAGCTGCCTGCCGGATGTTTCGGGACGCTGCTGGGAGAATTGTTTGTCTGGAAAGACGATGTATGGGAAAAAGACCTGCAGGATGTGGGATTCTATCTCGGAAAGTTTATTTATCTGCTGGATGCTTATGACGATCTAGAACACGACCGCAAAAAAGGATGCTACAATCCCCTGCTTGGCTTATCCGTATCCGACCCGGCATTTCACCAGACCTGCGAACAATTGCTGCAAATGATGATGGCATCCTGCGCTTCAGCGTTCGAACGGCTGCCCATTCTGAAATATGACGAGATACTGCGCAATATTTTATATGCTGGTGTCTGGACGCAGTTTTATCAAAGAAAAAAGAAATACGAAAGACAGGAGAACGATCATGGATCCATATGAAGTGCTGGGAATTTCCCGCAACGCCAACGACCAGGAGGTCAAAAAAGCTTATCGTGCACTGAGTCGAAAATATCACCCCGATGCCAATGTGGGTAAGCCGGATGCAAAAGCCTATGAAGAAAAATTCAAACAGATCCAACAGGCATATCAGACCATTATGGACGAGCGGCAGAACGGTGGTGCAAGCCGAAACTACAGCGGCTTTCAAGGGCGAAGCCGCAGCGCCGCCGGCTCCGGAGACGAAAACAGCATTCACATGCAGGCGGCTGTCAATTTCATCCGAAACGGCAGATTTTCAGAAGCGGTCCGTGTACTGGAAGGCATGAAAAACAAAAACGCCAACTGGTACTATACCGCCGCTGTTGCCCACTCCGGCGCCGGAAACAACGCTACAGCTGTCCAATACGCCCGCACCGCTGCACAAATGGAACCAGGTAATTATGAGTACCAACGACTTGTGCAGCAACTGGAATCCCCAGGCTTTTCCTACCAGCAGATGCAGCAGCCCTATATGAACAGCGGCAGCTGGGACGACTCTGGCTGTCTCCGATGCTGTGCCGCCAATCTGCTCTTGAATATGCTGCTCAACTGCTGCTGCCACTGTTAAAATATAGCACTTCAGTTAAACCGGACGGGGAATTCCCTTCCGGTTTTTTTGGAACTTTTGCACAAGAATTTCTTCTTAAACTGTGGCATCTGAAAAAAATGACAGGCATAGGCAGAAAATTTCCGCAAAGGTGTTTACTTTTCCTGCAAAATATGATAAGATAACAAGGGCAGCACTCCGAATGTGATTCGGCTGGGCTTCCATTTTCCCATGCCTATTTTCTGAATGAGGAGATTCTGTGATGTTTTTCAACCATAAAAATACAGATCAAAATCAAAATCATAATCCATTCTTTTACTATGGCGGAAATTATCCCGGGGAAACATCTGAACCATTTTATCACACCGGCGTGACAGAATACCAACTGCGTGTCTCGGTGTCCACGCACATTGGAAAAGTGCGGGGCAATCACGAGGACAACTTTTATCTGGAAGGTCTGTACATGAACGACATCTTCCGGAATGACTTTTCTGCGACCTATACCATCCGCCATGCGGACGGTATGAGTTTTGCAGTTTTTGACGGAATGGGCGGCGCTGCGTATGGCGAAGTTGCATCTGAGATCGCAGTGCAGACGCTGCGGAAATATGAGAAAAAGCTGAAATATGCAGACGGGACACGAATGCTGGATCAGCTTATCTCTTCCTATACCACAGAAGCAAATAATGCAGTCTGTGCCATGCTCACAGAAAAACACTGTCTCAGCGGCGGAACGACCTTTTCCATGCTCTACTTTTTAGGAGATGCCGTAAAGTTATATTACCTCGGCGACAGCCGGATCTATCGTTACAAGCAGGACGGTCTGACCCGACTCACAAGGGATCATACCGTTGCGAACCAGAAAGTGGACGCTGCAATTTATACAGAGGAAGAAGCAAAACGAAGCCCCGATCAGCATCGCCTGACGCTGTTTATCGGTTCAGACCGCAATAAAGCGGGGTTAAATGCGGACAGCAGACCCCCGATACCGCTGGAAGTGGGCAGCAAATTTGTACTCTGCACCGACGGATTAACGAACATGTGCAATGATGATGAGATTTTCGAACTGCTTTCCCAGAATTATTTCAACGAAGCCGCAGTGCTGGTACAGGCTGCACTGCAAAACGGCGGTTCTGATAACGTCACCTGTATCGTTCTCGAAATTTTACCGGCAACGCCGGAAGAAGACGCTTAAATGGTTTTTCCGAGAATCTGTCATAGAACAAAAAATGCGCACAGTGCTTTTCATTTGCACTGTGCGCATTTTTTATCATTGGGAACGTAATCGTTAGATACGCTCTACCTTCATCATATTCGTCGTATTGGAAACACCTACCGGTGCGCCGGCTGTGATAACAACAATATCACCCCGGTTAACAAAATCAGACTGTATTGCTGCATGAAGTGACGCATCGAACAGAGCATCCGTATTAGACACCTCGTCTACCAGCACCGGATATACGCCCCAGCTCAGGTTCATCTGACGGCGGACACGCTCGCTGACGGTACAGCTGATAATCGGGCAGCAGGGACGATATTTTGAGATCTCTCGTGCCGTCACGCCAGACATGGTCACTGTCAGAATGGCAGCGGCATCCAGGTCATGGGCGGTGGTTACTGTCGCATGGGCAATGGCATTAGCGATATCGTCATTTTTCTTAGTGCGGCTTGCAGAGTGCATTCCCTTGTAGTCAATGTCATCCTCTGTGGTACGTGCGATCAGATCCATGGTGCGGACAACCTCTACCGGATATGCACCCGCAGCAGTTTCGCCGGAAAGCATGATCGCACTAGTGCCATCATAGATCGCATTGGCAACGTCTGTGATCTCCGCACGTGTGGGACGGGGGTTAGAGATCATGGATTCCAGCATCTGTGTGGCAGTGATCACTTGCTTGCCTGCCTGATAACCCTTGCGGATGAGTTCCTTCTGAACCGACGGGATCTGCTCAAAGGGGATCTCTACACCCAGGTCACCGCGAGCAACCATGATACCATCAGATGCCTCCAGGATCTCATCAATATTCCGCACACCCTCTACATTTTCGATCTTGGCAATGATGCGCACATCGAACCAACCCAGGCTTTGTGTATATTTCCGCAGATAGTCAATATCCGCAGAAGTCCGGACAAAGCTTGCTGCAATAAAGTCGAATCCGATCTTTGCGGCAAATTCCAGGTCATTTTTGTCGTTCTCGCTGAGATATGGCATGGACAGCTGTACACCCGGTACGTTGATGCCCTTGTTATTGGAGAGCACGCCGCCATGAATGACATGGCAGACAACGGTTGTTGCAGTGACCTTTTCCACGACCATTTCAATGACACCATCGTTGACCAGAATATGCACGCCCGGCTTCACGTCACGGGGCAGATTCTTGAAAGAAACACTCCCCACCTTGTCATCGCAGAGCACATCGTCCGTGGTCAGCGTGTAGGTATCTCCTGTCTCAATAGTCACAGGCTTATCATCCACAAAGCGTCCTAGACGAACCTCTGGACCTTTGGTGTCCATCAGTGTGGCAATGGGCAAGCCCAGCTCGTCACGCAGACGCACGATCTGCTCAAAACGGCGCTGGTGTATCTCATGGTCACCGTGGGAAAAATTGAAACGAGCCACGTTCATGCCAGCAAGCATAATCTGACGCATAATAGAATCGTCATCTGTTGCCGGGCCAATGGTACATACGATCTTGGTTTTTCTCATAATATTCACGCATCCTTTTTCTCATTATCAAGCGTTTGCTTTTCCATTATCAGTATACCACAAAAATCCGAAAATGAAAAGTTATTTTTATGGGAAGATTTTTTGTTTTTTCTTTGTATTCATAATTCCAAATAGCATATTTCTTTCAAAACATAATCAGAAAGCAAATCATGCCCTTTCCTCCAGCCAATTTGTTAAATTTTCTGAAAGGATCATACGATTTTCTGCATCAGACAATTCCAGTGCAAAGAATCGTTCCAGCTCTTCCCCATAGTCCCACATGGGATAATCTACCCCGAAGAAACAATTCTCCGCACCGAAATGGGCAATCAACTTCCGTATCTCCTCCACCGGCAAGAACGGCAGGCTGCTGCTGGTATCGAAGCGAATCCGCCCATCGGGCTGTAAGATCTCATGAGCTTCTTTCCAGCGCCCCCAGCCGCCGAAATGGGCTGCAATGATACGCAGTTTCGGGAACTGCCGCAGTACCATGGCAAGCCGGTAAGGATGGGACAAATCTGATCGAGAATCCCCCATGTGCATCAGAATGGGCAGTCCGGAACTTTGTATCATATCATACATGGAATATGCCGCCGGATCGTCAATGGGAAAGTTCTGGAAATCCGGATGCAGCTTTACGCCGTGCAGCTGCAATTTTTGCAGCTGTGCAAAATCCTCCTCCATGGTCTCCGACCGGGGATGAAGTGTACCAAAGGCAGTGCACATGGGATATGCCGCCGCACAGGATGCCAGAAAAGCATTGATGGAGTACACCTGGGATACTGTAGTCGCCGGAGAACAGATCAAAAAGCTGTCGATTCCGGCAGCAGCACCGTTCTCCAGCATTTCCGAGACTCTCCCATGATACTGCATGGGCAGGTCGTAGAAGTGTGAAATGCCGTCTGTTGCTTTTTCTGCGATCTTATCCGGAAAAATATGGGCATGGGCATCTATGATATGATAACCATTTTTCAAGAAACATTCCTCCTAACTCTAGAGTTCCTCGCTTCTTAATATTATGACAACTTTTTGATCTTGGCATAATTGGCCATAAGCTTTTTGGTACCTACCTGATCAAATCCAACTTCCAGCATAGCATCGTTACCCATTTTGGAAACAGAGAGCACCGTTCCATCACCGAATACATTATGGCGCACACGCTCGCCTATCTGGAATTCCTTAGGTGCAGCGGCAGGCTTTTTGCTCTTCTGGGTGGCGAGCTGCCTCTGGAGCGAAATGGACTGCACTGTATCCACCTGGGATTTTTCTTCCTGCTTGGGCTTTTTCATGGTGTAACTGCTCTTGCGCTGGATCAGGTCTGCATCGATCTCTGTCAGGAACTGGGACGGCAGATTGCGCATAGTCATACCGAACAGCATACGGCTTGCGGCAGTACTGATGGTCAGCTTTTCCTTTGCACGTGTCAGCGCCACATAAGCAAGGCGGCGTTCTTCCTCCAGATCGCTCTGGGAATCCAGACTGCGCATTCCCGGGAACACGCCCTGTTCCATGCCCACCAGGTAGACATTTTTGAATTCCAGTCCTTTTGCCGAGTGAATGGTCATGAGCATTACCACATCCTGTTCCGGCTCATACTTGTCCACATCGGTATACAAGGAAATCTCCTCCAGGAATCCACCCAGGGACGGCGCCTCTGTCTCGTTCTGATAGGACAGAATAGAGGATTTCAGTTCCTCGATATTCTCCAGACGGAACTCACCCTCATCCCCCATTGCCTGAAGCATGGCACGATAGCCTGTCTGTTCCAGAAGTACGTCTAGAAACTCCTCCAGCGGCAGCTCCTGAGATGCTGCGATGAGTTCGTCCCACATAGCGGCAAATTTTTGCAAAGCTGCGGCCTTTTTGGACAATACCGGAAACTCGTCAGCAGTACGCACGACTTCCAAGGGTGACAAGTGCAGATCCCGGGTAATGTCAATAATCAGAGACAAAGTAGCATCGCCAATACCACGTTTCGGCTCATTGACGATTCGCTCAAAGCGAACCATATCATTCGGATTTTCTACAATGCTCATGTACGCTGTAATATCTCGAATCTCTTTTCGGTCATAGAAACGGGTACCGCCATAGATCCGATATGGGATATCACTGCGCACCAGCATTCGTTCCAGCATATTGGACTGGGCATTCATGCGATACAAAATGGCATTGTCACCAAATGCGCCGCCCTCTTCCGCATATTTTAGGATGGAATCCGCTACATATGCAGCCTCGTCCGATTCATCCGCTGCCTTATACCAGGTGATCTTTTCCCCGGTACCCAGTTCCGTCCAGAGATGCTTTTCCTTTCTGCCCTCATTGTTGGCAATAATGCTATTTGCCGCATCCAGAATCGTCTGGGTGGAACGATAATTCTGCTCCAAACGAATCACCTGGCAGTCGGGGAATTCCTGTTCAAATCCAAGGATATTCTCAATGGTAGCACCGCGGAAACGGTAAATACTCTGGTCATCATCGCCCACAACGCAGAGATTGCCTCCGTCACGGGTCAGCAAAGAGATCAGCTGATACTGAGCGTGGTTGGTATCCTGATACTCGTCCACAAGGACATAGCGGTAGCGTGCCTGATACTTTTCCAATTCCTCTGGGAACTGACGGAACAGTTCTACAGTCAGATAAATAATATCGTCAAAATCCAGAGCATTGGATTCCCGCAGCCGCCGCTGATATGCCCCATAGAGCTTTGCGATCATCATCCGGCGGTAGTCCCCTGCGGCATCCTCCAGCATCTGTGCCGGGGAGATCATAGCATCCTTTGCCATGCTGATCTCCTGAATGACACTGCGGGGCGGGAATTGTTTCTCAGAGACCTCGCTGTCTGCGATACATGCTTTCATGAGCCGTCTGGCATCGTCTGTATCATAAATGGCAAAGTCACTGTCATACCCCAGAAGGGAAATACTCCGGCGCAGGATCCGGACACATGCCGAGTGGAATGTGGATGCATGGATCTGCGCAGCTTCTTCCTCACCCAGCGTTGCCGCAAGACGGGCACGCATTTCTCCGGCTGCCTTATTGGTAAAGGTGATCGCCAGAATATTCCACGGGCGGATGGGAGCAACTGCAAGAATCTCCCGGAGTCGCTGGAGATCCTCCGGTTTTTCTCCGGAGATGTACCCTTTCAGCCACGCAGCGTCCTCCTCAAAGAGATTGCCCTTTGCCTGGGCATAGCCGTCTCCGAAGTAGATCATATTGACAATACGATGGATGATCGCAGTGGTTTTGCCGCTTCCGGCACCGGCAAGCACCAGAACCGGTCCGTTTACAGAAAAAACCGCCTGCTGCTGACGATCGTTCAGCCCATCAAAATATTTTTGAAACGCCTTTCGCTTCAGCGCAATGCATTCTGTTTCTGTCATAATCCCTCTCCTCACTTTTAAAAACCGCACACGCATATCGTGCAGCACGATCTATCACAACATTTCTATTATACCATATCTTTTCCCATTTGAAAAGACATCCTAAAATTTTTTCACATTTTCAGATAGAGGAACTGGAAAGTCCAGGGCAGCAGTAGGAGAAATATGGCATCGATGCTCTTTTTATACATGGAAAATAGCAGATATTTCTGCATAACCTCCAGCTTTATTACTATTTTTATTACCATATATTTTGAATTGACAAAATGCACTTTTTCGGGTATCATAAAACCAATCATTCGCATTTGTGGGTTGGTTCTGTTTTCTGGCAAGACTGCATATATATAGAAATGTGTATTGCACATCGGACGACCAAAGGAGGAATTTCATGCAGATATGGAAAAAAACGTTTTCTGGGCTGACAGCAGCCTTTTTACTGTGCACTGAATGGCAATATACCTCTTACGCAGAAGAATTTATCCCCGGCGGCAGTGCAGCTCAGCCTGCCATTGCTGCATACGAGGACTGGATGCAGTTTGAAACGCCGGACACCAATACCCCCGCAATTGACGAAGATGGCTGTCTGAACTATGCCCTGGCAAAAATGAGTGTACGCTATAATCTCCCAGTACCCGGTGCGGATGCGCTGACGGATTCCCACACCTACTACACGGCATTTACAAAAAACATACTGAAATCGGGTATGCCGAAAATGCAGCGTGTTGCCGCAACATATGCAGAATATCTCACGCTGGGCGAAACGGTCTGGCTCTCCGGCAGTATGGAAGAACGCATGGAACAGGCATATACCATCTGTGCCGCTAAAGGCGATGGTCTGGAGTGGAGTTATATCCTGCAAATGACAACTGCGTCGGGCAGCGATCACTATGTGCTTGTAGATTGTGTCGATCTGGAAACCCAGAGGCTATATCTGCTGGATTCTGGCTCCTGGTACATTGATTATTTGGGAGATGAAAAGTCTACAGAAAAGGGCTATTTTATTACCGCCGTGCACCCCTATCACATCCAGTCCGTTCCCGGCGATCTGGACGGCGACCTGCAATTGACCGCAGCAGATGCAGAACTACTTCTCCGGGAAAAGGCAGCCCCTAAAACTGAAAATGGCGACGCCAACCACGATGGTACTATTGACACCGGGGATGTGGTATATATTGCACATGTAGCGCAGTATGATGCCATGGAAACGGCGCAGTGTGCTTTACAGTCAGACGATCTTTCTGGAACAACTGCTCTATCTGAAGCAAAGCCGGAACAAGAAACTGTCTCAACACAGCCGTCTGCTTCAAGCAAATGGAACGGACAAATCTTCCAGAAGCAACTGGAACGAACCGAACAGATTCCATAACGTATGTACTCACCGCTATAGCACAAAACCGCCCTCTGACCCAATTGCAGAGAGCGGTTTTGTTATTCCTGAGTTTCCCCGACGTTTTCTCCAGCACGAAGAGCAGCTGTTCTGGCATCGTAATCATCCAGAAAATGATGATATTCATCACCCTCGTGATAAGAAATGATCGTGCGCAGATTCACATTACACACGCTGTTAAAAATATTCTTTTCCACGCCGGGATTGATCTTTTTCAGCTGTGCGATCAGTGCCTTTGTCTCCTTGCGCTTGGACATGGTCTCCTGTTCAGGATTTTTCTTTGTCATTTTGCAGGCACATTGAATGAAATGCAAGTCATTTGCCTCTGCCCATCGGATAATATCCGCTTCCCGCATATAGTACATGGGACGGATCAGCTCCATACCAGGAAAATTTGCACTATGCAGCTTGGGCATCATGGTCTGGGTCTGGGAACCGTAAAGCATACCCATGAGAATGGTCTCAATGACATCGTCAAAGTGATGCCCCAGTGCGATCTTATTACAGCCCATCTGCTGTGCCGCATTGTAGAGATGTCCCCGGCGCATTCTGGCGCAGAGATAGCAGGGGTGGTGGATCTGCTTATCCACCACATCAAAAATCCGGGTCTCAAAGGTATGCAGAGGAATTTGGAGCGTTTCTGCATTTTTCTGAATCAATTCCCAGTTTTCCTCGGCGTAACCCGGATTCATACATAGAAATTCGATCTCAAAGGGAATATCACTGTAATGATGCAGATGCTGCATACATTTTGCCATGAGCATGGAATCTTTTCCGCCGGAAATACACACTGCGATCCGATCCCCCGGCTTCACCAGTTCATATGCCTTTACGCCCTTGATAAACGCATTCCAGATGGGTTTGCGAAAGCGTTTGATAATACTCCGTTCAATTTCTTGACAGCGTGACAGACGTTCCATCTGCATCTCTCCTAGTATAATAATGATATAGTCAAAAGACGGTTCTGAGATAGACAACC